>DASTGH010000686.1:0-12002 GCA_035719345.1 Anaeromyxobacteraceae bacterium
GTCGCGGCGGAGGCTCCCCGGACACCGGAGCAGCAGTGCGGTCGCTGCCACGGCACGCCTCCGGCGAAGGACGCGCATCTGGCGCACGGCATCGATCTGTCGGGCTCGGTGGCGGCGGGGGCGCTGCCGCGCGCGCCGATCGCGTGCCTGCAGTGCCACCTCGACGTCACCGACCCCAACCAGCCGGGGCACATCTTCGACGAGAACGGGAAGCCGCTGCCGGCCCCGGCCGTGGTGCGCTTCGACGACCCGGCGGCCATCGCGGGCCGGACGCAGGCCGGCGCGAGCCGGGCCGGCGCGCCCGCCTACGACCCCGCCACGCGCACCTGCTCCAACGTCTACTGCCACGGCAACGGCCTCAACGGTCGGACGGGCGACGTCGTGCTGGCGCCGGCGTGGAACGCGGCGGCGGGGACCGTCGGCTGCGGCCGCTGCCACGGTGTGCCTCCCGCCGATCACGCGCCGGGGCTCGCCCAGACCGACTGCCACCGCTGCCACGGCGACGCCATCGACGCCTCGGGCGTGCTCAACCCGGCGAAGCACGTGAACGGCATCGTCGACCTGTCCGTCGGGACCCCGTAGCGCCCTGTCCTGAGGTCCGCGGAGCCCCCGGGCTCCGCTTTCCGGCGTCGCGCGCCCGCGGCGGCTAAGATCGCGCCGTGAAGATGCGCCGCGTGCTGCCGCTCGTCATCGGGTTCGTGTTCGTGCCCGCGGCGATGCTGCTCACCGTCGGCATCCTCATCCTCGTCTTCGGGTCGGCGGCGCGCGATTACCTCTTCGGCACGCTCATCGTGGCGCTGGTGGCCACCACCATCATCGGCACGGCCGCCACCGTCGGCATCATCTACCGCGAGGCCAAGGTGGCGCGGCTGCAGACCGACTTCGTCAACAAGGTCTCGCACGATCTGCGCACGCCGCTCACCAGCATCCGCATGTTCGTGGAGACGCTGCAGATGGGCCGGCTGGCGGACGACCCGGCGCGGCAGCGCGAGGCGCTGGAGATCATCTCGGACGAGGTGGCGCGGCTCTCGGCGCTCATCAACCGGCTCCTCGACTGGGCGCGCATGGAATCGGGGCGGCGCACCTACCGCTTCGAGACCTGCGACCTCGGTCCGCTCGTCGACCGCGCGCTCGCGGCGCTGGAGCCGCAGCTCCTGCACGCGCCCGCCGACCTGCGGCGCGAGCTGCCGCCGGCGCTGCCGCGCGTCCACGTGGACCCCGACGCGCTCGAGGACGTGCTCGTCAACCTCCTCACCAACGCGTACAAGTACACGGGGCCGGACAAGAGGATCACCGTCTCGGCGCGGGCGGAGGGCGGCGCGGTGCACCTCACCGTGGCGGACAACGGGCCGGGCATCGACGCGCCCGACCAGAAGCGCATCTTCGAGAAGTTCTACCGCGCCAAGGACCCGCTCGATCGCACCATCGAGGGCTCCGGCCTGGGGCTCGCCATGGTGAAGCACATCGTCAAGGCGCACGGCGGGCGCGTGAGCGTCGCCTCCGCCCGCGGGGAGGGCGCGGCCTTCACCATCACCCTGCCGGCGGCGGCGCCGGGGGAGCGCGCGGCGTGAAGGGGCGCATCCTCGTCGTGGAGGACGATCCCTCCATCCTCCGGGGCCTGCAGCTCAACCTCGGGATGGAGGGGTACACGGTGCGCTCGGCCATGGACGGCGAGGCCGGGCTCGTCATGGCGCGCACCGAGCGGCCCGACCTCGTGCTCGTCGACGTCATGCTTCCGAAGATGGGCGGGCTCGACCTGGTGCGGGCGCTGCGCGAGTCGGACCCCGAGATCCCCATCCTCATCCTCTCGGCCAAGGGGCAGGAGGCGGACAAGGTGGCCGGCCTCCAGTTCGGCGCGGACGACTACGTCGTGAAGCCGTTCTCGCTGAAGGAGCTCCTGGCGCGCATCGCCGCGGCGCTGCGCCGCGGCCGCGGGCGCGGGCGCGGGGCGGCGGCCGTGGAGGCGGAGCGGCGGACGTTCGGGGCCGCGGAGGTCGACCTGGAGGCCCGGCGGCTCACCGTGGCGGGCAAGGAGGTGACGCTCACCGCGCGCGAGTTCGACCTGCTCGCCTTCTTCGTCGGCCACCCCGGGCGCGTCTACAGCCGCGAGCAGCTCATGCAGGCGGTGTGGGGGACGCGCTACACCGGGACGGCGCGGACGGTCGACAACTTCGTGGCGCGGCTACGCAGCCACATCGGCGACGACGCGGAGAGCCCGCGCCACCTCGAGACGGTGCGGGGCTACGGGTACCGCTTCACGCCGTGAGGCGACGGTGCGGCGCCGTCACCGCGCCCGCCTGCGCCTGAGCAGCGCCAGCACCGGGACGAGCGCGAGGAGTCCGATCCCCGGGCCCGAGCTGGAGCACGTCGAGCTGGGCCCCGGTCCGGGCGGGCCATCCGGCGCGCCCGGGGTCCCACCGCCGATGGCGCCGGAGGTCCCTCCGTCCGCGCCGCCGTCCGGCGACCCGGCGTCCGGGGGCTGAGGGTTCTGCAGATACGCGGCCAGCGCCGCGGCGACCGGCGCAAGCGTGGGCGCGACCGCCCCGCCGGCCTCGAACGCCGCCGCGGCCTGCGCCTCGGACTGCACCTGACCGTCGAGCCACGCCAGCCACGACACGTCCCCCGCCGGCCAGGGCACGGCGGTCGGGCCCGCCTCCGTGAGGAAGAGCGGCTTCCCGGCGAGGGCCGTGCAGGTCGAGCTGACGGTGCGATAGCCGAGCGTGGTGGTAGCCTCGGTGGTGGGGTTCTGGGTGAAGGTGGAGGTCCGCGCGAGCCAGCTCCAGCCCCACGTGTACAGCTTCGCCGCCAGGGCGGTGGCGGTCGGACAGAAGTCGCTCGCCGGCGTCGTGGGATCGAGCCGCCCGACGATGGGCTGGAACGTGGACCCCGAGATCTGATCGGCGAGGGTGGTCCAGAATGTGGCGTGCAGCGCCGGTGTGGCGTAGGTCACGCCGGCGGGCCCCTCCACCCAGTCCGGCCGGACGCCCATCCCGTTCACCAGGATCAACCCCGTGATCCAGTAGTTGACGGCGTCCACCCCGGGGTTGCCGGTGTTGATGAACGCCGCGTCCAGCCGCGCCACGATCGTCCCACCGGTGCACGCGGAGCGGTACGTGGTGAGCGCCGCCCCGAAGCTCGAGGTGGCGGTGAGTGGCGCCACGACCGTCGCGGGGCAGGCGCCCAGGATCGTCTGCGAGGTCGGGTCGTCCCCGAGCACGACGACCCCGATCTTGCTCGTCGAGACGGCGGAGAGCGCGAGGGCGAGGAGCGCGGCGGTCATGGTCCGAGTCTATCCCGCGCGCGGCCTTGCGTCCCGCCGCCTCGCCAGGGCAGGGCCCTCGGCGGGGGGCGCTGCCCGTGCCCGCAGCGCGGCGGGCGCCGCGGCGGGGCGACGCGGCGCGGCTGTGTCGGGCGCTCACACGCCACCACCCCGGCGCCCGCACTGCGCTGCCCGCGGCGCCGCGCGGGATGCCATGATGCCCGACGATGAAGGACCCTGTCCACGCGTCGGAGGAGCGGCTGCGGCTCGCGCTCGATGCGACGAGCGAGGTCGTGTGGGACTGGAACGTCCGCGCGGACGAGATCTACCAGGGCCCGCGATGGGCGGAGCTGCTCGGCCACTCGCCCGACGAGACGCCCACGTGCATGCCGCAGCTCGCGAGCTACATCCATCCCGACGACCTCCCCATCGTGGAGCGGGAGGTCTCGAGAGCGATCGGCGGTGCCACCGACACCATCACCTTCGAGCATCGCGTCCGCGCCGCCTCGGGGGAGTGGAGATGGATGCTCGCCCGGGCGCGTGTCGTCGAGCGCGACGGGGCGGGCGTCGGGGTGCGTATCGTCGGGACGTGCGGGGACATCACCGCCCAGAAGCAGGCCGAGGAGGCGTTGCGGGAGCTGGATCGGCGGAGGGAGCAGTTCCTGGCGGTCCTCTCGCACGAGCTCCGCAATCCGCTCGCCGCGGCGCGCAATGCCCTGTTCGTCATGGACTGCGCGAGGGCCGGGAGCCTGGAGGCCTGCTCGGCCCGTGCCATCGTCGATCGCCAGGTTGGCCAGCTCACGCGTCTGGTGGAGGACCTCCTCGACGCCAGCCGCATCACCCGCGCGAAGATCCGCCTCCAGAAGTCCCGGCTCGACCTCGTCGATCTGGCCCGCCGCTCGGCGGACGAGAACCGGTTCGCGTTCCAGGCGAAGGGGATCGAGCTCCGGCTCGAGCTCCCGCGCAACGAGGTGTGGGTCGACTGCGATCCGACGCGAATCGTCCAGGTCCTCGGAAACCTTCTCCAGAATGCCGCGAAGTTCACGCACCGCGGCCACGCGCTGCTCAGCCTGGACATCGACGGTGCGCGACGGGAGGCCGTCGTCCGCGTACGGGATACGGGCATCGGCATCGCGCCGGAGCTGCAGAACCGGCTCTTCCGGCCGTTCGAGCAGGGGGAGGGCACGCTCGATCGCGGCGGGGCCGGGCTCGGCCTCGGCCTCGCGCTGGTGAGGGGGCTCGTCGAGCTGCACGGTGGAACGGTCGAGGCCCAGAGCGACGGGCCGGGGACCGGGACGGAGCTGACCGTGCGACTCCCCATGCAGGCCGTCCCGCCGGCGGTGGAGCCGCTGCGACCGCCGCAGGAGGCGTCCCGCCGCCTGAGGATCGTCGCCGTGGAGGACGACCAGGACGCCGCCCTGGTGCTCGGGGAGGTGCTGGAGATCCTCGGGCATACCGTCCACATCGCGCACACGGGCCGGGAGGCGCTCGAGCTGGTCCGGGCGGTCCGCCCGGACGCCGTCCTCTGCGACATCGGCCTGCCGGGGATGAGCGGGTACGACGTCGCTCGCGCGATTCGACGGGATCCCGACGTCCGGGACATCCCGCTCGTCGCGCTGACGGGGTACGCGGCGCCGGCCGACGTGCAGCAGGCCACCGACGCCGGGTTCGATCATCACCTCGCCAAGCCGACTCCGCCGGCCGAGCTGTCGCGCGTCCTGGTCGAGGTCTCGCGCGCGCCCGCGACGGCGCGGGGCGCGGGGCGGGAGGCCAGCGGCTAGCTCGGCGCAGCGGACGCCCGGCGCACCGCCGCGACCAGCGCCTCGTCCTCGCCAGGGAGCACGGTCCGCGGATCGAGCGCGACCGCGCCGTCCTCGATGCGCCCGATCACGGGCGGATCTGCATGCCGCAGCCGCGCCGCGAGGGCGTCCGGGTCCGACGAGGGCAGCGCCAGGACCGAGGTCGGAAGCGTGACGCCCGGCAGCGACCCGCCGCCGACCACCGACGTGCTCTCGCGCACGGCCGCGTCCGGCGCGACGGCGCCGAGCGCCTCGCGCCAGCCTCGCGCACGCGCCTCGAGGGCATGGAGTGGCTGGGCGATCGCCCGCCACACGGGGATCTGCTCCAGCGCCTCGCCCCGCTCGTAGTGCGCGAGCGTGGCGGCGAGACCCGCCAGCGTCACCTTGTCCACGCGCAGCGCGCGCATGAGCGGGTGCTTCTTCACGAGCGCGACCGCCTCGCGACGCCCGACGAGGAGGCCCGCCTGCGGCCCTCCCAGCAGCTTGTCCCCGGAGAAGCAGACGAGGTCGGCGCCGCTCGCGACGCGCTCCTGGACGGCCGGCTCGTGCCCGAGCCCGTGCGGCGCGGTCGGCAGGAGCGTCCCCGAGCCGAGGTCGTCCATCACCCACAGCCCGTGGCGCCGCCCGAGCGCCACGAGCTCGTCGAGGGCGGCGTCGGCGGTGAACCCGGAGAGCCGGAAGTTCGAGCGGTGCACCGACAGCAGCATGCGCGTGCGATCGGTCAGCGCCGCCTCGTAGTCGCGGGCGTAGGTGCGGTTGGTGGTGCCGACCTCGACGAGCGCGGCGCCCGAGCGGCGGAGGACGTCGGGAATGCGGAACCCCCCGCCGATCTCGACGAGCTGGCCGCGGGAGATGATCACCTCGGGGGACGAGGACGAGGTCGGCCTGGCCCCGCACAGCGCCGCGAGCGCGATCAGCACCGACGCCGCGTTGTTGTTGACGACGACCGCGTCCTCGGCACCGGTGAGCCGGCACAGCGCCGCCGCCGCGTGGCCGTAGCGATCGCCCCGCTCGCCCTGGTCGAGGTCGTACTCGAGGTTCGCGTAGCCGCCGCCGATCTCGGCCATGGCGGCCAGCGCCGCCTCCGAGAGCGGCGCCCGCCCGAGGTTGGTGTGGACCACGACGCCCGTCGCGTTGATCACGCGCCGCAGCGATCCCTTGGCCCCGGCCGCCAGGCGGACCAGCAGCGCCGACTCGATGTCCGCCGCCGCGGGGCAGGGCTCCCCGGCGAAGATCCGGGCGCGCACGCCGTCGAGCGCCCCGCGCACCGCCTCCATCACCGGCCCATGCCCCAGACGGGCGACGTGCCCGGCGGCCTGGGCCGCCGCGAGGAGCCGATCGGCCTTCGGGATCTTGCGGACCTCCGCCGACCGCTCCGCGGCCGCTTCCCCGGTCGCCATGGGGGTCGCATAGCACCGCGAAACCCCTGGAACAACCCTGTTGCCAGGGCCCGCTCGGCAGGGTAATCCTTCGGCCCACCCTATGCCCCCTTCCGCTGGTGGTGCGGCCGCGGCGCAGTCGTATCTCTGGCTCATCATCGCCTTGCCCCTGGCGGGCGCCGTCGTGAACGGCGCCATCGGGCGCAAGCTCGGCCGGGCGAACGCCGCGCTGGTCGCGATCGGCGTCATGGTCGCGGCGTTCGTCATCTCGTGCATCGGCTTCTACTGGGTGGCCGACGGGCAGACGCTGCACCTCCGCGGCGGCACCTGGTTCCGCGTCCCGGGCGAGGGAGGCCGCGCGGTCGTGGACGTGTCCTGGGGCCTGCTCATGGACCGGCTCTCCGGGACGCTCTCGCTCGTCGTCACGGGCGTCGGCTCGCTCATCCACGTCTACTCGTCGTCCTACATGAGCCACGAGGACGACTTCGGATACGCCCGCTTCTTCACGTACCTGAACCTGTTCGTCGCGGCGATGATGACGCTCGTCCTCGGCGACTCGCTCGTCCTCACCTTCGTCGGCTGGGAGGGCGTCGGCCTCTGCAGCTACCTGCTCATCGGCTTCTGGTACACCGACGCGCAGAAGGCCTACTGCGGCCGCAAGGCCTTCGTCGTGAACCGCATCGGCGACTTCGGCTTCCTGCTCGGCCTCTTCACGCTGCTCGCGCTCTTCGGCACCGCCGAGTACGGGCAGATGGCGGCGATGGCGAAGGGGGTCGACCCCGGCGCCGCCATGGCGACCGGCGTCTTCGCCGGGAAGACCGCGGGCTGGGCGCTCGCCTTCGCCGCGCTCATGCTCTTCCTCGCCTGCACCGGCAAGAGCGCGCAGCTCCCGCTCTACGTGTGGCTGCCCGACGCCATGGCGGGCCCGACGCCCGTCTCCGCCCTCATCCACGCGGCGACCATGGTCACCGCCGGCGTCTACCTCGTGGCGCGGACGAGCTTCCTCTTCGCGCTCGTGCCCGGCGTCATGGCGGTCGTCATGCTGGTCGGCGCCGCCACGGCCGTCGTCGCCGCCGCCATCGCCTTCGCCCAGAACGACATCAAGAAGGTCCTCGCCTACTCCACCGTGAGCCAGCTCGGGTTCATGTTCATCGGCGTGGGCGCGGGCGCGTTCTTCGCCGGCGTCCTGCACCTCGTCACCCACGCCTTCTTCAAGGCCTGCCTCTTCCTCGGCGCCGGCTCGGTCATGCACGGCATGCACGAGGACACCGACATCCGGAACATGGGCGGGCTGTGGCGGAAGATGCCGCACACCGCCTGGACCTTCCTCATCGCCACCATCGCCATCACCGGCGTCCTGCCGCTCTCCGGCTTCTTCTCCAAGGACGCGATCCTGGCGGGCGCGCTCTTCAGCCACAACGCGGCCGTCCCCTGGGCCGGCAAGCTCGCCTACGCGCTCGGCACGCTCGCCGCGGCCGGCACCGCCTTCTACATGACGCGCCTCTTCGCGCTCACCTTCGCCGGGAAGCCGCGCACCGAGGCCGCCGCCCACGCCCACGAGTCCTCGCCGCTCATGTACGTGCCGCTCTGGGTCCTGGCCGGCCTCTCGGTGGTCGCGCTCGTCCTCGGGCTTCCCAAGGTGGCCGCGTTCGGCCACTGGGGCGAGGTCTTCGGCGAGTTCACGGAGCCCGTCTTCGCGCAGGCCTACGAGCGGCTCGGGGTCGAGCCGCACGTCGCGCTCTGGCCGTTCCTCGTGGCGGCCGCCATCGCCATCGGCTGCGCCGCGCTCGCCTGGGCCATGTACGCGGGCGCCTGGCGCGGCACGCCGGAGAAGGTGGTCCAGGCGGCACCCGGCCTGTACCGCTTCACGCTCGACAAGTTCCGCGTCGACGAGCTGTACGACCTGTTCGTGGTGAAGCCCATCCGCGGCGTCGCCTGGACGCTGTGGCGCGTCGTCGACTCGTTCATCATCGACGGCCTCCTCGTCAACGGCAGCGCCCGCCTCGCGGCCGGGCTGGGCAAGGCGTTCCGCGTCGTGCAGAACGGCGACGCGCAGCGCTACGCGGCGGTCATGGCGCTCGCCGCCGCCGGCATCCTCTTCTGGGTCTGGGTCGGCGTGGGAGGCACCCGGTGAGCCTCGATCTCCTCTCCATCGTCGTCTTCCTGCCGCTCGCCGGCGCGATCTTCGGCGCGTTCTTCCCGGCCGCCGAGGGTGGGCAGCACAAGGCGCTGGCGCTCGTCGTCTCCATCGCCACCTTCCTCGCCTCGCTCGGCCTGTGGTTCGGGTTCGACCCGTCCGCCGGCGGGGCCGAGTTCCAGTTCGAGACGAAGGCCGCCTGGATCCGGAGCCTCGGCATCGGTTACCACATGGGCCTCGACGGCGTGGCGCTGCTCCTCGTCATGCTGACGACGGCGCTCACGCCCATCGTCCTCCTCTCCGCCTGGAACGCGATCCACGATCGGGTGAAGGAGTTCACCATCGCCATGCTCGTGCTGGAGACGGCGATGCTCGGCTCCTTCGCCGCGCTCGACCTCGTCCTCTTCTACGTGTTCTGGGAGGCGGTGCTCGTCCCGATGTACCTGCTCATCGGGATCTGGGGCTCCGACAACCGGCTCTACGCGACGGTGAAGTTCTTCGTCTACACCTTCGTGGCGAGCGTGCTCATGCTCGTCGCCATCATCTACGTCGGCGTCTCGGCCGGCAGCTTCGACTACGTGCAGGTGCGCCAGGCGCTGACGCTGGCCGGCGGCGCCGAGCGCTGGCTCTTCCTCGCCTTCGCGCTCGCCTTCGCGGTCAAGGTGCCGATGTTCCCGCTCCACACCTGGCTGCCCGACGCGCACACCGAGGCGCCCACCGCCGGGTCCGTCATCCTGGCCGGCGTGCTCCTCAAGATGGGGACGTTCGGCTTCTTCCGCTACGCCCTGCCGCTCTTCCCGCAGGCGGCGCTCCACTACCGTCCGGCCATCGCGACGCTGGCGGTGATCGGGATCGTCTACGGCGCGCTCATGTGCCTCATGCAGCGCGACATGAAGCGGCTCGTGGCCTACTCCTCCGTCTCGCACATGGGCTTCGTCATGCTCGGGCTCATGGCGCTGACCGCCGAGGGGCTCACCGGTGGCGTGTACCAGATGCTGAACCACGGCGTGTCGACCGGCGCGCTCTTCCTGCTGGTGGGCGTCCTCTACGAGCGGCGCCACACCCGCGCCATCGCCGAGTACGGCGGCCTCGCCCGCCGCGTGCCCTGGATCGCGGCGGTGTTCGTGGTCGTGACGCTCTCCTCCATCGGGCTCCCCGGCACGAACGGGTTCGTGGGCGAGTTCCTCATCCTCTCCGGCACCTGGCTGGCGAAGCTGGCGCACGCGCCGTGGTTCTCGGCGGTGGGCGCCACCGGCGTCATCCTCGGCGCCGTCTACATGCTGCTGCTCGTGGAGAATGTGTTCTTCGGGAAGCTGACGAAGGACGAGAACGCCCGCCTCCTCGACTTCTCGCTGCGCGAGTGGGTGGTCATGGCGCCGCTGCTCGTGCTGGTGGTGGTGATGGGCCTCGCCCCGCAGGGCTTCCTCGACCCGGCGCGCGCGCCGGTGGACCGGCTCCTCGGGCGCTTCGCCGCGGTGGAGCAGCGCCTGCGCGACGCCGACCCGTCGCGCGCGCCCAGCACCGGGACGCAGCCGCCCGCGCTGGCCGGCCTCGCCGGCGGGAGGGAGTGACATGACCGGGTTCCCCGCCGCCGACTTCGCCGCCATGCTGCCCGTCGCCGTCCTGACGATGGGCGCCCTCGTCCTCCTCCTCTCCGAGGTGTTCCTCACCTCGGAGCGGCGCGGCTACCAGGCCTGGCTGGCGGTGGCCTCGGCTGCGCTCGCCGCCCTGGCGGCGGTGGCGGTGCCGCCGGCCGGCCGGATCTTCGGCGGCCAGGCGGTGGTCGACTCCTTCTCGGTCTTCGTGACCGTCACGATCTGCGGTGGGCTCGTGCTCTCCGCGCTCATCGGCGCGCCCTGGCTGCACGCGCGCGGGGCGGAGCGGGGCGAGTTCTACGCCCTCGCGCTCTTCGCGGCCGTCGGCATGGTGCTCCTCGGCATGGTCGCCGACCTCCTCCTCGCCTTCATCGCCATCGAGGTGATGAGCCTCTCCACCTACGCGCTCGCCGCCTGGATGCGGCGCGGGCGCAAGCCGGCCGAGGCCGCCTTCAAGTACTTCCTCCTCGGCGCCTTCTCGTCGGCGCTGCTCCTCTACGGCACCGCGCTCGTCTACGGGGCGACCGGGTCGACGCTGTTCTCGGGCGTGGGCCGCGCCCAGGCGGACCTCGTGGCGCTGGAGGTGGTCGGCCTCGGCCTGGTCGCGGCCGGGCTCGCCTTCAAGGTGGCGGCGGTCCCGTTCCACCTGTGGACGCCCGACGTGTACGAGGGCGCGCCCACGCCGGTGACCGCCTTCATGGCCGCGGGCGTGAAGACGGCTGCGTTCGCGGTGCTGACGCGGCTCGTGATCGCGGCCTGGGCGGGGCCGGCGGGGGACGCGGGCCTCGGCCCCATCCTCACCCTGCTCGCGCTCCTCACCATGATCTTCGGGAACCTCCTGGCGCTGCCCCAGCGGAGCGTCAAGCGGCTCCTCGCCTACTCCTCCATCGCGCACGCCGGGTATCTCCTGGTGGCGGTCGTCTCGGCCGGCGCCGCCGGCGCGCGCGAGAGCGCGCTCTCCGCGCTGCTCTTCTACCTGGCCGCCTACACCGCCACCGTGGTCGGGGCGTTCGCGGTGGTGGGCGCGCTGGAGCGGCGCGGCGCCGCGCCCGGAGACGAGCCGGCGGATCAGTGGGACCTGTCGCGGCTGGCGGGGCTGGCGCGGCGGCGGCCGGCGCTCGCCTTCGCGATGGCCGTCTTCATGCTGTCGCTGGCGGGGATCCCGCCGACGGCCGGCTTCGTCGGCAAGCTCCTCGTCTTCAAGGCGGCCGTCAACGCGCACGCTTACGGGCTCGCCATCGCCGGCGTGCTCACCTCGGCGCTCGGCGCGTACTACTACCTGCGCGTCGTCGTCTACATGTACATGCGCGCGCCCGAGGGCGTCGAGGAGCCCGCGCCGGCCGCGCCGCTCTCCTTCGCGCTGGCCGCGTCGGTGGTGGCGGTCTTCGCGCTCACCGTCGGCGCCGAGAACATCAACCTCATCGCCCGGGCGGCCGCGACGCTGGTGCCCTAGGCGCCCCGAGCCAGCGGGACTCCGCCCCGGCCGCACGCCGCGAGCGCGGACGCGCCGAAGGGCTTCTCCAGCGTGGGGACGCCGTGGCGCGCGGCGGCGCGGGCGAGGAGCTCCGGGTGCGGGCCGGTCACCACCACGCACGCCTCGGAGCGCGCGAGCGCCTGCACGAGCTCGTCGGCGCCGGGCAGGAGGCCGTCCACCGCCACCAGCGCGAACGCGGCGCCGGCGAGGAGCCGCAGCGCATCGCGGACGCTGGCGGCGGTCGCCACCACCGCCCCGTCGAGCCGGAGCGCGATGGCGAGGGCCTCTCGGAAGTTCCTGTCGCCGTCGACGAGCAGGATGCCGTGCACGATGAACCCGAGGCGAGTCGAAATGGGAGC
>DASTGH010000687.1:0-6009 GCA_035719345.1 Anaeromyxobacteraceae bacterium
CGGGATGAAGCGCATGCCCTTCTGGTCGTAGGCGTGCGTCTTCTTCGCGTAGCTCCCGGGGACCTCCTTCAGGTAGACGACGGTGTCCTCGAGGTACTTGGGCGGGGTGGCGTCGACCTTGCCCTTCACCGTCCCGCCCTCGGCCAGGGCGGGGCCGGCGAGGGCGCAGCCGGCGGCGGCCAGGGCGAGCGCGGCGGCGCGGCGGAGCGAGCATGCGTGCATGGCGCCTCCCCCTAGAACACGAAGAACAGGCCGAGGTTGAGCGAGGCGAACTGGGCACCGATCGACGTGTTCGGGTCCGTCGGTGTGACCGTCCCGACCGTGCCCCCCACCCCGCTCCAGCTGCCGCCCTGGTCGGGCGTGCCGCTCGCCATCTCGATGTCGCCGTACAGCGTGAGCTTCACGTTGGGACGCACGAGGAAGGCCACGCCCGGCCTGATGTGCGTCCAGCTGGTGGCGACGCCGCCGTTGCCCGGCTCGAGGCGGACGTACTCGACGCGCACCGCGGGCACGAGCCAGGGGTAGAGGATGTAGGACAGCTCGGCCCAGCCCACCTTCACGTCCACCGACCCGGCGCGGCCGTCCGGGCCGGCCACGGCGGTGGCGTGGTCGTGCTTGTCGAGGTAGCCCTCGACGTTGAGCTCGAGCGAGTCCACCTGCAGCCGCGCCCCCACGCCGTAGGCGTTGGAGACGTCCTGCTGGACCGCGCTGGCGGCGTCGGTGAAGGTGGAGTTCGCGTGGCTCGCGAAGCCGTGGACGGTGAGCGCCGTCTCGGCCCACGGTCGCTGCACGTCGGTCGAGCCGGTCGAGCCCTCCCCGTCGAGCCGCATCCCCCCGAACTTGTAGGCGGCGTGACCGTAGACGTTCTCGGTGGCGCGGATCGACTCGACGTGCGAGCCGGCGTTCAGGCCCACGCCCAGCTCCAGGCGCCCGGCGAGGACGCTGTTCAGCTCGACCATGTTGAAGTTGTCGGCGAGCTGCCAGCCCGCGTCGCCGGAACCGTAGATGGAGGGCACCACGATCGTCACGAACTGGTCGTCGTTCACGTAGGACGAGTGCGGAGAGAACGCCGAGAGCGTCGGCACGCCCCGGCCCACGACGAGGTTCACGGCGTGCTTCGGGCCGAGGAGGTCGTTGAACAGGATCTGCGCCCGTTCCAGGTTCGCGCTGTCCGGGGTGAAGGTGGCCTCGAACCACATCGTGATGCTGTCGTCGATGGACCAGCCGCCCCAGATGTGCGCCTCCTCGATGAGGTTGTCGAGCGTGAACTGCGCCTTGTCGGCCTGGCCGGCCTCGGAGTTCTTGTCGGGGTGGCTGATGACCGTGCCGTTCGCCCCGAAGGCGAGGCCGGGGATGGAGGGCACCCAGGCCGGCCAGACCGCGTTCGGGAACTGCTTCTTGGAGGCGTCGTTGCCGAGCGGCACCGTCTCCTGCTTGATGAAGTCGGAGTCGACGCCGGGGAAGCGGTAGCCGTTCCGGCGGAACGCCTCGCCGAACGGGTTGAGCCGCGGGAACGCCGTGTGGCAGGTGAGACAGCTCGTGCCGTACTTCCGGGCGAACGAGGGGATCGCGTGCGCGGGGAACGCGATGAGGATCGCGGAGAGGAGGACGACGCGCTGCGCTGCGCAGGAGAACCGACTCGCCATGTGAACGCCTCCAGAGCACTTCCGTTCTGGTCGGGCGCGGTGAGCCAGGTCGCGGTCGACGCTGGTCGCTTCGGCGGGAGCGCTCAATTCGCTCACGCTTGACGAGGCTCACTTACACCAGCCGACATGTCGCACGCAACAGAGCGAGTGCTCCGTGCCGATCCGATGGTCACTCCGCGTCAATGATGGGCCCGCCAAAGTTTCGTGGAAACGGGCGTGGCGACGGATGGTTGGACGCGCTCGCCGGCACGCGCTAGAACACCGCGCCATGGCGACGGGTTCAGGGGGAGAGGCGCGGGCGTCGGCGCTGGTCGACGCGCTGCGGGCGGCGGGTGGCAAGGCGCTCTCGGTGCGCGAGCTCATGCAGCGCGCGAAGCTCCACCCCGGCGAGCGGACGGAGGTGAAGCGGGCGCTGCGCGACCTCGCGCGCGAGGGGAAGCTCCTGCGCGACGGGAAGCGCTTCTCCATGCCCGGCGCGCGGCCCGCCCCGTCGGCCGAGCGGACCGGGCGGCAGCGGGCGGCGCTGCGCGGGGGCACGCGCACGCCGCTCGGCCGGCGGCGCGGCATCGTGGGGACCCTCACCCGGCACCGCGACGGCTACGGCTTCGTGAAGCGGCTCGACGGCAAGGGCGACGACGTGTTCGTGCCGCCGCCCGAGGCGGCCAAGGCGCTCGACGGCGACCTCGTCCGCATCGAGATCGTCCCGGGGCGCGGCGGGCGCACCCAGGGCGAGATCGCCGAGGTCGTCGAGCGGCGGCGGCGCTGGGCGCTCGGCACCTACCACGCGCGCGGCCGCTCGAGCTTCGTCGTCCCCGCCGGCGACGACCTGCCCGGCACCATCGCCGTCCCGGAGACGCACCACGCCCAGGACGGCGACGTGGTGAAGGTGGCGCTCGCGCCCGGGCACGGCCAGCTCGAGGGCGAGGTCATCGAGCGCATCGGCCGCCCGGGCGACCCGCGCGTCGAGGTGCTGAAGGTCAGCTACGCGAAGGGCTTCTCCGACCTCTTCCCCGACGACGTGCGCGAGGAGGCGGCCGCCGTCCCCGACCACGTGCGCGAGGAGGACCGCTCCGGGCGGCGGGATCTCACCGCCCTCCCGCTCGTCACCATCGACGGCGAGGACGCCCGCGACTTCGACGACGCCGTCCACGTCGAGCGCGTCCAGGGCAAGGGGCGGGCCCGCTACCGCGCGGTGGTCGCCATCGCCGACGTGGCCCACTACGTGCGGCCCGGCTCGGCGCTCGACGCCGAGGCGCTGCGGCGCGGGACGAGCGTCTACTTCCCGGCGCAGGTGCTGCCCATGCTGCCGGAGCGGCTCTCCAACGGGATCTGCTCGCTCAACCCCGACGTGGAGCGGCTGTGCATGGTCGCCGACCTCCTCGTCGACGACCGCGGCGAGCCGGTCTCCGCCGAGCTGTACCCCGGCGTCATGCGGAGCGCGGCGCGCTGCACCTACACGGAGGTGGCGCGGGTCCTGGCCGGCGAGCGGCTGGCGCACCGCGAGCGGTTCCGCGAGGCGTTCGCGCTCATGGCCGAGCTGCAGGTGAAGCTCACCGCCATGCGCGCGCGGCGCGGCGCCATCGACTTCGACCTGCCGGAGTCGCGCATCGTGCTCGACGACGAGGGCCGGGTCACCGGCGTGGAGCGCCGCCCGCGCAACCAGGCCCACCGCATCGTCGAGGAGCTCATGCTGGCGGCGAACGAGGCGGTGGCGCGCCACTTCGGCGACCGCGACCTCCCCACCGTGTACCGGATCCACGGCCTCCCCGACGAGGAGAAGCTCGACGCCTTCCGCAAGCTGGCGCGCCTGCACGGCTTCGAGGTGCAGGAGGGCCCGCTCGGCCCGAAGGAGCTGAACCGGCTCCTGCACGCGTTCGAGGGGCACGCGCAGCAGCGTGCGCTGAACCAGCTCCTCCTCCGCGCCATGATGCAGGCGCAGTACAGCGTGGCGAACGAGGGGCACTACGGGCTCGCCGCCGAGCACTACCTCCACTTCACCTCGCCCATCCGGCGCTACCCGGACCTCATGGTCCACCGCCTCCTCAAGGCGGAGTGGACGGGCCAGCGCGCGCCCTCGGCCGAGGACCTGGAGGCGGTGGCCACGCTCTCCTCCGAGCGCGAGCGCGCCGCCATGGCGGTGGAGCGCGAGATCGCGAGCTACTACGCCGCCGTCTTCATGCAGGACAAGGTGGGGGAGCGGTTCCGGGGCGTCGTGGCGACGGTGGTCGAGTTCGGGCTCTTCGTCGAGATCCAGCCGTGGTCGGTGGAGGGGCTCGTCAAGATCGACGACCTGGGGGAGGGCTGGGAGCTCGACCTCGACCTGCACGCGCTCGTGCAGCGGCGCACCGGCCGATCGTTCCGCGTCGGCGACGAGCTCGACATCGAGGTGACCGCGGCGAGCCCCCAGCGGCGTCAGATCGACCTCGCGCTCGTGGAGGGTGGGCGGGCGCTGCGCGCACGCGACGCGGGCGAGGACGAGGCGGGCGGGCCGAGGGCGCGGGACGGGTCGCGGCTGGAGGCGGGGTCGGGGACGAGGTCGGGGTTCGGGCGGCTGCCGCCCGAACCGGGGGCGAGCAGGGCTGCGGGCGCGCAGGCGCCCGGAGCCCGCGGGACCGCGACCAGGTCGAGGCCGGGGACTCAGTCCCGCTCTCCCCATCCGTCGGGGAGAGGGAAGGGGAGAGGGGCCGCGCACCCCGGGAAGAAGCCCGGGAAGCCGCGCAAGAAGGGCCGCCGCTAACCGCTCTTCCCCGGGAACAGCGCCCCCCAGAAACGGCGCGAGTGCGCCACCGCGGCGCCGAGCCCGCCGTGGGGCTCGCCCTCGCCGCGCGCGCCCACTGCCTTCACGAAGCGCGCGGAGGTCGCGTCCGCGGGGTCGAAGGCCACGGCCAGGCCCCGCGACTCCATGGCGGTGAAGAACGTCGCCCACCCGCAGCGCGCCAGTCCGTCGCCCGCGCCGGCGGAGAACGCGGGCGAGCCGTCGGCGGCGAGCGCGGGCGAGAGCGCGTGGAAGCCGGCAAAGTGGACGACTTCGCCGCGGTCCTGGATGTGCCGCATGGCCACCTCTCCCGGTGACCTGTACCGCGCGGCGGGGGCGCGGGGTAGCCCCACGGCGGGGGCGGGCTTGGGCTAGAGTCGCCGCCCGGTGACGACCTGGATCCTGCTCGGCACGGCGGCGTTCGCGGCGGGCGTCATCAACGCGATCGCCGGCGGCGGCTCGCTCATCACCTTCCCGGCGCTGCTCGGAGCAGGGCTCCCCGCCACCATCGCCAACGCCACGAACACGGTGGCGGTCTGGCCCGGCACCCTCTCCTCGGTCTTCGCCTACCAGCGCCACCTCGCCGAGGAGCGCCACCGCGCGCTCGTCCTGGCGGTACCGTCCCTCGTCGGCGGGCTCGGCGGCTCCTGGCTCCTCCTCCACACCTCGGAGGAGTCGTTCCGGGCGGTGGTGCCCTGGCTCATCCTCTTCGCGTGCGCGCTCCTCGCGGCGCAGGCGCCGGTGGCGCGCTTCGTGGCGGCGCGGACCGGGTCGACGACGGCGCGCGTCCCCGCGCCGCTCTGGATCGCCCAGCTCCTCATCGCCGTCTACGGGGGCTACTTCGGCGCCGGGATCGGCATCCTCATGCTGGCGGGCATGGCCATCTTCATCCCGCACGGCCTGCAGGCGGCGAACGCGCTCAAGGTGCTCTTCTCCTGCCTCATCAACGGCATCGCCGCCGTCTACTTCGTGGCGCTGGGCGCGGTCCGCTTCCAGGAGGCGGGCGTGATGATGATCTGCTCCATCGCCGGCGGCTGGCTGGGCGCCCACCTGGCGCAGCGGCTGCCCGCGACGTGGATGCGGGTGCTCGTCATCGCCTTCGGGCTGTCCGTGGCGCTGAAGCTCCTGGTGAAGGGGTAGCGCAGGGCCGCCGGCCCGGCCTCCCCCGCTAGCGGGGCGGCGTCGCCTCGCGCGCGAAGTAGATGAGCGCCTCCAGCGCGTTCGTGGTGGTGAGGATGCCGACCAGATCGCCCTGCTCGTTCACCACCGTGATGCCGTTCAGCTTCCGGTCGTGGATGAGCTGGGCGGCGTCGGCGAGGTCGGTCTCGGAGGTGACCGTGTGCGGCTTCGGGTTCATGGCCTCCGTCACCGAGGTGCGCGCCAGGAGGTAATGCAGCTCCCAGGTGTCGAGCGAGCTCGACTTGCCCGGCGAGAAGGTGAGGAGCATCCGCTCCGTCACGATGCCGACGATCTTGCCGTCCTTCATGACCGGCAGGCGGCGGATGTTCTTCTCCTTGAGCAGGTGGATGGCTTCCACGATGGTGGCGCCCGCGTCGATGGTGATGGGGTTGGGGGTCATCCAGTCGCCGACCTTGGTCTTCTTCATGG
>DASTGH010000688.1:0-17458 GCA_035719345.1 Anaeromyxobacteraceae bacterium
GAGCTGACGCGCCGGTGGCTGCCGGCGGACGCGCCGGCGCCGCGCGCCGCCCCCGGGCTCGCGGCCTTGCGGGCGCTGCCCGCCGAGCTGCGCAACGCGCGGCTCGCCGCCACGCTCCTCGCAGGGTTCAACGTCCTCTTCGGCCAGGTGGCGATGTTCACCTACGTGACCTTCTTCCTGGCGGCGCCGCCCTTCCGGCTGGGCGCGTCGGCGCTGAGCGCGATCTTCGCCGTCTACCTCGCCGGCGCGGCCGTGACGCCGGTGGCGGGGGGCTTCATCGGCCGCATCGGAGCGCGCCGCACGCTCGCCCTCGCGCTCCTCGCCGCGGTGGCCGGCTGCGGCCTGACGCTCGCACCGGCGCTCCCCGCCGTGGTCCTGGGGCTCGCGCTCTGCGCCAGCGCCGCGTTCGTGGCGCAGTCGGCCGCGGCCAGCCACCTGAACGAGGTCGCGCCGCCGCGGCTGCGCTCCGTCGCCTCCGGTGCCTACCTGTCCTGCTACTACCTCGGCGGCGCCGCCGGCGGCGTGGTCCCGGCGCTGGCGTGGCACCTCGGCGGCTGGCGCGCCTGCGTCGCGCTCGTGGCCGCGGTCCACCTGGCCACGCTCGCCCTCACCCGGCGGTGCTGGGGTCGCCCCGCCGCCGCGGCGGCCGGGCGCGTCGCGGTGGCGTGACGATCAGGAGATGCCCCCGAGGCAGACGTACTTCACCTCGAGGTAGTCCTCGATGCCGTACTTCGATCCCTCGCGACCCGTCCCGGATTCCTTCACGCCCCCGAACGGAGCCTCGGCGGTCGAGATGAGGCCGGTGTTGACGCCGACGATCCCGTACTCGAGCCCCTCGGCGACGCGGAAGGCCCGCGCCAGGTCGCGCGTGTAGAAGTAGGAGGCGAGGCCGTAGGGCGTGTCGTTGGCGAGGCGGAGCGCCTCCTCCTCGCTCCGGAAGCGGAAGAGGGGCGCGAGTGGCCCGAACGTCTCCTCCTGCGCCACCGCCATCGCCGGCGTGGCGCCCTCGATCACGGTCGGCTCGAAGAACGTGCCGCCGCGCGCGTGGCGCCTCCCGCCGGTGAGGATGCGCCCGCCCTTCGCCACCGCGTCGGCGATGTGCTCCTCGACCTTGGCGACGGCCTTCGTGTCGATGAGCGGCCCCTGCTGCGTGCCGGGTTCGAGCCCGTCGCCGACCTTCAGCGCGCCGACCGCCTCGACGAGCCTCGCCGAGAACGACGCGTGGATCCCGTCCTGCACCAGGAAGCGGTTCGTGCAGACGCAGGTCTGCCCGGTGTTCCGGTACTTCGAGGCGATGGCGCCGGCCACCGCGGCGTCGACGTCGGCGTCGTCGAAGACGATGAACGGCGCGTTCCCGCCCAGCTCGAGCGAGACCTTCTTCACGGTCCCGGCGCACTGCTCCATGAGCTGCTTGCCGATCTCGGTCGACCCGGTGAAGGTGAGCTTCCGCACGAGCGGGCTCGAGGTCAGCTCCTTGCCGATCGCGCCCGACGAGCCGGTCACCACGTTGAAGATCCCCGGCGGGATCCCGGCGCGGGCGGCGAGCTCGGCCAGCGCCAGGGCCGAGAAGGGCGTGGCGGTGGCGGGCTTCAGCACCACCGGGCAGCCGGCGGCGAGCGCCGGCCCGGCCTTGCGGGTGATCATCGCCGCCGGGAAGTTCCAGGGCGTGATGGCCGCCACGACGCCCACCGGCTCCTTCAGCACCAGGATCCGCTTGTCGGGCGCGTGCCCGGGGACGGTGTCGCCGTAGATCCGGCGCGCCTCCTCCGCGAACCACTCGATGAAGGACGCCGCGTAGGCGATCTCGCCGCGCGACTCCGCGAGCGGCTTGCCCTGCTCCGAGGTCATGAGGACGGCGAGGTCCTCCTGGTTGGCGAGGATGAGGTCGGACCACCGCCGGAGCAGGTTCGAGCGCTCCTTGGCCGTCCGCTTCCGCCAGGCCGGCCACGCCGCGCTCGCCGCCTCGATGGCGCGCCGTGTCTCGGCCGCGCCCAGCCTCGGGACCGTCCCGATCGCCTCGCCGCTGGCCGGGTTCCGGACGGCGATGGTCGAGCCGTCGTCGGCGTCGATCCACTCGCCGCCCACGTGGCAGCGCTGGCGCAGGAGCGTCGAATCCCGGAGGACCATCTTGCCCATGGCGTCCCTCTCACCGCGCGTGCGCGCGGCCAAGGCGGAGCTCGCGCTCCGCGATCAAAATCCCAGGTAGGCCTCGCGCACCCGCGGGTCGGCCTCCAGCTCCTTGCCGGAGCCCTCCTGCACCACCCGCCCGTTCTCGAGCACGTAGCAGTAGTCCGCGACCTTGAGCGTCTGGTTCACGTTCTGCTCGACGAGGAACACGGTCAGCCCCTCGTCGTGGAGCTGCCGGATCACCCGGAAGATCTCGTTCACCATGAGCGGCGAGAGCCCGAGGCTGGGCTCGTCGAACATGATGAGCTCCGGGTCCTGCATGAGCGCCCGCCCGATGGCGACCATCTGCTGCTCCCCGCCGGACATGGTCTCCGCGATCTGCGTCCGCCGCTCGCGGAGCCGCGGGAAGGTCTCGTAGACGCGGTCGAGGTTCCGCGCGCGGTTCGTCTTCGCGCGCCCGAGGTAAGCGCCGGCGCGGAGGTTCTCCTCCACGGTCATCTTCGGGAAGAGCTGCCGGCCCTCGGGCACGAGCGTGATCCCGAGGTCCACCACCTCGTGGACCGGCTTGCCCACGAGCGGCGTGTCCCGGTAGCGGAGGGTGCCGGCGGTGGTGCGGACGAGGCCGCAGATGGTCTTGAGGGTGGTGGTCTTGCCGGCGCCGTTCGCGCCGATGAGCGCGACCAGCTGGCCCTTCTGGACCGAGAGCGACAGGCCCCACAGCACCTGGGTGTCGCCGTAGCCGGCCGAGACGTCCCTCGCCTCGAAGCAGGTCATGCGTGCGCCTCCCCGAGGTAGGCCTCGATGACGGCCGGGTGGGCGGTGACCTCGGCGGGCGGCCCCTCCGCGATCTTCTCGCCGAAGTTGAGCACCACCAGGCGATCGCTGATGCGCATGATGACCCGCATGATGTGCTCGACGATGAGGATGGTGATGCCGCGTGCCCGGAGCGCCAGGATGAGCTCGATGGTGCGGTCCACCTCGGTCGGGTTGAGGCCGGCCACCACCTCGTCGAGCAGGAGGAAGGTCGGGTCGAGCGCCAGCGCCTTCGAGATCTCGAGCCGCTTGCGCCCGGCCAGCGTCAGGCTCGAGGCCGCCTCGTGCGCCCGCTCGGCGAGCCCCGTCACCTCCAGCACCTTCCAGGCGTGCGCCTCGGCGTCGGCGCGCCGCGGGTGCTTGAGCAGCGCCGCGACCACGACGTTCTCGAGGACCGACAGCCCGGGGAAGGGCTTCACCACCTGGAAGGTGCGGCCGATGCCGCGCGCGGCGAGCGCGTAGGGTGGCTTGCCGCTGACGTCCTTTCCCTCGAAGAGGACCTTGCCGCGCGTGGGCGCGTAGTAGCCGCTCACCACGTTGAAGAGCGTGGTCTTGCCGGCGCCGTTCGGGCCGATGAGCCCCACGATCTCGCCGCGCTGCACCTGGAAGGAGACGTCGCACACGGCCATGAGGCCGCCGAACGCCTTGCTGACCGACTGGACCGCGAGGATGGGGTCGGGCATGGCGCTAGACCTCGACCTTCCCTGTCGCGGGCGCCTCGGCCGCGCGCTCGCGCGCCAGCGGCTTCCGGGGCCCGCGGCGGTGGAGGACCTCGCCGAGCACGCCGTTCGGGAGGAACACGACGCTCGCCGCGATGGTGGCGCCGAGGATGATGACGTAAAGCACCTCGTACTCGGAGAGGTACGCCCAGAACACCGTCTTGAACGCGAAGATGAGGACGGCGCCGACGACCGGCCCGATGAGCGTCCCCATCCCGCCGAAGACCACCATGACCAGGGCCTGGTCGCTGACGAGGTCGCCCAGCGTCGAGGCCGGGTCGATGAAGGTGACCCAGTAGGCGAACACGCCCCCGATGATCGCGGTCGGGACGGCGGAGAGGACGAACGCCTGGATCTTGAGCCGCGTCGGGTTCAGCCCGAGCGCCTTCGCGCCCTGCTCGTCCTCGCGGATCGCCTTCAGCTTCAGGCCGAACGGCGCGCGCTCCAGGAGGAACCAGAGCAGGAAGTAGGTGGCCCCGACCACGCCCAGCATCACGAAGTAGAAGAACCTCGGGTCGAGGAAGGGCGGGAGCCGCATCCCGTCCGGCCCGCCGGTGATCGTCATCATGAGCGCGAGCTGCTGGATCCCGCGCGCCAGCGCCCAGGTGGCGATGGCGAAGTAGGCGCCGCGCAGCCGCAGCGTGGGGAGCCCCGCCACCACCGCCGCGACCGCGGCCGCGACCCCGCCCGCGGCGGCCGCCGCCGGGAACGGCCAGCCGGAGCGGACCATGAGGATGGCGGTGGTGTAGCCCCCGAGCCCGAAGAACGCGCTGTGGCCGAAGTTGAGGTAGCCGGTGTAGCCCGCCAGCACGTCGAAGGCGACGGCGAGGCCGATCCACATGATCGCCTCGGTGGAGATGCGGAGGAGGAAGGTGTCGTGCACCACCGCCGGGAGCAGGAGGAGGAGCGCGAACGCCGCCAGCGAGCCGAGGAGGCGCGGATCCCTCATGGCGTCAGACCCCTCTCCGGAACAGGCCGGTCGGCGACACGAGCAGGATGAGGTACAGGATCCCGAAGACGGCGAGGAGCGTGTACCCGGGGTCGAGGTAGATGAGGAACACCGACTGGATGAGCCCGAGGAGGATCGCGGCCGCCGGGACGCCGGCGAGGTAGCCCATGCCCGCGAGCACGACCACGAAGAAGGCGAAGATGGTGTACTCGGGCCCCATCTTCGCGGAGACGGACAGGATCGTGCCGATGAGCACGCCGGTCATCCCGCTGATGCCGACGTAGAGCGCGTAGACGATGCCGCTCGTGCGCTTGGCGTTCACGCCCATGAGGCCGGCGGCGTCCTTGTGCTGCGCGAGCGCCCGCACGCCCAGGCCGAAGTCCGTGTGCTTGAGCAGGTACTGCAGGCCGCCGGTGAGGGCGGCCGCGTAGACGAGCCCGGCCAGCCGGACGTGCGAGACGGTGAGGAAGAGGCTCCCCTTCTCGAAGAAGAACGAGCCGTTCGAGAGCCGGCTGGGGGTGGAGAGGCTATAGAAGCCGAACGCCGTCTGGGCGATCCCCCGGAACATGAGGGAGAGACCGAAGGTGAAGACGAGCGCCATGAGCAGCGGGTTGCCGCGCCGGCCGGAGAGCACGCGCTGCAGGACCGGCTGGAACAGGTACCCCAGGGCCGCGAAGGCCACGAACACCACCGGGAGGAGCGCGAGCGGGTCGAGCCCCGTGGCGCGGCTCAGGTAGAACCCGGCGAACGCCCCGAACATGATCCACTCGCCGACGGCGAAGTCGATCACGTGCATGACGCCGTACACCAGCGAGAACGCGATCGCGATGATGATGTAGATCGCGCCCAGCATGAGGCCGTCGACGAGCGCCTGGGGCAGCAGCTCCATGATCGTCTCCTTTCGGCGGCCGCGTCTCGCAGCAGACTCGTTCGTGCTGAGCGTAGCGCCCGCACCGCGGGCGCGGAGTCGAAGCACGCCCTTCGACTCCGCTTCGCTACGCTCAGGGCGAACGGTGTTCCGGCTCGTCTCGCCCGCTAGCGCCCGGACCAGGCCGCCATCGGGTACTGGGCCTTGGCCGCCGTCTTCGCCGGCCCGACCACCGCCACCTTGCCGCCCTGGATCTGCACCGTGAGCGGCGTGAGGCCGGCGTTGGAGTGGTAGAACTCTCCGTCCGTCGCGAACTTCACCCGGCCGTAGAAGGTCGAGACGTCCACCGACTCGAGCGCCTTCACCAGCTCCGTGCGCTGCGCCTCGGAGAGCGGCGGCGCGGCCTTGATCTTCTGGACCGCCACCTGGAAGGCGATGCCGGCGGCGGAGGAGCCGGCCTGCGTGTAGTCGGCGGGCGTGTTGAACGCCTTCTGCGCCGCCGCCGCGTAGCTGGGCGCGTCCTTCCACAGGATGTCGCTCTTCGTCTCGGTCGAGTCCGTCCAGACCGCGCCGCCGAACACCTGGTTGGCGTCACCCTTGAGCGCGTCCACGAACGCCGGCTCGGTCACGCCGTAGTGCATGAGCAGCGCGCGCGGCGCGAAGTCGATCTGGCGCAGGCCCTTCACCAGCTTGATGAGCTCCTCGTCGTGCCCGCCGAACGCGACGATGTCCGGCCGCATCCCCTTGACCGCGGACATGAGCGGCGTGAGGTCCTGGCCGGAGGGGACGATGTTGTACTTCACCACCTTGATGCCGGCCTTCTTGGCCGCGGCCTCGAACGACTCGGCGGTGGCCTTGGAGAAGGTGTCGTTCGAGCCGAAGATGACCGCGGTCTTCGGCCTGGGCTCGAGGCCCGCCAGCGTCTCGATGGCGGCCGCGCCGGTGAAGTTGATGGGCGGGATGGTGCCGAAGGTGTAGACGAACTTCTGCTTCCAGATCATCGGCGACTCGGCGGAGCCGGTGATCATCGGCACCTTGTACTTCTCCACCACCGGCGCCACGGCGATGGTGACGCCGGAGGAGTACGGGCCGAGGATGAAGTCCACCTGCTCCTGGGTGATGAGCCGCTCGGCCGCCGCCGCGCCCTGGGACGGGTTCGACTGGGCGTCGGCGTAGAACAGCTTCACCGGATGCTTCTTGCCGCCGACGGCGATGCCGCCGGCCTCGTTCACGGCCTGTGCCCAGAGGTCGTAGCCGCGCTTCGTGACGTTGCCGCCGGTCGCGAGATCGCCGGAGAGCTCGGTGACGACGCCGACCTTGAAGTAGTCCCTCGCCTCGCCCGCGAGCGCAGGCGCGGCCATCGAGATCATCGCGAGCGTCGCCGCGAATCCCATCATCCGTCGCATCGGTTCCTCCTCGACCTGGTGGAGAGCAGCACTGCCGGGGATGCGGTCCCGAGTAGCGAGCGGTGTGCCAGCGGGGCGCACCGCGCCGCGCGCGCGAACCGCCGTCCGCCGCCGGCCGGCGCCATTCTGCCGAGACCGCGGCCGGATCCGCCACGCCCCCACCCGGCCACGATTGGAACGCTCCGGCGAGCCCTCGCGTCATGCGGAAAAATGGCGTCGTCGGCTCGATGATGCGCCGGCGCATGGCGCGCCGCGGCACGTCAGGCGATGCCGTACTTCTTCATCTTGCGCGCGACGGTGGACTGGTTGACGCCGAGCGCCTTCGCGATGCTCGCCTGGTTTCCGTGGCGGGCGCGGGCTCGGACCAGCATCGAGCGCTCGGTGCTCTCGACCGCCTGCTCGAGGGAGAATTCCTCCGGCCAGGCTGCCGGCGCGGCGACCGCGCGCCCGGCCCGGCGCACGACCTCCGGCGGCAGGTCGGTGACGTCGACGAGCTCGGCCTCCGACATGACCACGAGGCGCTCGCACACGTTGATGAGCTCGCGCACGTTCCCCGGCCAGGGATACGCGAGGAGCGCGTCGATGGCGCCGCGCGAGAGGCGCCGGCGGACCCCGACCCGCTCCGCGTGGAGCCCCACGTAGTGACGCAGCGACGGGAGGATGCACTCGGTCCGCTCGCGGAGCGGCGGGACGGCGAGCGGGATGACGCTCAGCCGGTAGTAGAGGTCGAGGCGGAAGGCGCCCTGGTCCACCATCGCCTGGAGGTCGCGGTGCGTCGCCGCCAGGATCCGCACGTCGAGGTGGCGGCTCCCGGTGCCGCCCACGCGCATCACGTGCCCGTCCTCGAGGAAGCGGAGCAGCTTCACCTGCGAGGAGAGCGGCAGCTCCGCGATCTCGTCGAGGAAGAGGATGCCGCCGTCGGCGAGCTCGAAGTACCCCGGCTTGCCCTTCGCCTGGGCGCCGGTGAAGGCGCCCTTCTCGTAGCCGAACAGCTCCGCCTCGACGAGCGACTCCGGGATCGCCCCGCAGTTGATCTTGACGAGCGGCTTCTCGGCGCGTCCGGAGTACTTGTGGATGAGGTCGCCGATGAGTCCCTTGCCCACGCCGGACTCGCCGAGGATGAGCACGGTCGAGTCGACGCCGGCGACCTTGATCGCCTGGCGGAGCGCCTTCTGCATGCACGGGCTCCGGGCGACGACGCGCTTCGATTCGACCGTCTCGAGCTGCATCTCGAGGATCTGATCCCGGAAGCGGTCCTTCATCGCCTCCTGCTCCTCCAGCTCGCGCTGGAGCGCGTCGATCTCGGTGATGTCCCGCTCGTTCACGACCACCCGGATGAGCTTGCCGGCGTCGTCGAACACCGGGTTCCCGGTGAGCACGAGCTTCCTTCCCTGGCGGGCCTGGAGCATGTTGACCGGCCCGCGCGTCCGGATCACCTCCAGCGTCGCGGAGCGGTCGAAGAGCCCCTCGGCCACGAGCTCGCGCATGTTCCGGCCGACGACCTGGGCGGCGCGGATCCCGTTCAGCCGCTCGGAGGCGGGGTTGATGCGGAGCACGTTGGCGTCGCCGTCGCAGATCCAGAGCCCCTCGGAGGTCGAGTTGATGATCGCGTCCTGCTCGCGCGTCAGCTCCTCGTAGGCCCACAGCTGCCGCGTGGCGAGCTCGGCGGCGCCCGTCACGTCGACGAAGGCGCAGAGCGCGCCCACGAGACCGGCGCCGACTCGCAGCGGCGTCACCTTGGTGAGGTGGCTCGCGTTGCGGCGCCGCAGGAGCGGCCCGGGCATGGCCTCGCGCGCCGCCAGCGCGCGCTCGAACGCGGGGACGACCTCCGGCAGCGCGTCCCGGAGCGAGAGGCCGGGCGCGACCCCGAGCCGCTCGAGCGCAGCCGGGTTCGCGTAGACGACCGTGCCGTCCGGGCGCGCGACGACGGCGCCGTCGCCGGTGGCGTCGAGGAGGAGTCGCTCGAACGCTTCGTGGTCGAGCGCGCTCGCGGCGAGGAAGGCTGCGAAGGGGTCCTCGGCGTGGGCCTGCGGCGACATGCCGCCATTTATGCGTTTCTGCATCGCGATGGCAATCCTGCATCGAGCTGGCGCGGCGCGTCCGCCGAGGGCGTGATCGGCGCAAGCCATCGGTCTCGCTGACGAGTTTCTGCCACCGGGGGCAGGCGAGCCCGCCCGCGCCGCTTGGTATGCGCGCTGCTTTGGGCAGCGTGCGAACGAGGCGGCGAACGCATCCCGCCGCCCTCGACACGTCACTCCGAGGAGAAGCGCCCATGGCATCGAGACAGGCCGAGTACCAGGCTCTCCGCGAGCGGCACGTCGCGCGCGGCGCGTTCCACGCCACGCCCGCCTTCGTGAAGGAGGCCCACGGCGCGGTCATGGTCGACCTCGACGGCCGCGAGCTCATCGACTTCGCCGGCGGGATCGGCGTCATGAACGTCGGGCACTCCCACCCGAAGGTCATCGCCGCGATCGAGGACCAGGTCCGCAAGTACGTCCACACCTGCTTCCACATCGCGATGTACGAGCCGTACGTCGACCTCGCGGCGCGGCTGAACGAGCTGTCGCCCGGCGCCTTCCAGAAGAAGACGCTCTTCGCGAACAGCGGCGCCGAGGCGGTCGAGAACGCGATCAAGATCGCGCGGTACGCCACCAAGCGCCCCGCCGTCATCGCGCTCCAGAACGCGTTCCACGGCCGGACCCTCCTCACCATGTCGCTCACCAGCAAGGTGAAGCCGTACAAGCTCGGGTTCGGGCCGTTCGCTCCGGAGGTCTACCGGATGCCGAACGCGTACTGCTACCGCTGCCCGTTCGGCCTCACCTACCCGTCCTGCGACGTCGCCTGCGCCAGCCACCTCGAGGAGTTCTTCGTCGGCAACGTGGCGCCGGAGCAGGTGGCGGCCCTCATCGCCGAGCCCATCCAGGGCGAGGGTGGGTTCATCACGCCGCCACCCGAGTACTTCGCGAAGCTCCAGGCCATCTGCCAGAAGTACGGGATCGTCCTCGTCATCGACGAGGTGCAGAGCGCGATGGGCCGGGCCGGAAAGCTCTTCGCCATCGAGCACTGGGGGATCGCGCCGGACCTCCTCGTCACGGCCAAGAGCCTCGCCGGCGGCCTGCCGCTCTCCGCGGTCACCGGCAAGGCGGAGCTGATGGACGCGCCGCACGTCGGCGGGCTCGGCGGCACCTTCGCCGGGAACCCGGTGGCGTGCCGGGCGGCGCTGGCCGTGCTCGAGGTCCTCCTGGCGGACAAGGTGCTCGAGCGCGCCGAGACCCTCGGGCGGGAGATCCGGCGCCGCTTCGACGCCCTCCAGAAGCGACACGAGCTCATCGGCGACGTGCGCGGCCTGGGCCCCATGCTCGCCATCGAGCTGGTGAAGGACCGGGTGAAGAAGACCCCGGCGGCCGAGGAGACGAAGAAGCTCGTCCAGCGCTGCTACGAGAAGGGGCTCGTCCTCATCGCCTGCGGCAACTTCGGCAACGTGGTCCGCACGCTCATGCCGCTCGTCATCACCGACGAGCAGCTCGATCGCGGCTTCGCCATCCTCGACGCGGTGCTCACGGAGGTCTCGGCCGGCCGCTGAGCGGCGGAGGAAACGGGTGCCATGAAGACCAAGGTCCGCGACTGGATGACGAGGAACCCCATCACCATCGACGCCGGCGAGTCGATCGTGAAGGCACTCCACCTCCTCAAGGAGAAGAACGTCCGCCGCCTGCCGGTGCTGAAGGACGGCAAGCTCGTCGGGCTCGTCACCGAGCGGATGCTCCTCACCTTCTCGCCGGGAAAGTCGACCTCGCTCGACGCGTGGGAGGTGCACTACCTCCTGGCGCAGACGCCGGTCACCGCCGCCATGAACCCGCACCCGCACACGCTGACGCCGGAGACCGACCTCGCCGATTGCGCCCAGCTCATCCACGACCGGAAGCTGAACGGCATCACCGTGGTCGACGAGCAGGGGGCGCTCGTCGGCATCCTCACCACCACCAACGCGCTCGAGGCGCTCATCTGGTTCACGCGCCACCTGCGCGACGCGGCGGTCGAGCGCGCCTGAGACGACGGTTCGTGATCCGGAAACACCTCCGTTCGTGCTGAGCGTAGCGCCCGCCTGCGGGCGCGGAGTCGAAGCACGCGCCCTTCGACTCCGCTTCGCTACGCTCAGGGCGAACGGTGTTTCCGAATCACGCTCGGCCGTTCTTAGGGGACGACCTCGAACGGCCGCATCATCTCGTGGTCCTCGTGCGAGAGGATGTGGCAGTGCCACATGTAGCGGCCGGGCCGGTCGAACAGGCTGCGGACGCGGACGTATCCGCCGGGGGGGATGCGGACCGTGTCCTTCAGGCCGGCCTCGTTGGGCGCCAGGGCGTACAGCGGGTTGAAGTCGCCGGCGCCCTTCACCCGCCCCTCCGGATCCGTGTCGGGGTGGAGGGCGCCCGGCGCCAGCACCGGCATGTTGCCCGCGGCGGCCCGGGTGAAGCCATCCGGATCGAAGCTCCCCTTCTCCAGCACCTGGAACGCGACGAGGTGCAGGTGCATCGGGTGCATGTCCACGGTGGTGTTGACGATCACCCAGTCCTCGACCGTGCCCAGCTTCGGCGTCTCGGTGACGGGGTCGTCGAAGCGCAGGCCGTTGAGGCGCAGCTCGAGGCGCGGCACCTGCGCCCCCGAGTCCGGGAGCTGGTAGATGTCCACCAGCTCCTGCAGGTCGACCACGCGCGTCAGGGCCGGGGCCGCCAGCACCGGCTGCTGCGCCGGCGCCGCCGGGAGGGCGCTCCCGTCCGCGCCGCTGGCCGCGGCCTTCACCCGGAACTGCATGATCCGGCCGGTGGTGAGCGAGTCGACCGGGTCACCGTCGGGGAATGGGGCATTGGCGTCGTTGCGGAGCGTCACCACCTGGCCGGCGAAGGCGGCGAAGTCGACCACGAGGTCGGCGCGCTCGCCGGGGGCGACGAGGAGCCCGGCCGGCCCGGGCCCGGCGCCGGTGACGACCGACGCCGGCAGGAGCCCCTGCTCGTTTCCGATCTGGGTCACCGTCGGCGCACCCGAGCCGCCCGTCACCTCCATCCACAGATTGTAGAAGCGCGAGTCGGAACCGTTGAGGAGGCGGAAGCGGTAACGCCGGGGCTCCACCTCCAGGAAGGGCCAGACCACCCCGTTCACCGTGATCGCGTTTCCGAAGAACTCGGGCTTGGAGGAGAGCACCGGCAGGCCGTCGGCGTCGAGCACCGCCGCGCCGGTGTAGGGGTTGACGAGCGGCAGGGTGTCATAGGCCAGCGAGCCGTCGTCGTTGAAGGACTTGTCCTGGAGGACGAGCGCCACCTCCTGCGCCCCGGCGGGCAGTCCGAGCGCGTCCTCCTCCGCGTCGCGCAGCACGTAGAAGGCCGCCAGGCCGGCATAGACGTTGAGGCGGGTGATGCCCATGGCGTGGTCGTGGAACCACAGCGTGGCCGCGCGCTGGTCGTTCTCGTAGGTGTACTCGACCGCGTTGCCGGCCGGACCGCCCTCGCCGTTGGCCGCGGCCGCCGGGTCGTTCCCGAACCAGAACTCGGGGTTCCCGTCGAAGCCGGCGGCGCTGTGCCCGCCGTGCAGGTGCGGCACGATGCGGATCTCGGGCTCGCCGCCGCTGGCGCCGTGCAGGGTGGGGTCGACGCGGAGGAGGTGCTTCTTCAGCCGCGCCCCGTCGGCGCCGCGGAGGTCGTTCACGTAGCGCACCACCACCGCGCGCCCGGATCGCGCCTCGATCGTCGGGCCGAGATAGGGGCCGTTGTAGCCCCAGCTGGTGGTGACGATGGCCTTGCCCGTGGCCGGGTCGCGGAACTCGGTGCCGTCCATGCGGCGCAGGCCGAAGTCGTGCGTGCCCTGCTGCGCGGTGACGGTGTAGTGGTCGACGCCTCCCGAGGTCGAGTCCGGCGTGAGCGCCGGGATGACGGGAAGGGGGTTCGCGAACTGGCGGATGCTCTCGGGATCGAGCGGCTGAGCGGCGCGTCGCGAGGCGGGGGCCTTCGCGCCGGAGCTGCAGGCGACCAGGGCGAGCGCGGTGAGGAGCGCGGGAGGACACTTGCGCACGGCGGGCCTTTCCCCAGGCGAGCTGGGCGGATGGTGAGCGCGGCGGACGACGAGCCCGAGGCGATCCTGCGGCGTCGTGTCGCGCATCATCCGTGCGAAGCGGCCGCCTCGCACTCCCACGACCAAGCGTCAAAGAGGATCGCTCCGGCGCCCGGGCGTGGCGACGATGTAGGGTCGCCCTCACAGCCCGAGGCGCGCCAGCGCGGCGTCGACCCGGGTGCGCACGGGCCCGGGCCGCATGGGCAGCGACCGGAAGAAGTCCTCGCGGGTGAGGGCCGGGGCGGTGGCATGCACGTGGGCGGCCCAGGTGGCGGCGCGGGCGGCATCGCCGGCCATGGCGTGCGCGCCGGCGGCGATCATGGCGATGATCACGTGGGCGCCGGGCGAGCGCGCGGCGCGGTCCGCCCACTCCGCCGCCGCGGCGTCGTCGCCCAGGGCCATGTGGGAGAAGCTCCTCGTGCCCAGGAAAGCGTAGTAGAGCGGGTCGATGGGGCTGAGCCGCATGGCCTGGTCCACGTGCCGGCCGCCGTCCGCACCCCGTCCCCCGAGCGCCTCCGTCAGCGCGCAGGCGTAGATGCCCTGCGCGTAGTTGGGGCAGAGCGAGACGGAGCGCTCCAGCCAGGAGAGGCTGGTGTCGAGGTCCCCCTCCAGCCAGTAGCTGCGCCCCATGGTGAAGTTGACGAAGGGGTCGAGCGGGTCGAGCTCCAGCCCCCGGGCCGCGTGGCCCCGCGCCAGCGCGGTCTCGCCGGCCACGTCGTCCGTGTAGCGCATGAACGCCGTCTGGAAGTGGACGAAGGAGAGGCCGGCGTGGGCGCGGGCGAAGCGGGGATCGCGGGCGATGGCCTGGAGGAAGTGAGCGGTGGCGGCGGCGTTGTCGCGGGGGTTGAAGCGGTACATGTGCTGCAGCCCGAGGTGGTAGGCGGCCCACGCGTCCAGGTTCTCGGGAGCGGAGAGGCGCGCCCGCGCCGCCTCGTGGAGCGGGACGTGGATCTCCAGGGCCGACACCACGCGGCTGCGGATCTCCTCCCGCACCGCGTGCACGTCGGCGACGTCGCGGGCCAGCCGGTCGGCCCAGACGACGCCGCCGTCGGCCGCGTCCACCAGCTCGACCGTGACCACCAGGCTCGACCCGTCCAGCTCCACCGTCCCCGCCAGGCAGTACCGCACGCCGAGGACCCGTCCCACCTCGCCGGCGCCGCCGTCCGGGCCGAGGCGGAACGAGGAGCCGCGGGCGGTGACGAAGAGCCAGCGCAGGCGCGCCAGCTCGGCGATGAGCTCGTGCGGCAAGGCCTCGGCGATGGCGGCGAGGGGCCCTGGCGCGCCGAGGAGCCGGAAGGGCAGCACCGCGATCGACGGCTGCGCGCCCGGATCGGCGGGCCCGGGCGGCACCAGCCCCGGCGCCGCCGCGCTCGCTCCCTCGGTGCGGGCCTCGGCCACGAAGCGCAGCCCGCGCCCGTGGACGGTGCGGATGAAGCGCTGCGCCTTGCCGTCGTCGCCGAGCGCCTCCCGCGCCGACTTGATCCGGCTGGCGACCGCCGCGTCCGACACGATGCGGCCGCCCCACACCTGCTGGACGATCTCCTCCCGCGAGACCAGCCGCTCGCGGTTCTCCACCAGCAGGGCGAGCAGTGCGAACACCTGCGGCTCCACCGGGCGCACCTCGCCGTCGGCGCGCAGCTCGACCCGGGCGAGGTCGAGCTCGAAGCGACCGAAGCTGTAGGTCATCGGCAGGGAGGATAGTGCTGCCCCGCGCGTGTGACGCGCTCGGAGGGGGTCGCGAATGCCCTCCCGGAGATGCCCCCGACGGGATGCTCACGCCGAAGCGAGCGCCTGCCGCGCCGCGGCCACCGCGCGATCGACGTCCGCCTCGGTCGTGCGCCAGTTGCAGACGCTGATCCGCATCGCCCGGCGGCCACGCCACGTGACGCCGCCGAAGAGGGCCTCGCCGGAGGCGTCGATGGCGGCGATGACCTCGTCGGTGCGCCGATCGTGGTCGAGCTCGGAAGCGCCCGGCCCCCGCGCCAGGAACCGGACCAGCCCCTGGTTGAAGCCGTGGGTCGCCACGCGCTCCGCGCCGGGCAGCCCGCCGATTCCCTCGACGAGCGCCTGGGCGTGCCGGCAGATCCGCTCGACCAGCGCCGAGAGGCCCTCGCGCCCGAGCTCCCGCAGCGCAGCGTAGACCGGGAAGGCGCGGGCCCGCCGCGAGAACTCGGGGTTCCAGTCGACGGGATCGCGAGCCCGGTCCGCGGCCGGGAGATAGCTCGTGGCGACCGTCATCGCGGCGCGGTGCGAGGCGGCGTCGCGCACGAAGGCCATGCCGCTGTCGTAGGGCACGTTCAGGACCTTGTGGGCGTCGGTGGTCCAGGAGTCGCAGCCCTCGATCCCCCGCGCCCGGTGGGCGTGGGCGGCGCTGACGCGGGCCCACAGGCCGAACGCGCCATCGACGTGGGTCCAGGCCCCGGCGGCGCGGGCCACCGGTGTCAGCTCCTCGAACGGATCGAAGCCGGCGACGTTGAGCTCGCCCGCCTGCAACACCACGATCGTCGGATCGGTGGAGCGGCCCAGGGCCTCCTCGAGGGCGGGGCGGCGCACCTGTCCGGCGGCGTCGACCGGCAGTGGCTCGACGATCTCGCTGCCGAGGCCCAGCAGGCGCAGGGCGCGGTCGACGGTGATGTGCCGGTCGGCGCTGGCGAGCACCCGGAGATGGGGCGCGCCCTGCAGCCCCTTCCGCTCGACGTCCCAGCCACGGCGCGCCAGGAGGGCATGACGTGCGGCGGCCAGACAGGTGACGTGCGCCATCTGCGCGCCGGTGACGAAGGCGAAGCTGGCCTCGGGCGGCAGGCCGAAGAGCTCCTTCAACCAGGCCCCCGCGACCTCCTCGGCGACGGCGGCCGCCGGGCTGGCGGCGTGGATGCCGGCGTTCTGGTCCCACGCGGTGGTGAGCCAGTCGGCGGCCATGGCGGAGGGGAGGCTGCCTCCGATGACCCAGCTGAAGAACCGGCCTCCCTGGGAGCCGAGCAGCCCGCCGGCGGTGTCGGCCACCAGCTCGTCCACCACCTGCGGGGCAGGCGTGGGGCGGTCGGGCAGGGGCCGCGCCATGGCCGCTCGCAGCTGCTCCAGGGTGACGGTGGCGGCGACGGGGCTGCGCTCCAGCGAGCGGAGGTGCGCGAGCGCGTGGCGGAGCGCGCGTTCCAGCGCCTGGCGTTCGGCGTCCATTCAGGCTGCCTTCTGGCCAAAGGGCGTGGAGCGCAGGATCTCCTGCTCCTCGGCGGTCATGTCCGCGGGCACGTCGGCGAAGAGCGGGGTGCTGAGGTACCGCTCGCCCGTGTCGGGCAGCATGCAGAGGATGCTCGAGCCGGACGGAGCCTCCCGGGCGACGCTCAGCGCGGCGGCGAACGTCGCGCCCGAGGTGATGCCCACGAAGATCCCCTCCCGCGCCGCGAGCTCCCGGCTGCAGCGGATGGCGTCGGGGCCGGCGACCGGCAGGATGCGGTGGATGCGGTTCAGGTCGACGTCGCCGGTGATCTTGGGGATGAAGTCGGGCGTCCAGCCTTGCATCGGATGCGGCTTCCACGAGGGGTGGCCGGCCGCGGCCGAGCCGTCCGGACGGCGCGCCTGCGGGGCGCCGCTGGCGAGCAGCGGGGCGTCGGCCGGCTCGCAGACCACGATCCGCGTCGCGGGCGACTCGCGGGCGAGCACCCGGGCGACGCCGTTGAGCGTGCCCCCGGTGCCATAGCCCGTGACGAAGTAGTCGAGGCGGTCGCCGCGGAAGTCCTCGATGATCTCCCGCGCGGTGGTGCGCTCGTGCACGTCGGGATTGGCCGGGTTCTCGAACTGTCGCGCGTAGAACCAGCCGTGCCGCTCAGCCAGCTCCACCGCCTTCTGGACCATGCCGGTGGCCCGCAGCGCCGCGGGCGTCAGGATCACCTTGGCCCCGAGGAAGCGCATCAGCCTGCGCCGCTCGACGCTGAAGCTCTCGGCCATCACGACCACCAGCGGATGGCCCCTGGCCGCGCAGACCATGGCGAGCCCGATGCCGGTGTTGCCGCTCGTGGCCTCGATGACCGTCTGGCCCGGCCCGAGCTCCCCGGACCGCTCCGCGGCCTCGATGATGCCGAGCGCCAGGCGGTCCTTCACCGATCCCAGCGGGTTGAAGCACTCCAGCTTCGCCCAGAGCTTCACGTGTGGGGGAGCCAGGTGGTTGATGCGCACCACGGGCGTGCGCCCCACGGTCTCCAGGATGCTCTCGTGTCTCGCCATCGCTTGCCTCGCTTCCGGGTCCGACCCGGCGACGAGCGTCAAGGTAGAGGGAGCGGCGGCGAGGAGCTTGGAGGGCGCCTGGAGATTTCGTGGAGACCGCCGATGGATGGCCCGGCCCCCTTTCGGGCCGCCGGCTGGTGGGTCCCACGCGCTGCGCTCGCGGTCCTCGTCCCGGCATCCGTACTACCATCTCCCGCGATTGCACCCACCGTCGGAGAGACGCATGTCAGCTCGGCGCATCGGCTGTCTCCTC
>DASTGH010000689.1:0-2676 GCA_035719345.1 Anaeromyxobacteraceae bacterium
GGGCAGCGCCCGGCGCCCCGCCGCCACCGCGGCCGCGCCGTCATCGCAGAGCCGCAGCGCAGGGTGCCGGCGGAGGGTCTCCGCCAGCGCCGGCGAGAGCGGCCCCCGGCGCGCCAGCCAGCGGCCCGGGATGGCGCGCGCGAGGAGCGCCAGCGCCAGCGCCTGCCTCCGGGCCTCCGCGCCGTCGCCGGCGGCCGCCAGCCGCGCGCCGACGACGTCGGCCCGCACGCCCCAGCCCTCGAACTCCTCGACGAAGGCGGCGGCGTCGTCCGGATCGGGCGCGGCCCCGTCCCCGGGGAGGACGCACTCGACCGCGATCTCGCGCTCGGCGGCGAAGCCGGCGACGCGCGCCGCCGCCTCGGCGCGGTGCGGCAGCGCCAGCGCCGAGACGTCGACGGCGAGGTGCCCCACCCCCGCCTCCACCAGCGCCTGGCCGCGCGCCACCGCCCTCGCCACCCCGCCCGCCCCCGCCTCCACCCTCACGTCCGCCGAGAGGAAGAAGGGCAGCCCGGGCGCGAGCTCGTCGGCGGCCCGGCACACGGCGTCGAACCAGGCGTCGGGCGAGACGCCGATGGCGACGCAGGCGAGGCCGACCACGGCGCGCGCGTCCTTCGCGGCGAGGAGCGCGGCGCGCGCCACGCCGGCGAAGGGCGTGGCCACGACGGGCAGCGGCCCGCCCGGCCCGCCTTCCAGCAGGCGCAGGAGATCGGTGAGGGAGAGCGGGCACGCCTCGCTCCGCGGCGGGAGCCGGTGCACGGCGGCGACCGGGCGCAGGGCGAGCAGCGGGCGCGAGGCCATCGGCGGTCAGTGCTGGTGCACGTCGTCCACGTGCGCGTAGTCGACCGACTCGATCTGGAGCGTGGTGTGGTCGATCCCGAACCGCTGCCGGAGGCGCGCCTTCGTCTCGGTGAGGATGGCGTCGTTGCGCCCGAGCGCACGCGCCTCGGTGACGAGGTGCGCCGAGAGCGCGTAGAGCCCGCTGGAGATGGTCCACACGTGCAGGTCGTGGACGGCCACCACGCCCTGCGCCTCCTCCATGGCGCGCGTGATCTCCTCCACGTCGAGGTGGCGGGGCACCGCCTCCATCAGGATGTCGGTGATCTCGAGGATGAGCCGGCCGCAGCCCCACAGGATGAGCACGGCGATGCCGATGGAGAGCACCGGGTCGACCCAGCCGAGGTCCGGCCGGATCCACATGACGGCGGCGCCGGCCAGCACCGCCAGCGATGCGACCGCGTCGCCGAGGACGTGAAGGAAGGCGCTGCGGGTGTTGAGGCTGTGATCGCCGTGCAGCCAGAAGAGCATCACCACGTTGGCGACGACGCCGATGGCGGCGACGCCCGCCATGACGCCGAGGCCGATGTGCTCGGGCGGGTGGAGCAGCCGGTCGTAGGCCTCCCAGCCGATCCAGCCGGTGATGAGGAGGAGCGTCGCCACGTTGAACTGCGCGGCCAGGACCTCGAGCCGGCGGAAGCCGAAGGTGCGCTTCACGTCGGCGGGGCGCGAGCCGAAGAGCACCGCCAGCAGCGCCAGGCCCAGCGCCGCCACGTCGGTGAGCATGTGGCCCGCGTCGGAGAGCAGCGCCAGCGAACCGGAGACCCACCCGCCCACCGCCTCGGCCACCATGACGACGCCCGCCACGCACAGCGACAGCCCGAGCCGGCGCGCGCTGGTGCGCTCCGATCGCCCGTGCGCGCCGTGGTGATGCGCGTGGTCGTGGGCGGCGTGATCGTGGGCGTGGCCGTGCGCGTGGCCGTGGTGGCCGTGATCGCAGCGGTCGGTGGCCTCTGCCAAGGGCGCCGCCCCCTTTCCTTTTTGCCGCGGGATCCCCCTCTGTCCTAACATCCCCGGCGCCCGGGATCATGCCGCGGCCCGACCATGCACGTCGAGGAGAGCCTGGCGGCGGCGTCCGACGGGACGCGCATCTGGTGGCGAGAGGCCGGCCGCGGCGCGCCGGCCTGCCTCCTCGTGGACGGGATCGCCTGCGCCGGCTTCATCTGGCGCGACCTCTTCCCTTCGCTCGCCCGGAGCCGGCGCACCCTCCACTTCAACTACCGGGGGCACGGGCGGAGCGAGGTGCCGAGGGACCCGGCGGCGGTCCGGGTCGAGGACGCCGTCGGCGACCTGCTGGCCGTGCTCGATGCCGCCGGCGAGCGGAGCGCGGTGCTCCTCGGCCACTCGGTGGGCGTGCAGATCTGCCTGGAGGCGCACCGCCGCGCGCCGCGTCGCGTGCGCGGGCTCGTGCTCCTCTGCGGCGCGCCGGGGCGGCCGCTCGAGACCTTCCACGGCCGGCGCACGCTGGCGCAGCTGTTCCCCTTCGTCGAGCGGCTGGTCCTGGCGGCGCCGGCCGCGGCGCGATGGGCGTTCAGGAAGGCCGTCCCCACCGAGGTGGCGCTGCAGCTCGGCCGCTGGCTGGAGGTGAACCGCCACCTCCTGCGGCGCGGAGATCTGGAGGCCTACCTGCAGGACGTCGCGGAGGTGGATCCGGAGGTCTTCGTGCGGATGCTGGCCTCGGCGGCGGCGGGCGACGCCACCGACCACCTGCCCCGCGTGCGCGTCCCGGCGCTGGTCGTCGCCGGGGCGCGCGACACGTGGACGCCGCTCGCGCTCTCGCGCCGCATGCACGAGGCCATCGCCGGGAGCGAGCTCCTGGTGCTGCCGGAGGGCACCCACACC
>DASTGH010000690.1:0-9577 GCA_035719345.1 Anaeromyxobacteraceae bacterium
GGGTCGTCGCCGACCCTGCGCGCCGGCGCGCGAGCGCGGCGTCCGGAGCGCCCGCGTCCGCGGGTCACCGCGCCGCGGGATGGGCCGCCGCGCCCCGGCGCCGTACGTTTGCGCTCGGTACGGGAGCCACCATGCGATCGACGGCGCGAGCGGCGAGGCTGGGCTGGACGGATACGCGGTACGTGGTGCAGACCGGCGCGTTCGTCGGCGGCGTCGGGGCCGCCATCGCCTTCTTCATCGGGATGGTGCTGTTCCTCGCCCGCTGAGCGACGTGCTCACCTCGCCGCGCTCCCCAGCAGGCTGCCCAGCCCCCCCGCGTTCACCACGTCCGCGAACCCGGCGCGCCTCAGCGCCTCCGTGGCGCGTGCGCTGCGCATGCCGGAAGCGCAGTAGACGACGATGGGCCGGTCGCGCGGCAGCTCGCCCATGCGCGCCGGCAGCGCCTGGAGCGGGATGTGGATCGCGCCGGGCCAGGCGCCGCTGCGGAACTCCTCGAGCGTGCGGACGTCGAGCACCAGCGCGCCGGCCGCGAGCTTCGCGTTCACCACCTCGGATGACACCTTCCGGCCTCCCAGGAACCGCGGCAAGAGCACGTAGGCAGCCGCCGCGGCCAGCGCCACGGCGGCCCAGTCGGTCGCGTTCACGCCACGTGGGAGCCGCGGCGGCCCGGGAGGATTCGCGCCGCGCCCCCGTCACATCGCCGCGCGCAAGGGCGCGACCTCGGGCGCGGCCGCTTCCCGCTGCGCCGACGCCTCGAGCCCGTCCGCGGCGCGGGCCACGGCGAGGAACCGCTTCAGCTTGCGCGCGACCGTGATGCGCGAGACCCCCAGCGCCGCGGCGACCTCCTGATGGTCCATCCCCTCGACGAGCACGCCCACGACGACCGCCTGGGTGGAGGTGTCGAACCGGCGCAGCAGGCGCATGGCCAGCGAGCGCTCCAGGTGCGTGTCGCGGAACGCGTCCGCCTGATCGAACTCCGGCTCGGGCGCCGGCAGGTCGCGGCGGTCGCGCCGCAGGTTGAGGCAGTGGTTGCGGGCGACGCGGTACAGCCACGGGAGCAGCGTGACGCGGTCGGCCATGCGCTCCTCCTCGCCGACGAGCCGCAGGAACACGTCCTGGGTCGCGTCGCGCGCTGCGTCCGGGTCGCGCAGGATGCGCAGGCAGCAGCGGTAGACGGGCTTCCCGTACTGGCGGTAGCTCTCGGCGGCTCTCGAGGCGGTGCGTGGCATGTGTTCCCCCGTCACGCTCCACACCCGGACATCCGGCTAGGAGACGCGGAAACGGCCTCCCGACCCATCGGGAATCGCCCTCCCCTGCGCGCGTCCGGCGACCCGCCGAACCCTGGACGCACGGCAGGCCCGGCCGGGCGCGATGAGCGCCCCGGCCGGGCCCGGCGCCTCCCCCGGAGAGACTTCAGGGCGCGAACGCGATGCGGGTCGTGCGCCCGCAGTACCCGCCCGTGTTGCCGTCGAAGAAGAAGATGCCGTCGTGGGGGTAACGCGCCTCCGCGACGTACGCGCTGCCGGCCGGTCGGGGATGGACGGTGAGCGTGGCCTGCAGCGCGCCCTGGCTCACCGGCCGCGCGTCGACCACGGCCGCCACCGCGCCGCTCGCCGGGTCGAGCGCGAGCAGGCTGACGGTGGGAAACGCCGGCCCGAGCGGCTGGGCGGTCGGGAGCGGCGCGGCCCAGTCGAGCGTGACGGAGGCAGCCCCGGACAGGCTCGAGCCCGCGCCGGGCGACGAGCCGACCCCGACCGGGAACGGGCACGGCAGGTTCAGGGTCCGGGTCGCCCCGAGCGACGCGGAGGTCGCGGTGAGGTGGAGGTACCCGTCGTCGCCGATCGTCGGCTGCGGACCGGCCGGATCGACGGTGAAGAACTGGTCCGACGGGGCGCCGTTCACGAGCGCGCGCGCCAGGGTCACGCCGTTCAGGGTGACGACGGTGTCGGGCGGCGCGGGCGCGAGCGGCGGGTTGGTCCGGCCGTCACTGACCATGACGAGACCGCCGATGGTCGACTCGCCGGCGGCGGGGGCGTCGATGAACCAGAGCCCGTCGCCCGCGGCGATCTGCAGCTTGGAGCTGCCGAAGTTCGACACGAGCCCGGCGGCGCCGGGCGGACCGCTCGGTGGCGGGATGACGACCGGCGACGGCAGGGACGCCGCCGGCGGTGCGGGGTCGGGCGAGGCCGCAGGCGGCGAGGAGCCGGTCGGGTCGGCTGCGACGCCGGGCGTACCCGGGGTGTCCCGTCCGCCGCAGGCGGCGAGGAGCAGCATGAACAGCATGGATCGCAGAGGGATCACGTGGCGCTCGTAGCGTGCGAGTGGGAGCGAGTGCGGGGCGAGGCCGGGCGGTGTGCACCGCCCGGCCTCCGGCGAGCCCCCGTCACTTCAGCTTGGTGATGGACGACGTCGCCGTGCCGCCGAGGCTCGACATGACCGTCACGTTGTTCGGCACCACCACGCCCACGAGCTGGGCGGTCGGCACGCCGGCGACGGGGGTCATGAGGATGCACGCCGCCGGGAGCGGGTTCACCGCGCACGAGGCGGGCTTCGGCTGCGAGGGGTCGGCGAGGTACAGCGCCGCGCCCGCGGCCGACGAGGTGGCCGTCACGGTGAGCCGCTGCTGCGAGGTGCGGTAGACCGCGCTCGCGATGGTGATCGTGTCCGCCTTGGCCAGCACCGTGAGGGTGACGACCGCCGGGTCGGACGCGAGCGGGACGCCGTCGCTGACGGTGAGCTGGAAGGCGAGCGTCAGCGAGCCCGCCGAGAACGAGGGCGTGCGGAAGGTGGGCGTCGCGGTGTTCGCGCCGGTGAGCGCGACGGGCTGGCCCGCCACCTGGACCCACGAGAACGAGAGCGGGAGGCCGTTCGGGTCGCTCGAGGCGAGGCCGCTCAGCGCCACGTTCGAGTTCTGCAGCACCGTCTGGTCCGGACCGGCGCTGGCGATCGGCTTCAGGGCCGGGCTCACGGTGATCGCGACGCTGGCCGTGCTGGAGAGGCCGGCGGCGTTGGTCACGGTGAGGCCGAGCGTCAGGACGAGCGGGTTCGGGCCGGGGTTCTGCGGCGCCCGGAAGAACGGGTTCGCCGCCGTGGCGCTGGAGAGCGTCACGCCCGCGGGCGCCGTCCACAGGAACGACAGGGCCTGGGCCGGCACGTTCGGATCACTCGAGGCCGAGCCGTTCAGCACGGCGTTCGCGCCGGAGGCGACGGTCTGCGCCTGGCCGGCATCCGCCACGGGCGCGAGCGCCACCGGGGCCGGCGGCGCCACGGTCACGGTGACCGACGCCGGCGTCGAGGTGAGGCCGGCCGCGTCCGTGACCACGAGCGAGAACGTGAGCGTGTCCGCGGTCGCCGGCGCGGTGAAGGTGGGGAACATCGCCGTCGGGCTGGAGAGCGTCACCGTGCTGGCGCCGCCGGTCTGCGCCCAGGCGTAGGAGAGCGTGAGGCCGTTCGGGTCGCTGCTGCCGCTGCCGTCGAGCGTGACGGTGGCGCCGGTGAGCACCGACTGGTTGGCGCCGGCGCTGGCGGTGGGCGGCGCCTGGGTGGCGACGGCGCAGACGACCGGCGGCGGAGCGCCGGGGAGCCCGTTCACCACGGTCCCGCCGCCCGGCCACGGCGCGAGCTGGCCCGCGACCGGCGAGCCCGGCCCGGCGATCGGCCCGATCCCGTTGGCGATGAAGGGGATGGCCTCGAAGTTGTTCGGCACGATGGCGGTGCCGGTCACGCCGTTCTCGGGGAAGATGTACTCGGCGATGGGCGAGACGTACTGTCCGGCGAGGAGGCCGTTCTTGGTCTTCATCGGCGTCGCGCCGCGCAGCCGCGCGTGCATGGTCTGCGTCACGGGATCGAACACGCCCGACGCGCCGGCGAGCGGGATCATCCGGCTCGGCGGGCGGAACCGCCAGCGGCCCGGCTTGACGCCGATGGGCGGACCCTGGTCCACGTCGATGCCGCCGTACGGCCGGTCCGTCATGGTGGCGGAGCAGGGATCGACGTCGATGGCGTAGAGGTCGACGATCGAGCAGCGGACGCCCGCCGCCTTCTTGAACGCCGGGTCCTGGCAGTTGGCGTCGGTCGGGTCGAAGCGGAACGGGTCGGTGGTGAAGCCCTCGAAGCGCGTCCGGAAGGCGGCCTCGGCCGCGCCCAGGGCGGAGACGCCGCCCACGCCGATGAGCGTGACGTCCGTGGCGACGTAGGCGGGGTCCGTGCCCGGCGCCGTCCAGATGCCGACGTTGGCGGTGATCTGCCAGGCAGAGACGTAGGAGGCGTTGAGGGGCGCGATGACGGGGTTCGGGCCGGCCGAGGGCTGCGAGCCGTCCTTCATGAGCGTCCCGGCGTAGCTGACGTAGTCCCCCACCTGGAGCGGGGCCATGAGGCAGGGATCCATCCCCGTCACGCCGTTCTGGGCGTCACAGTTCGGGACGGCCGGCATGTTGATCTGCGTGGCGAACGTGCCCGTGGTCGGATCGACGGGGCGGTTCGCGAGCGGACAGAGCGCGTCGCCGCCGGCCTTCGACGGCAGGCACATCGGGTAGCCCGTCTCGCTCCGCACGTTCGGGTTCTCGGGGTCGACCGCGAAGCGGACGTCGGGCGAGAGGCGCCCGGGGAGCGCCGTGCCGTCGCCCGGACCGCCGTTGAAGCGGCCGGTCGGGTCGTTCATGCGGACGCGCTGCCCGGTAGTCGGATCGCCGAGGATGCCGCCGACGCGCAGCTCGCCGGTGGAGTAGTCGATGAAGTTGACGTAGCCCTGCCCGGAGTTGAGCGACTGCTGGGCGATCGAGACCATGCCCGCGATGTACTGATCGGTGCCGCCGGGCATGGCCACGCGGTTGCCGATGACGTGGACCTCGTAGGGCACGAACGGCGCCGGCGAGTCCGCCATGGCGAGGCCGGTCTGCGTCGGGCCGTAGGGCGGGGGAGCGAACTGGAACACCTGCTCCCACGTCAGGAACGCGGCAGGGAAGGTGACGATGACGTTGCGCGGCACGACCACGACCTGGCCGTTCACGGTCAGCGTGCCGCCGGCGAGCGCGTCGCTGCCGCCGAGCGTCGCGGCCTGCAGGAAGCCCGTCATGTCGAACTGCGAGACGGGGACGGGTGGGAAGGCCGCGCGCGCCGGGACCGCGGCGAGCGCGGCGAGCACGGCCAGGAGCTTCGGGTACACGACCAGCACGGCGGCGAGCCCTCGCGGGCCCGCGCGGCGAGACACGTTGGACATCTAACTGCCCTCTCGAGCGCACGGCTCCGCGAGGAGCCGCCCCAACCGCGCCGGCGAGATTGCCGGCCGCGGCGCGCTTCCATGGTCCGGACACGGGACGAGGGGACGCTGATCGTACCGGGGCGCGGCGTCACGCCGCGGGTGGACACGGCGCGGGTCCACTCCGCGCGCACGCGCCCCTTCGAGGGCAGGAACGTCATCGAGACCGCCGCCCGAGGAGCGCGTTGGGGGGCACGCTCCTCGGGTCTCGACCGGGCGGCTCGCCGCGCCGGCCGGGCGTCTCTCCCGTCATTGACCCGGGGCGTTCCCGAAACGGGCACGCCTCGGTCGGGTCGCCGCCGCGCTCGCGCTCGCGGCCGCCCGGCGCGTCAGCCCGCGCGCGCAGGTCCGGCGGCCTCCACCTCGAAGCCGCCCTCCGCCTGCATCGCCAGCCAGCCGCCGGTCACGTTCACGACGTCCTCGAAGCCGCGCTCGCGCAGGATGCGCAGCGCGAGGTGCGCCCGAAAGCCCGACTTGCAGTGCACGGCGATGCGCCGCCCGCGCGGCAGGACGTCCCAGCGCGCCCGCAGGTCGTCGAGCGGCACGTGCAGCGCGCCGCGCAGGTGGCCCTGGCTCCACTCGAGGTCGGTCCGGACGTCGAGCACGACCGGCGGCGCGGGCGAGGCGAGCGCCACCCTCAGCTCGGCGGCGGTGAGGAGCGGGGCGAAGCCGGAGAGGTCGTTCTCGCCGACGAACGCCGCCACGTTGACGGGGTCGTTGGCCGAGGAGAACGGCGGCGCGTAGGCGAGGTCGAGCTCGGCGAGGTCGTGCAGCGTCATGCCGCCGTGCAGCGCCGTCGCCAGGACGTCGATGCGCTTCTCCACGCCCGCGTGCCCGAACGCCTGCGCGCCGAGGAGCCGCCCCGATCCGCGCTCGTAGACGAGCTTGAGCAGGAGCTCCTTCGCGCCGGGGTAGTAGCCGGCGTGGTGGTCCTTGTAGACGAGCGCGGCTCCGGCGGCGAGCCCGGCCTCGCGCGCGGCGCGCTCGGTCAGCCCGGTCATGGCGGCCGTGGCCTCGAACACCTTCACCGCGCTGGTGGCGAGCGCACCGCGGTAGCGCACGTCGCCGCCGAGCGCGTTGGTGGCGGCGAGGCGGCCCTGGCGGTTCGCGGGGCCGGCCAGCGGGACGCGCACCGTCCGTCCCGAGACGCGGTGGCACACCTCGATCATGTCGCCGACCGCCAGGATGTCCGGGTCGCTGGTGCGGAGCCGGTCGTCGACGCGCAGCCCCCCCGCCGGCCCGACCTCGAGGCCGGCCGCACGCGCCAGCCCCAGCTCCGGCCGCACCCCGACCGAGAAGAGGACGAGGTCGGCGGGCAGCCTGCGCCCGTCGGAGAGCTCCACCTCGCGCCGGTCGCCGTGGACCGCCGCCACCCCGGCGCCGGTCACCACCTCCACCCCGTGGGCGCGGAGCTCGCCGCCCACCGCCACGCCCAGCTCCCGGTCCATGTGCGGCATCACCGTGGGGAGCAGCTCGATCACGGTCGTCGCCAGCCCGCGGCGCCGGAACGCCTCGGCCATCTCCAGGCCGACGAACCCGCCGCCCACCACCAGCGCGCTCCGCGGCCGCGCCGACTCGATGAAGCCGTCGAGCCGGTCCATGTCGGGCACGTTCCAGAAGCGGAACACGTTCTCGCCCGGCACGCCGGGCACGCTCGGCACGACCGGGTTCCCGCCCTGCGCCAGGACGAGCTTGTCGTACGGCAGCCAGGCGTCCTCGCCGCCCCTGCGCACCCGCACGCGCTTGCCGGCGCGATCGATCTCCACCGCCTCCGTCTCCACCAGCACCTTCACCCGGTAGCGCCGGTCGAAGCCCTGCGGCGTCTGCAGGAGGAGCTTCTGCCGGCTCTCGATGTCGCGCGAGATGAAGTAGGGGAGCCCGCAGTTCGCGTAGGAGACGTAGGGGCCCCGCTCGACGACCGTGATCTCCGCCGCCTCGCTCACGCGCCGCGCCCGCGCCGCCGCGGTCGCGCCGCCGGCGACGCCGCCGATGATGACGAGCTTCATGGCACCGTCCTCCTGGCGCCGCGCCGGGCGCCTCTCCTGGGAGCCGCTGGCCACGCCGCGGGGTTCGCCCTGCGGCGCGGCGCCGCGGTCAGCGTTCCCGATCGCCGGCCAGCCCCGCTCGCCGGATGCGCCAGCCCACCCAGTCGACGAGCGGCGCCGGCGGGAAGCGGCCGAGGCTGGAGGCGCCGCCGTCGGTGAGCTCGTACACGAGGCAGCGCAGCACCGCCCCGCCGCAGGCGACGTCCCGCCACGCCTGCCGGTAGAGGCCGGGCCGCTCCGGGTACTCGAGCTCGATCCGGTCGAGCGTCGCCACGAGCTCGGGCGCGCAGGCCCACACCTCGCCCAGCACCGGCGCGGCGCCGGAGCGCAGGACGATGCCGGGGTGGAACCCGAAGTCGTGGAGATCCCCCTCCACCACCCCGAACCCCACGAAGCGCGGCGCCGGCGCGAGCCCGCGGACGTCGTTGGGCTCGCCGGCGCGCAGCGTGCCGTACGCGAACAGATGGACGGGGTCGGTCATGGATCCGATCCTGGCACGGCCCGGGCCGGCGCGCCCGCACGACCCGCGCGCGACGCCCGGGCCCGCCCCGCCGCTCGCTAGAATGGCGGCGCGGAGGATGGCACATGGCGCGCGACATCTACACCGAGCCGGAGCAGATCGACCTCGACACGCTCGCGAACCTCGGCCCGCTGGCCGCGCTCGCCGGCACGTGGGAGGGCGAGGGCATCGACACCCACCCCGTGGCCGAGGGCGGCGAGGACGAGCCGTACCGCGAGCGGATGGTGTTCGAGCCCATCGACCCACAGGCGAACGGCCCTCAGCTCCTCTACGGTCTGCGCTACCACGTGCACGTGAACAAGCTGGACGAGGCCCTCACCTTCCACGACCAGGTGGGCTACTGGCTGTGGGAGCCGGCCACGAAGACGCTCCTGCAGACGATCGCCATCCCCCGGGGGCAGGTGGCCATGGCCATGGGAACCGCCGAGCCGGACGCGCGCGCGTTCACGGTGCGGGCGACGCTCGGGTCGTCCACCGCCGGCATCGTCTCCGCGCCCTTCCTGCACGAGAACTTCCGCACGCTGGAATACGCGATCACCGTCACCATCCAGCCGGACGGCACGCTCCGCTACGAGCAGGACACGGTCCTGCAGATCGCCGGGCGCGGCGAGCCCTTCCACCACGTCGACCGCAACGCGCTCCGCCGCGTGGCACCGCCGCGGCCGAACCCGGCCGCCCCCGCCCGCTGAGGCGGGCGCGCCCCTCAAGGCGAGCAGGTGCGGGCGCCGCAGCCCACGCCGGGCGCGCCGCCCTGCACGCCGAACATGTCACAGGGCGACGCCGCGGACGGCACCACCGCCGCGTCGAACGACGCGGCCAGCGTCCTCCCGTCGTCGAAGACGAGGTCGACGCTCCCCGCCACGCGCTGGTCGGTGACGGAGGACAGCGTGACCGTGCCGCGCTGGGCGAACACGTTCGGCGGCGTCACCGCGCACGATCCGTCGAGGCGCACCTGGAAGGCCGAGAGCCCGCCCGTGGCGTCGGCGTGCGGCGTGTAGGCGCCGGCGGCGAACGTCGCCGGCGCGCCCGCGCCGTTCGCCCACAGCACGAGGTTGACGGTGGTCTCGTTGGCGCGTTGCCGGCAAAGGTTCGCGGGGTTGGCGAGGAATGCGCCCTCCGACGACGGGGAGAGGTGGATCCCGAGCGCCGTCACGGTGAGCGGCGTGCCGGCGAGGTCGCAGGCCACGGCCGCGGGCGCCACCGCCACCGCCCCCTTCACCTGGAGCGGCGGCGGCTGCCCCTCGTTCGGGGAGGTGCAGGCGAGCGCGGCGGCGAGGCAGGCAGCGGCGAGATGGAGCGACGGGCGCATGGCGAGCCGCTCCGGTCTCTATGCCCCGGGGCGGCGCCGGCGCAAGCCGCGGGGGCGGCGCCGGACGGGGCGGGTCGATTCGCTGGCCGGTCGGCGGGGGACGACCGCGATGGAACGGGTCCGCTCGACGAGCGGGTGGCGCCCGAGGCGCTCGGAGCCCGGCGCCGACGAGGGGCCGGTGGTATGGGACGCGCGTGTCGCACTCCGGCGAGCCCGGCGGCGGGCTCCCCTCCGCCGACCACCTGAGCGCCATGTTCGCGTCGGCCGGCGCGCCGCTCGCGGTGCTGCGCGGCCCGGAGCTCGTCATCGAGGCGGCGAACCCTGCGCTCGCCGCCCTCCTGCCGGGCGCGCCCCTCGCCAACGACGGCCGAGGTCGAGGGCGCGGGAAACATGGACCTCGTCGACCGCACGGTCGCCGCGATGCGCGACGCGTCGCGCGGTCTGAT
>DASTGH010000691.1:0-17410 GCA_035719345.1 Anaeromyxobacteraceae bacterium
GGTGGTCGATCCGCTCCGGCATGAACATGCCGTTGGTCGATCCGGCGAAGAAGACCGCGAGGAGCGCCAGCGGATAAGCGAGCGGAGCAACCAGTCGCCGCGCCGTGATCGCCAAGGAGAAGAGAAGCAGCACGTAAGGCAGCAGCGGCGCGATCGCGACCGCCCATTTCTCGGCTCCCGCCCCGCCGAGGAAGGGACGAAGCGAAAGGATCAGTCCGGCGATCGGCAGATCGACCAGCCGCGACCAATGGATGTTCGCGCCCCACGGCGGGTTCATCCGATAGTTTCGAAGATCGTACCAGCCTTGCCCATGGAGCAGCGCTCGGACCTGCATGATCCGCATGTTGTCGTCGGTGTCCGGCAGTCCGAAGAAGCGGATCTCGTTCCACTTCTGGAAAATGAACCAGCCGCAGATCACAAGCCAGACGAGGACGACGATCCACTTCCACTGGCGCTCGGCAATCTCGGCCCGACCCGGTCCTGCTCGAGGAGCCGCAGGCGGCGCTCTACGCCTGGGTGGACGCGACCGGCGACCGCTGGCGCAAGCTCGTGCACCCGGGCGACCTCATCCTGGTGGTGGACGTGGGGGGCGGCACCACCGACTTCAGCCTCATCGCCGTGGTGGACCGCGGCGGCGACCTGGGCCTCGAGCGGGTGGCGGTCGGCGACCACATCCTGCTCGGCGGCGACAACATGGACCTGGCGCTGGCGCACCGGCTCCAGGCGAAGCTGGCCGAGAAGGGCAAGGCGCTCGACCGCTGGCAGCTCGCGGCGCTCACCCACGGCGCGCGCCAGGCGAAGGAGGCGCTCTTCGGCGACGCCTCGAAGGCGGCGACGCCGGTGACGGTGCCGGGGCGCGGCTCCGGGCTCGTCGGCGGCGCGCTGCGCACCGAGCTCACCCGCGCCGAGCTGGTCGAGACGCTGGTGGACGGCTTCCTCCCGCGGGTCGAGGCCGGCGCGCGGCCGGCGGCGCAGCGCCGCACCGCGCTCACCACGCTCGGCCTGCCCTACGCGTCCGATCCTGGCATCACGCGGCACCTGGCGGCGTTCCTCGCCCGGCACCGCGCCGGGCTCGAGGCCGCCGCCGGCGGCGCGCCCCGGCTCGCGGGGAAGGAGTTCCTCCACCCGACCGCGCTCCTCTTCAACGGCGGTGTGATGAAGGCGGCCGAGCTCAAGGACCGGGTGAAGGAGGTCGTCGCGGCCTGGGTGGCGGCGGAGGGCGGCACCGCACCCCGGGAGCTGCCCGGCGTCGACCTCGACCTGGCGGTGGCGAAGGGCGCGGCCGTCTACGGCCGCGTGCGCAGCGGCCGCGGCATCCGCATCCGCGGCGGCACGGCGCGCGCCTACTACGTCGGGATCGAGACCGCGATGCCGGCCGTGCCGGGCCTGCCGCCGCCCATCGAGGCGCTGTGCGTCGCGCCCATGGGCATGGAGGAGGGCACGAGCGCCGAGCTGCCGCGCAAGGAGCTCGGGCTCGTCGTCGGAGAGCCGGCGCGCTTCCGCTTCTTCGCGTCGTCGTCGCGCCGCGCGGACCGGGTGGGAGCGGTGGTCGAGCGCGAGGCGGAGCTGGAGGAGCTCGCGCCCATCGAGACGACGCTGCCCGCCGACGGCGCGCAGCCGGGCGAGGTGGTCCCCGTGTCGCTGCGGGCCCACGTCACCGAGATCGGCACGCTGGAGCTGGAGGCGGTGGACGCGAAGGGGAAGGCCTGGAAGGTGGAGTTCAACCTCCGGGCGGAGGAGCAGCCGGCCGGGGCGGGGTGAGATGGCTGCCCCCTCCCGCTACCTCGTCGGCGTCGACCTCGGCACGGTCAACTCGGCGCTCGCCTACGTCGACCTCGCGGCCGACGGCGACCCCGCGGACCACCTGCGCGTCCTCGACATCCCCCAGCTCGTGGCGCCGGGCGAGGTGGGGGAGCGCCGGCTCCTGCCGTCCTCCGCCTACCTCCCCGCCGAGCACGAGCTGCCGGGAGCTGCGCGCCGACTGCCCTGGGGCGAGCCGGAGGTGGTCGTCGGGGAGCTGGCGCGGGCGCAGGGCGCGCGCGTGCCGGGGCGCCTCGTCGCCTCGGCGAAGAGCTGGCTCAGTCACCCCCGCGTCGACCGCACCGCACCCATCCTCCCGTGGGGCGCACCCGAGGGCGTGCCCCGGCTCTCTCCGGTGGCCGCGTCCGCGCTCTACCTCGGCCACCTGCGCGGCGCGTGGGGAGCGCGCTTCCCGGACCACCCGCTGGCGGAGCAGGACGTGGTGCTCACCGTGCCCGCCTCGTTCGACGAGGTGGCCCGCGAGCTCACCCTGCGGGCCGCGCACGAGGCGGGGCTTTCGCGGGTGCGGCTCCTCGAGGAGCCGCAGGCGGCGTTCTACGACTTCACCGCGCGCCACCGCGCCGAGCTCGCCTCCGCGCTGGGGGAGCGCCGGCTCGTCCTCGTCTGCGACGTGGGCGGCGGCACGACCGACTTCACGCTCGTCCACGCCGCGGTGGAGCGCGGCACCCCCGCGCTCACGCGGCTCGCGGTCGGCGACCACCTCCTGCTCGGCGGCGACAACGTGGACGTGACGCTGGCCCGCGCGGTCGAGGCGCGGCTCGGCGCCCGGCTCGACGCGGTGCAGTGGTCGCTGCTGGTGCAGGCGTGCCGCGGCGCGAAGGAGCGGCTCCTCGACGAGGCCGGCCCGGAGCGGCTGGCGGTCGCCATCCCCGGGCGCGGCAGCCGCCTCGTCGGCGGGACGCTCGGCGCCGAGCTCGGGCGCGACGAGGTGCGGACGACGCTCCTCGACGGCTTCTTCCCGGCGGTCGGGCCCGAGGACCTGCCGCGCCGGCGCGGACGAGGGGGCCTCCTCGAGCTGGGGCTGCCCTACGAGTCGGACCCCGCCGTCACCCGCCACGCGCTCGCCTTCCTGCGCGACCACGCGGCGGAGGTGGCCGAGGCGACGGGCCGGGCCGCCGCGCTCCCCCGCCCGGACGCGCTCCTCCTCAATGGCGGCGTGTTCACGCCGCGCGCGGTGCGGGAGCGCCTCGCCGCCGTGGTCTCGGCGTGGTTCCCGGGCCAGGCGCCGGTCGAGGTGCTCGACGCGGACCGGCTCGACGTGGCGGTGGCGCGCGGCGCCGCCTGGTCGGCGCTCGTGCGGCGGGGCATCGGCCTGCGCATCGGCGGCGGGACGCCGCGCGCCTGGTTCGTGGGGGTGGACGCGCCCGGAGCCGCGGCGCCGCAGGCGCTCTGCCTCGTGCCGCGCCATCACCCCGAGGGCGAGGAGGTGGAGGTGCCGCGCACCTTCGCGCTCGTGCTCGACCGGCCGGTGCGCTTCCCTCTGTTCGCCACCACGCGCGCGCGCTTCGAGCGGCCGGGCGACGTGGTGGCGGTCGACGACACGTTCCAGGCGCTCCCGCCGGTGGAGACCGTGCTCCGCGCGCCGGGCGAGGGGAAGAGCGAGGTGCCGGTGCGGCTCCGCGCCGCGCTCACCGAGATCGGCACGCTCGAGGTCTACTGCGTCGCCGAGGACCGGGACGCGCGCTGGAAGCTCGAGTTCGGGCTGCGCGGCGAGGCCGCCGACGAGGGGCCGACCGAGATCGCGTCGCTGCCGCGCGGGTTCGCCGAGGCGCGCGAGCTCGTCGAGCTGTACTACGGGAAGAAGCCGGCGCCGGTCGAGAAGCGCGACGTGAAGGGGCTGTGGCGCGCGCTGGAGAAGGCGCTCGGGCCGCGCGAGGGCTGGAACGTCCCGGTGCTGCGCGAGCTGTGGGCCGCGCTCCACGCCGGCATGGCGCGGCGGCGGCGCACGGCCGATCACGAGCGGCTCTGGTGCGCGCTCACCGGCTACGCGCTCCGCCCCGGCTTCGGCGCCCCGCTCGACGCCTGGCGCGCGGCCGAGACGTTCAAGGCCTTCGGCGAGGGGCTGCAGTTCCAGGCCGAGCCTCACGGCTGGCAGGCGTGGTGGGTGCTGTGGCGGCGCATCGCCGGCGGGCTCGACGAGCGCGCCCAGGCGCGCGTGCTCGACGCCGTCGTGCCCTTCCTGGCGCCGGCCGACCCGCGCCGGCCGAAGCCGAAGGTGGCGGGCGTCCGGCCCGAGGCGGTGGACGAGATGATCCGGCTCGCGGCCAGCCTGGAGCGGGTGCCGCCGGACCGGAAGCGCCAGGTGGGGGAGGCGGTGCTGGAGCGGCTCGGCCGGGAGGGTCCGGCGCCGCACCTGCTCTGGGCGCTCGGCCGCCTCGGCGCGCGCGTCCCGTTCCACGCCAGCGCTCACACCTGCGTCGGGCCGGAGGTGGCGGAGGCGTGGCTCGCGCGACTGGCGGCGTCCGGCGCCCGGCCGGCGGACCTGGCGTTCCCGGTGGCGCAGCTGGCGCGCATGTCCGGCGACCGCGCCCGCGACGTCGGACCGGAGGCGCGCGACCTCGCGCTCCGCGTGCTGGCCGAGGCCAAGGCGCAGGAGGGGCAGGTGCGCCCGGTGAAGGAGCCGGTGCTGCTCGGCGCGGCGGAGGAGGGGCGGATCTTCGGCGAGGGGTTGCCGGCGGGGCTGAAGCTGGTGGGGTGACACCGGCAGCGCACGTGCTGCGCTCGCCAGGCCAGAGGCGGTCACGGAGACCGGCGCACCCGGGTGGCACGATTCGTGAAGTTGTGCCAGTAGAAATGAATGCACCGCTTTGGGTGCACGGTAGTCGCGCTCCGGGCGTCACCTCCGCACGATGCGGTTCTCACGCCACGCCGGCCGCACGACGCGTCCATCGCTCCGGCCCGGCGCCACGAGCGCCGTCGCCGCCGCGACCGGCGCCGGACACTGGCCGGTCGCGCGGAACGCGAGCGCGGCCGCGAGCCGTCCCTCGGCGGGATCTCCGAGCGCATGCGCGAAGTCGTCGGCGACGACGCAGCCGGGGGCGCCCGACGGGCCGCTGCCGCCGGGCACGAAGCCGTCGGCGTAGTCGCCGAAGCCGGCCGCGTTCACGCCCTGGAACTGGATGGCGAAGTAGGTCGTGCCGCAGTTGTCCTGCGGGTAGAAGCCGTACGGCTTCCCGCAGGTGGTCCCGCCGATGAGGTTCACCGCCACCCCGACGCCGCGGAGGCCGTTCAGGACCGACTCGCTCGCCGAGCAGGTGTTGCCGCTCGTGATCACGAACACGCGTGCGAGCCGGAGGTTCAGCGTGGGAAGGAACACCCGGGCGCCCGGTGAGAACCCCTGTGTCGTCGTGTGGAACGGCGTCGGCGCATTCGAGCCGCCGGTCACCGGATTCTGCCCCTCCGGCGTCTTGGCGTTGAAGGCGAGCCGCTCGAAGACCTTGCCGGTCGTGGACGTCCCGCCGGCGATCATGTAGGCGAGCTCGCTGGCGATGTCGAGGAAGCCGCCGCCGTTGTAGCGCATGTCGAGGACGAGGTCGGTCACCGCCGCGCTCCGCAGCTGCGTGATGGCGCTCACGAGCTGGGCCTCGGACGGCGCGTTGTGGTCGTTGAACAGCAGGTAGCCCACGGTCCCTGAGGCCGTCGGGATTGTCGAGGCGAACGGACCGCTCGCGCCGACGGTGCCGACCGGCGTCATCGTGATGTCCGCCGACGTGAGCGTCACGGGGGTCTGGCTGGCCGGCGTCCCCGCCGCGTCCTGGAAGACGATGGTGTGGCTCTCGCTCGCCTTGGCCGGGAACAGGCCGGCGTTCAGCGGAGCGGGATCGCCGTCCACGACCGCGGTGCCGTCGACGGTGGCGACGTGCAGCCCGCGCACGACGCCCGCCTTCGCGGCCGGGGAGCCCGGCTCGATCTGCGCCACGACGATGTCTCGAGGCGGCCGATTGGCGAGCAGGACCCAGCGGATGCCGTAGCCCGCCTCCACGCCCGCGACCGACTGCGCCTCCCAGCTGGAGGTGTCGAGCGTGAAGGAGAAGGCGTCCTTGGGCTTCCCCGAAGCTGTCACCGCCTTGGTCTTCAGCGCCTCGAAGTAGCCGTTGGTCCCCGTGATGCTCTCGTACGCCGCCGGGTCGACCGCCGGGATCTCGCTGTACCAGAGGTAGAGCGCGTCCATGTAGGACTTGAGCCACCGCTTCTCGTCGTCGAGCGTGCCCCTCGCGTCGGGGTAGCGCTGCCCGGTGAACGGATCGGTGCCGCTGCGCGGAGCGGCGCAGCGGTTCGCGAGGGGGCTGGACGCCTGGAAGCCGTCGTTTCCGCCGCAGGCGAGCGCGGCCAGCGCGAGGGTGAGCGGCAGCGCCAGCGGGCGGAGCGATCGGGCGGGACGGGTCGTGGCGGGCATGCGCACCTCGGCCCCTAGTGATAGCACTGGACCGTGCGAGCGCAGGAGGACCGAGCCTCGGCCGGGGAGCGCCGGCTCGGGTCGGTGCCGTGGGGCGCACTGGCGGGGCTCGGCCCCGCGCTGGACGGACCGCTCGGGGAGGTCCTGGCGGGCGCTCCCGCGGAACGCGTTCTGGATCGGTTTCTGAGGGCGAACCGCGGGCTCTCGCGCGAGGCGCGGCAGGCGGTGAAGGAGGCGGTGTTCGGGGTCGCGGTGTGGAGGAGGAGGCTGGCGTGGCAGGCGGGGGCCTCGCCTTCGACCTCCATGCCCCCGGCTGTCGTCCTCCTCGCCCTCCTCCTCCGCGACCTCGCCCGCTTCCCCGGCCCCGCCGCGCTCCTCGGCCTCGATCCGCGCCTCCTCCCGCCGCCGCGCCCGCCGCCCGCGGACCTCGCCACCCGTCACTCCCTGCCCGACTGGCTCGCGGCGACGCTCGAGCGAGAGGCCGGTGCCGAGGCCGCGGCGCTCGCCGACGCGCTCAACCTCCCCGGGCCCGTCGCCCTCCGCCCGAACCTGCTCCGCACGACACCGGTCGCCCTGGCGCGCCGCCTCGCCGCGGAGGGCGTCGAGGCGCGCCCGGGCGCGCTCGTCCCGTCGGCGCTCGTCGTCACCTCGCTGCGGCCGAACCTGTACGGCCTCGGCGCGCTGCGGGAGGGGCTGTTCGAGGTGCAGGACGAGGGGAGCCAGCGCGCCGGCGCGCTCCTCGCGGCCCGCCCCGGCGAGCGCGTGCTCGACCTGTGCGCCGGCGCGGGCGGGAAGGCCCTGCAGCTCGCCGCCGACGTGGGGGCCGGCGGCGCGGTCCACGCCTGCGACCCCGACGCCGAGCGCCTCGCGCGCCTCGCCGTGCGCGCGCGCCGCGCCGGCGCCGCCGGCATCGTCCGGATCGAGGGCGCGGCGCCGCCCGGCGGGCTCACCGTCGACGCCGCCCTGGTCGACGCGCCCTGCTCCGAGCTGGGCGCGCTCCGGCGCGGGCCCGACGCGCGCTTCCGCATCGACCCGGGCTCCTTCGCCGCGCTCCCGGCGCTGCAGCTCGAGCTCCTCCGCGCCGCCGCGCGCCACGTCCGGCCCGGCGGCCGCCTCGTCTACGCCACCTGCACGCTGCGTCGCGAGGAGGACGAGGACGTCGCGCTCGCCTTCTCGCGCGCCGAGCCCGCCTTCCAGCTGGCGGAGGCCTCCCGCACCTGGCCGCACCGGCAAGGGTGCGACGGCTTCTATATGGCCTTATTCCAGCGTAAGAACTCCTGACATGGCCACCCCCGGTACGCGCATGGCGCCCGACGCCGCCCAGTTCTCCAAGCTCGCCGCGCACTGGGGCCGGCCCGAGGCGCCCCACGACGCGCTCGTGACGGAGACGCGGGATGCGTTCGGCACCGTCCAGCCGTCCGACCTCGCCGAGGTGGCGGCGCTCGTCGAGACGCTGCTCGGGCGCGTGCAGGGGCCGTCCCGCCCGGCGGCGCGCCGGGCGCTCGCCGCGCTGTTCGACGCCGTCCGGCGCCGCTTCTTCACCGAGGCGCTCCGGCCCGAGCAGATCGAGCCCTGGGTGCAGCTGCTCGTCCCCGCCATCGAGCGCGCCGACTACACGCTGGGCGAGGTGCTGCGCTCGCGCGAGGAGACCGACCCGCGCAGCGTCGCCATCCGCGTCCTCGGCGCCGACGCCGCCGAGCTCACCGTGGCCGAGGTGGCGCGCCGCACCCGCTCCATCGCCCGGGGCATGCTGGCGCTCCTGCGCGAGGACGGACCCGACGGCAAGGTCGCGCTCCTCACCGAGAACTCGCTCGAGGGCGCGCTCTGCGACCTCGCCTGCCTCACCAACGGCATCGTCGACTTCCCGCTGCCCGCCAACGCCACGGCCGAGCAGGTCGTCTACATGCTGCGCCACTCCGGCGCGCGCGTCCTCGTCGCCTCCGACGAGGAGCAGGTCTCGAAGGTGCTGCCCGCGCTCGGCAGCCTCCCCGACCTGCACGAGGTGGTGGTGGTCTCGCGCACCTGCGCCGACCGGCACGGGCTCCTCTCGCTGGAGCAGATGGTGGGTCAGGGCGGCGGCGCGTTCGACGACGCCGCCCGGGCGGCGCGCGCCGAGCGCGTGACGAGCCGCGAGCTGGCGACCGTGATGTACACGAGCGGCACCACCGGGCGCCCCAAGGGCATCGCCTTCTCGCACCTCAACCTCGTCTCGAAGCGGCTGTGCCGCGGCTTCGCGCTGCCGTCGATCGGCGAGGGAGACGCCTTCCTCTGCTACCTCCCGCTCTACCACACGTTCGGCCGCTGGCTCGAGATGACCGGCACGCTGTGGTGGGGCGCGAGCTACGTCTTCGCCCGCTCCACCTCGCACGCCTCGCTGCTCGAGGACTTCAAGGCGGTCCGGCCCACCGTCTTCATCAGCGTCCCGAAGAAGTGGATCGAGCTGCACGAGACGGCGGTGCAGGAGACCGCCTCCGACGAGGCCGACGAGACCGCCGCCAGCCTGAAGACGCTCACCGGCGGCCGGCTGCGCTACGGCCTCTCGGCCGCCGGGTACCTCGACCCGGTCGTCTTCAAGGCGTTCCACCGCGCCGGGATCGAGGTCTGCTCCGGCTACGGCATGACCGAGGCGACGGGCGGGATCACGATGACGCCGCCCGGCGAGTACCTGGAGCACTCCATCGGCAAGCCGCTCCCCGGCATCGAGTGCCGGCGCGCCGACGACGGGGAGCTGCTCATCCGCGGCCCGTACGTGTCCCAGGGCTACTACGGCCCCGGGGGCGTCGACTCCGCGCTCGACCGGGACGGCTGGTTCGGCACCGGCGACCTCGTCTCGGTCGACGCCGAGGGCCACCACCGCATCGTCGGGCGCAAGAAGGAGATCTACAAGAACCGCGCCGGGCAGACGATCGCGCCGCAGCGGGTGGAGAACCTGTTCCGCGACTTCGACGCGGTGGCGCAGGCCTTCCTGGTCGGCGATCACCGCGAGTACAACACGCTCCTCATCTGGCCCAACTACGCCACGCAGCCGGCGCTGCGCGAGCGCTCGCCGGCGGAGCTGCACGAGCTGCTCTCCTCGCTCGTCGCCTCCGCCAACCGCTTCCTCGCGCCCTTCGAGCGGGTGGTGGCCTTCCAGATGCTGCCGCGCGCGCTGGACGAGGCGCACGGCGAGCTCACCGCCAAGCAGAGCTTCAAGCGCGAGGTGGTCGAGAAGAACTGGACCGAGCTCATCGAGAAGATGTACGTCCAGAAGCACCTCGCGCTCTCCGTGGACGGGCTCTTCTTGCGCATCCCGAACTGGGTGCTCCGGGAGATGGGCGTCCTGCAGCACGAGGTGCGGCTCGAGGACGGGGTCCTCCACGCCGGCAGCCGCTCCATGAGGGTGGGGACCGAGCTGGCCGCCCCCGGCGCGCTCCGCCTGGGCGACCTCGCCTACGCGGTGGAGGGCTCGGTGCTCGACCTGGGCGCCCTCCTGGCGCGGCCCGCGCTCTGGCTCGGGAACGACGGCCTCGTCACGTTCCTCGGCGACGAGGCGTTCCACTCGCTCGTGGCGCGGCGACGGCGCGCCGGCTCCGAGATCCGCCTCGACGCGCGCCTCTGGCCGCCGCCGCCCTCGGCACGGCTGCCGCGGCTGCTCGAGGCGTGCGAGGCGGAGCGGCTGACGTTCCACACCATCCACGCGGCCGGCGAGCTGCTCCGCGCCGAGCGGCCCGAGGCGCGGCAGGCGGTGGCCCACCTGCAGATGGGCGTCGCCGGCGGCCGCAGCGAGCACGCCGCGCTCTGCCGCGCGCTGCTGCGGCGCGCCGCCGATTCGCCCGACGAGGAGGTCCGCCGCCGCGCCTTCCGCGCGCTCCTGCCGGAGGAGGACGCCGACCAGACGCTGGCGACGCTGCGGCTCTTCCTCGACCGGCTCGGCGCGATGGCGCTGCGCGACGAGGACCTCGCCACGCTCGGCGAGCGCGGCCTCACCGACGCGCAGCTCGAGGTGCTGCTCGGCTCGCTCTCCGCCGACGCGGCGCTGGACCACGTGCGCGAGCCCTCCGACCGGCGGCTCCTCGTCGGCACCATGCGCCTGCTCACGGCCCACGCGGTCGCCCACCCGCGCTGGTACGCGCGGGTGCGCGTGCCTCTGGCGCGCCTCGGCCAGCACGAGGACGAGGAGCTGGCGGCGCGCGCCGGCGAGGAGCTGGACCGGCTGCGGCGCGGCTTCTCCCACTGGATCGGCCCGAACCTGCGGCTCGCCATCGACCCCGAGACCGGCGCCGAGTACGGCTGGAAGGACGTGGTCGCCTTCGAGCACGGCATCGGCGACCGCGCCCGCGAGCTGCTCCTCCGCGCCATCGCCGACACCACCCTCATGCGCGCGTCCTGCTTCCTCTTCGGCAAGGGCGCGCTCCTCTCGCTCGCCGACATCCCGCCCGGCGGCGCCACCGTCACGCACCTCGGGACGGGGCACGGCAAGTCGGTCTACCGGCTCTCCATCCACACCCGCGCCCGCGAGACGTTCGACGTCGCCATCAACCTCGTCTCGGCGATGCACCCGGCCGAGCTGCGCGAGGAGATCTCCTGGCTGCTCGCCGCCGGCGCGCCCCCGCCGCTGGTCGAGGCGTTCGGTGGGTACTACCCCGAGTACGGCATCTTCACCGAGGAGTACATCCCCGGAGACCACGTGGCGCGGCAGGTGGAGCGCATCGAGCGGCACGGGGACACGAAGCGGCTGAAGAGCCTGTGGCCCTACGTCGCCTGGTCGGCCTGCTCGGCGCACGTCGCCTTCTGGGACCGCACCGGGCGCAGGCTGGCGCTGCGCGAGCCCTCGCCCGAGGCCTTCATCGTGCCGTCGCACGACTACCACTCCGGCACCCGGCTCGTGTCCATCTCCGACCGGTCGCCCTGCGCCTCGTTCGACGAGCTGCTCGACCGCTTCCAGGCCTTCTGCCTGAACCGGGTCGAGGCCTCGCGGACCGACCTGCAGGGCGAGGTGCCGGAGCGGATGCTCTTCTCGGCGGTGGTCGAGGCGCTCGGCCTCTTCCGGGCCAAGGGCGTCCTGGAGGCGGCCTCCAAGGTCGACCGGCGCGGGCCGGCCATCGCCGCCTTCCTCGAGGACGTGCGCGAGCGCGGCTACACGCCCATGCGCGTGCACTTCGCCGCGAAGCGCTACGGCCGGTGGCTGGAGGTGAACCCGGCCGCCACGGTCGAGGCGCGCGGCCGCATGCTGCAGGAGCTGTGGGGCACCTACCGCCTCTCCGAGGTGGAGGAGACCTGGCCCGACACGCGCATCCGCTTCTTCCGGCAGACCGTCTTCGCCGCCGCGCGCTCGGATCTGGCCGCGGCGCTGGAGCGGCTCATGAGCCGGGCGCGGGCGGTGGGCGCGGGCGCGCTCGACCTCGAGGCGCAGGTGGCGGCGAATCGCGCCGCGGTCCGGCCCACCGCCGAGGAGGACTACTTCCTCGCGCGCATGACCTACCGCTACCTGGCGCCGGGCGACGAGGCGCAGCTCATCTCGCTGCCCGCCGGCGACAAGCAGGTCACCGAGATCGTCATGGGCCTGCGCGACGAGCAGGGGAACCGCTTCTTCGTGCGCGCGCCGGCCAGCCCGCGCGAGGTGGCCCGGCTCCTGCAGCTCTTCCACGAGGCGAATCTCCAGGTCACGTTCACCCAGGAGCACGAGTTCCTGCTCTGCCTCGACGACAAGGACACGGTCATGGGCGGCGTGTACTATCGGTGGACGTCACCGGAGCGCGCCCACATGGAGAAGGTGGTGATGGGCCGCAAGTTCCGCGGCGTGGGGGTGGCCGACGGGCTCATGAAGGAGTTCTTCCGCCGGCTGCACGCCCACGGCGGCCTGGCCTGCGAGACGGGCTACTTCCAGCCCGAGTACCTGGCACGCTTCGGCTTCCGGACCGACCCCGGCTCCGGCGGTCTCGTCGCCGACCTGGCCGAGCCCGAGCCTGCGCTCGCCACCGCCCACACCGCGAGATAGCCCGCCATGTCCGTCCCCGTCGCCCGGCTCCCCTGCAAGATCATCGACTCGACGCTGCGCGAGGGCGAGCAGTTCGCCAAGGCCGTGTTCCGCACCCAGGACAAGCTCGAGATCGCGCGCGCGCTCGACCACTTCGGCGTCGAGTACATCGAGCTGACGAGCCCGGCCGCCTCGCCGCAGTCGCAGCGCGACCTCGCCACGGTGGTGAAGCTCGGCCTGGGGGCGCGCGTCATCACGCACTCGCGCTGCGTGGTGGACGACGTCAAGGCCGCCATCGACACCGGCGTGCGCGGCATCGGCCTCCTCTTCGCCACCAGCCGCATCCTGCGCGAGTCGTCGCACGGCAAGAGCATCCAGGAGATCATCGACGCCATGGCGCCGCCCATCCAGCTCGCCCTGTCGGCGGGCCTGGAGGTGCGCTTCAGCGCGGAGGACACGTTCCGCACCGAGGAGTCCGACCTCCTCGCCGTCTACCGCGCGGCCGAGGCGCTGGGGGTCCACCGGGTGGGCCTCGCCGACACCGTCGGCATCGCCACGCCGCGGCAGGTCTTCGCGGCCGTGCGCGAGGTGCGCCGGAACGTGCGCTGCGACATCGGGTTCCACGGGCACAACGACACCGGCTGCGCGGTGGCCAACGCCCACGAGGCGGTGGCGGCCGGCGCCACCCACGTCGACGTGGCCGTGCTCGGCATCGGCGAGCGCATCGGCATCACCCCGCTCGGCGGGTTCGTCGCACGCATGTACTCGCTCGACCCGCAGGGCGTCGCCAAGCGCTACCGCCTCGGCCAGCTGCGGGAGCTGGAGCGGCTCGTGGCGCGCATCGTCGGGGTGGACGTGCCGTTCAACAACTACCTCACCGGCGAGACGGCCTACTCGCACAAGGCCGGCATGCACCTCAAGGCGATGACGGTGAACCCCGGCTCGTACGAGATCATCCCGCCCGAGGCCTTCGGGCTGACGCGGCGCCTCATCGTCGGCAGCCGCCTCACCGGCAAGCACGCCATCGGCTACCGCGCCCGCGAGATCGGGATCACCTTCGGCGAGAGCGAGCTCAAGGCCATCACCCAGCGCATCAAGGAGATGGCCGACCAGGGGAGCCTGTCGGAGGAGCAGATCGACAAGGTGCTGAGGGAGTGGGTCACGGCCTGAGCGGCGAGGCGCCCTGCCGCGGCGCCCAGGCGGTCGCGAGGCGAGCCAGCACCTTGCCGTCCGCCTCGCGCACCGTCTCGTGGGCGAGGCCGTCGCCCGCCGCGCCCGATCGCACCAGGACGACGTCCCCGAGCACCGCCTCCGCCAGGTAGTGCGCCTCCACCGCGGAGGCGCGGCGCGCGCGGCGCACCCCGGGCGGCGTGGCGTCGAGCGCCCAGCGCAGGTAGGCGCCGTTGTTCACGTGCGCGTTGGCGTCGATGTCGCCGGGTCGCACCTCGAGGCGGGCCGCGGTCGCGGACGGTCCGGGTTCGGGCAGCCGCTCCGCCATGGGCGCGAGCGCCGGCAGCCGCTCGCGCAGCGACGCGTCGAGCACGGCCGCCGGCCGCACCGGGCGGCGCGCGGCGAGGTCGAGCACCAGCCACGCCGTCGAGGCGCGCGCCACCACCTCCCCGGCGCGCGCGACCTCGAACTCGCGCGAGACGACGAGGCGCTCGACGCCCGATGGCCAGGTGGCGATCTCGAGCGCATCGCCGGCGAACAGCGGCGCCAGCGCCTCGAGGCGCTGGCGCATCATGACCCAGCCCAGGCCTCGCGCCAGGAGGCGGTCCATCCCGCAGCCGAGCGCGGCCGCGTGCTCGGCGGCGACCGACTCCAGGGCGCCGGCGAGCGCCGGGAGGGGCAGCTCGCCCTCGCCGTCGAGGTCGCGGGGATCGACGGTGCGCGGGGAGAGGTGGCGGATCACGCGGCCAGCATAGATCCACGGCTGCCGTCACTCCCGTCGCGGCGGGACGCGCGCTGCGCGCCGCCGTCCCCGGCTGGCCCGGCGTCCCTCCGCCGGGGCTCACCGCCCGGGCGGTTCCACGGCGACCCGCCCCCGCTGCCCGCGTGCCCTGGAAGGGTCGCCCGGGCTTCCATGGACGCACATCGGTGTCAGCGTGAGTGGGGGACGCACCTCGTCCGACAGCGCGATGACCTACGGACTTCCCTGGCTTCTGGCGTGTGCCGCCCTCGGCGGGCTGTGGATCCTGGCCGCCAACTGGCGCGCGGAGTCCACCTGGCGCGCCGCGGTCCGGGGCGTCCTCGGCGGGCTCGCCGCGCTCGGCACGGCGGCGATCGGCTACGAGGTGCTGGCCGCGCTCGAGCTCATGCCGCGCTGGGAGGCGATCGCGGGCCCGGCGCTCGGACCGGCCGTGGGCTTCGCGCTGCTGGTGGGCGGCGTGGAGGAACTGGCGAAGCTCGCGGGTGTGGTGCTCGCGGCCCCGGCGGCCCGGTCGCCGCAGCAGCGCCGCCGCGCCGTCGTCCGCACCACCGCCTCGGTCGCCGCCGTCTTCGCGCTCGCCGAGGCCGCGCTGGCCCTGCCCGGGGCGAGCTGGCCGGTCGCGCTCTCCCGCGCCGCGCTCGGCCCGGTGGCGCACGCGCTGCTCGCGGCCCCGTTCGCGGTCGCGCTGGCCGACGCCACCGGCGTGTCGCCGCGCCGCCTCGCGCTCCGCGTGGCGATCGCCGTGGCGCTGGCGGCCGCGCTGCACGCCGCCGGCGACTGGAGCATCGCCCACCCGGGCTGGGGGCAGGTCGGCTTCGCCGCCGCGCTCCTCGCCCCGGCGCTCTGGCTCTTCCTCCGCGCGCGCCGGGCGCGAGCGGCGGTCCCGGCGCGCGAGCAGCGCGCGTAGGCGACCCTCAGGCGAACGGGTCGCGCACCTCGCCTAGATCGGTGGCCGGCTCCGCTCGCCGTAGCCGGTGAGCTCGACGTAACCCTCCCCCGCCGGCTGCCCGCGGTCGTCGCGGACGCCGACCGCCCCCTCCCAGTAGAAGACGCCGCCGGCGAGGCGCGCCCGGTTCTCCTGGTCGGCGAGGACGGGAACCACCCGGAGCGAGAGCCCTGCCGACGGGACCTCCAGCGTCCAGCCCGCGGGGTAGACGGCGCGCGTCGCGGGGCTCCTCCACGTCGCGGTGGCGCGCACCGCGAAGTCGGAGCCGGCGAGCCAGCGCACGGAGCCGTCGGCGCCGACGAGCGTGCCCCGGGCGTAGGCGGTGCCGCCGTCGGCGCGGCGGAGCAGGTAGAGCATGAGGTCGCGGCCGTCGGAGAGCCGCAGCGCGAACCAGTCCCAGCCCACCTGCTCCGGCGCGAGCTGGGAGCTGCCGATCTCGCGGTCCATCCAGGACGACCCGCGCACCTTCCACGTCGTTCCGCCGAGCGCGACCTCACCCTCGGTCTCGAGCCGGGTGAAGGAGTAGTACAGGCTGGCGAAGCCCTCCTCCGCCGCCTTGCGCGAGAAGCCGTCCGGACCCTGGAAGACGAGCGGCCGCTCCGGGCGCGCGCGCAGGCGGTAGGCGATCCCGCCGGCGCGGTCCTCGACGGCGAGGAGCCAGGCGTCGCCGTCCAGGTCGAGCGTCCAGCGCCCGTCGGTGCCGGCGGGCGCGCGCGCCCAGGCGAGAGGCCGGCCGGGGTACGGCGCGAACGCGCCGAGGTAGGGCATCTCGCGCCACAGCACCTCGGAGAAGTGGTGCCGGCCGCCGGTGAGGTCCGTGACCGCGGCGTGCACCATCACGAGGTTGGCGGCGGCCCAGGGCGAGTCGAGCGGCGGCTTCTCCGGGAGCAGGCCCACCCGGAAGAACGTGAGCTGGTAGCCGAGGTCCCGCCCCGGCGGATCGACGGAGGCGAGCCGTCCGGTGAGGTACCACCACTCGGTGCGGTAGCCGGGGTGCGTGAAGTGGTCGCGCGGGAAGGACCAGGCGTGGCCGGGCGCGGCCGGCCTGAAGCTGCGCGGGCCGTCGGCGGCGGCGAGCAGGAACGGGAGCAGGACGAGCGCCCGCACGCGGACCCCTCTACAGCGCATCGCGCGCCAGCTCCGTCGCCGGCGTGGCGCTGGCGCGCGCCGCGGGATAGACGCTCGCCGCCAGCGAAGCGAGGAGCAGGACGAGCGTCTGGCGCGCCAGCGTGCCCCAGGGCACGTGCAGGCCCAGGGTCCACCCGAACCAGGCCGGGTTGATCACCTCGACCAGCACCGCCGCCAGCGCCGCCCCGCCGGCGGCGCCGAGCGCCCACCCCGCGAGCGCGATGCCGAGGCCTCGGCCCACGAAGACGGCGAAGACCTGGCCGCGCGTCGCGCCCAGCGCCCGGTAGAGCGCGGTCTCCGCCGATCGCTCGCGGGCGAGGACGAGCAGCGCCAGCGTCACGCCCGCCACCGCCACCAGCAGGCTCATCGCCTGGAGGAGCCGCGTCACGGCGAACGTCTGCTCGAACACGCCCAGCGCGTCGCGGCGCAGCGTCCGGTTGGAGCGCGCCACCAGCGCCTCGCCGGCGAAGGCGGCCCGCACCCGCTCCACCATCCGCTCCGGGTCCTCGCCCGGCGCGAGGTAGAGCGCCACGTTCGTCATCGGCCCCGGCCCGAAGCGGCGCGCCTGCTCGGCCAGGTCGAGCAGCACCGCGCCGGACTCGGCGCCGTAGTCGCGGTAGACGCCGGCCACCCGGAACGCCCCGTCCCCCGAGGCGCCGGCGATGCGCACCGTCCCTCCCGGCGAGAGCCCGGCGCGCCGGGCGAGCGGCTCCGAGACGAGCACCTCGCCGCGCTCCGCCAGCGCGCGCAGCGCCGGCCCGGGATCACCGCCGCCCACGAGCTCCACCCGGCGCGCCCCCTGCGGCAGGGCCGCGTCGATGCCGGAGACGGCGATGCGGCGCCCGTCCACCTCCGCCAGGAGCTGCCGCAGCCGGTCCACCGCCGCCACCCCGGGGAGCGCGCCCAGCCGCTCCACGATCGGCGGCGCCAGCGTCGCCTCGACCCGCCCGCGCCGCCAGGAGGGCGTCGTCACGTAGACGTCGGCGCGCAGCGTGGCGGCGAGCCACCCCGCGACCGTGTCGCGGAAGCTGCCGATCATGACCGTGATCCCGGAGAGCATCGCCACCGCCATGGCCATGGCGCCGGCGGCCACCGCCGTCTGCCGCAGGTGCGCGGCGAGGTCGCGCGCGCCGAAGGCCGCGCCGAGGCGGCGCGGCGGCGGGAGGCTGGCGGCGAGCACGAGGAGCAGCGGCGCCGCCAGCGGTACGGCGCCGAGCGCGGCCAGCGCCAGGC
>DASTGH010000692.1:0-2093 GCA_035719345.1 Anaeromyxobacteraceae bacterium
TACGCCCGCCGCTACGCGGAGGGCATGAAGAAGAACGACTACTGGGACCCGATGTACGAGGACGCGATGAACCTGCTGGCGCGGCTGCCGCAGATCGCCGCGTACATCTACCGGATGAAGTACAAGGGCGACACGCACATCCAGCCGGATCCCAAGCTCGACTTCGGCGGCAACTTCGCCCAGATGATGGGCGTCGCGAAGCCGTACGACGAGGTCGCGCGCATGTACTTCATCCTCCACTCGGATCACGAGTCGGGGAACGTCTCCGCGCACACGACGCACCTCGTCGCCTCCGCGCTCTCCGACGCGTACTACTCGTTCTCGGCGGGCCTGAACGGCCTCGCCGGCCCGCTGCACGGCCTGGCCAACCAGGAGGTGCTGGGCTGGATCCAGAACGTGATGAAGAAGCTCGGCGGGAAGATCCCGACCGACGAGGAGCTGAAGAAGTTCCTCTGGGACACCCTCAACAGCGGCCAGGTCATCCCCGGCTACGGGCACGCGGTGCTCCGCAAGACGGACCCGCGCTTCACGGCGCAGATGGAGTACGCGGACACGCACCTGCCGAACGACCCGCTCTTCCAGCTGGTGAAGGGCATCTACAAGGCCGCCCCGCAGGTCCTCACGGAGCACGGCAAGACGAAGAACCCGTGGCCGAACGTGGACGCGCACTCCGGCGTGATCCAGTGGTACTACGGCGTCCGCGAGTGGGACTTCTACACGGTCCTCTTCGGCGTCGGCCGCGCGCTCGGCGTGCTCGCCAACATCGTGTGGGACCGCGGCCTCGGCTACGCCATCGAGCGGCCGAAGTCGGTCACCACGGCGATGCTCGAGGAGTGGGCCGCCGCCGGCGGCCGCAAGGGCAAGGAAGACTAGCCCCCGCCCGCTGATCGAGAGCTCGAGGGCCGCCCGTGACCGGGCGGCCCTCTCGTTTTTCGGGCGCCGGTGGAACGGGACGGGATCGGGGATGGGGTCGGGCGGAAACGGGATGAGGCTTCGGATCTTGGAGGTCGGCGGCTGATCCCCCTCCCCCGCATCAGAGCGGGGGAGGGTCGGGGAGAGGGCTCAGGAACGGCCTTCACCGCAGCACCCGAACCGGTGCACGCCGTTTCACCAGTAGAACTTCACGATCCGTGCCAGATCGCGGAGTGCGCGCACGAGCTGCTCCTCCGCACGCGCGCCCCGCGGCGCTGCTGTTACCGCGCCGCCGCCGCCACCAGCATCGGATCGAGCCGCTGCCGCTCCGCCTCGAACGCCGCCCGCGCCCCGCCCTCCAGCTTGACGCTGCGGGTGGCGTGCACCGTGAACGGGTCGAGCACCTTTCCGTCCGGACCCTCGAGCTGGTAGTGCAGGTGCGGCGCGGTGGAGTGGCCGCTGTTGCCGCTCTTGGCGACCACCTCGCCCTTCTTCACCTTCCGGCCCGGCTGCATCTCCTTCGGCACGGCCTCGAGGTGCAGGAAGATCGCGCGCCGGGCGCCCGGCCCCTCGATCTCGAGGCAGTTGCCGTTGGCGCTGAACTTCCAGTTGCGCCGCGTGATGGTGCCGTCGAAGGGCGCCTTCACCGGCGTGCCCACCGGCGTCTTGTAGTCGACGCCCTTGTGCCGCCGGCCGTCGCGCAGGAGCGAGGTCACCTGCTCCCAGCTGTCGATGGGGCCGTCGACGAGGTGCTCCTCCACGTCCACGCCGTCGCTCGTGTAGTAGTGGGCGAAGCTCGATCCCTCGGGCTTGAAGCGGTAGGCGGTCAGGAGCTTGCCGAGCTTCTGCGACCCGTAGCGGAGCGCGAGCACGACCGGCTCCTTCGTGGCCGGCCCGCCGTCGCCGATGGCCTGGACCTCGGTGGGGACGGCCGTCGGCAGCTCGTAGAGCACCTCGAGCTTGTCGCCCTTGCGCGCGTCGCGGGAGACATGGAGGTTCCAGACGAGGAGCCGGTTCACGACCTGCGTGAGCTGCTCCGCCCACGCCTTCTCGCCGGGCGGCATGGCCGCGGCGACGCTCTCCTCGAGCGGCCCGCGCAGCGTGACGGCCACGCGGCGCATGAGCGGGCCCTGCGGCGCGCCGGGCGGCGTGGCGGCGGGCGACGGCGGCGCGGCGAAGCC
>DASTGH010000693.1:0-8670 GCA_035719345.1 Anaeromyxobacteraceae bacterium
CGGCGTTCGACCGCGCCGGGCGCCCGCTGCCGCCGGACGTGCGCGAAGCGCGCGAGCTGCACGCGCTCGCCGCGCGGCGCGGGGCGCTCAAGTCGACGTGGCGCCCGTCGGCGGGCGACCTCCTCTTCCTCGCCGATCGCCCCGGCGGGCCGGCCGAGCACGTCGGCCTGGTCGAGCGCACCGAGCCGGACGGTACCGCGCTCGTGCTCCACCGCGTCGCGCGCGGCGTGCAGCGCCTGCGCGTGAACCTGTCCTTCCCGCAGCGGCGCGTCGATCCCGCCACCGGGCGCCACATCAACGACACGCTCGTCGTGGGCGCGCGCCCGCAGCCCGCCGGCAGCCTGGTGGTGGCGGTCTCCGACCTGCTGCGGCGCGGCTGAGGGCCGGGCCGGATCCCTAGCGCGCCGCGAAGACGATTCGCCCGGCGACCACCACACCCGTGAGCGGCAGGCCGGGGAGCTCGTCCACCTCGGCGTCGAGGAGGTCGGCCGCGAAGAGCGTCAGGTCCGCGTCCATCCCGGCGCGCAGGGCGCCGCGCCGCCCCTCGGCGAACGACGCCCACGCCGCGCCCTGCGTGAAGGCCCGCAGCGCCTCGTCGCGGGTGAGCCGCTCCTCGGGCCTCCACGGCCGCTCCCACCCGGCGGGCCGGCGCGCCTCGGCGGCGAAGAGGCCGGCGCGCGGGTCCGGGCTCTCCACCGGGAAGTCCGACCCGAACGCGAGCGGCACGCCGGCGTCGAGCACCTGGCGCCAGGCGTAGGCGCCGGCGGCCGCCGGGGTCCCGGCGCCGAGCTTGGCCTCGACCCAGGGGGCGTCGCTCGTGGCGTGGACCGGCTGCATCGAGGCCACCCCGCCCACGGCGCCGAGGCGCGGCACGTCCTCGCGGCGCACGATCTGGAAGTGCTCGATGCGCGGGCGGAGGCGCGCCAGATCGAGCTCCCCCGAGAGCGCCTCGAAGGCGTCGAGCACCGCCCGGCAGGCGGCGTCGCCGATGGCGTGGACGGCGGGCTGGAAGCCGGCGCGCGCCGCGAGCCTCACCCGCGCCGCCAGCTCGGCCGGCTCGAGCAGCGCGAGCCCGCGCGTCCCCGGCTCGTCGGCGTAGGGCTCGAGCAGCGCTGCGCCGCGGCTCCCCAGCGCGCCGTCGGCGAACAGCTTCACGGCGCGCGATTCGAGCAGCCCCAGCTCGGGCCGGGCGCTCCAGCGCGCCAGCTCGGCCGCGAGCGCCCCGCGCGGCTGGCTCCCGTCCAGCATGGCGTAGACGCGGATGGGCAGCCGGTCCGCCTCGGCCAGCCGCTCGTAGGCGTGCATCATCGAGGAGGTGCAGCCGGCGTCGTGGACGGAGGTGAGCCCGCGCCGCGCCAGGTCGGCGAGGCCGGCCTCGGCGAGCGCCATGAGCTCGTCCACGCTGGGGTGCGGGAGCCGCGCGTGCACGAGGTCCTGAGCCCGGTCGACGAGCACGCCGGTGGCGCGCCCGCGCGCGTCGCGGACGATCCGGCCGCCGCCAGGGTCGGGCGTACCCTCCCCCACGCCGGCGAGCGCCAGCGCCCGCGCGTTCACCCAGGCGGCGTGGCCGTCCACGCGCTCGAGGAGCACCGGGTGGTCCGGCACCGCCGCATCGAGGAGCGCGCGGTCGGGCAGCGCTCCGCCCGGCCAGCGATGCTGGTCCCAGCCGCGGCCCCTCACCCACGCGCCGGTGGGCAGCGTCCGCGCCCGCTCCGCGGCCAGCCGCACGCAGGCGGCGGCGTCGGCGGCGCCCGCCAGCGCCACCTCCTGCATGGCGCGGGCGTGCAGGATGACGTGCCCGTGCGCGTCGGCGAGGCCCGGGACCGCGCAGCCGTCGCGCGTGTCGAGATGGACGGCGCCGGGCCTCGCCTCCCGGCGGCAGTCGAGGTGGGTTCCCGTGCGGACGATCCGGCCGTCCCGGGCCAGGAGCGCCTCGACCTCGGGTCGGGCCGGGTCGAGGGTGTAGACCGTTCCGGTGACGAGGAGGTCGGGAACGACGGAGCTCACGGTGGCGTTTGTAGTGGCCGCGCGCTCGCTTCGCCGGTCTCGTCCCATGAGCGCGCGACGGGGAGGAGTGGGAATGCGGCAAGACGTCCTCCTCGCGTACAACTGATCGGGGTCAAGATCCGGAGGCGCGGCCGATGCCCACCCGACGTCACCATCGCGGCATCATCCTCGTGGTCGACGACAACGACGACGTCCGCGAGAACGTGGTCGAGTGCCTGGAGGCGAAGGGCTTCGGCTGCTGGAGCGCCGCGTCCGCCGACGAGGCGCTCGACCTCGTCGCGCGCCAGGGCGCCGCGCCCGCCGCCGTCGTCACCGACCTCACCATGCCGGGCATGGACGTCGAGACGTTCCTGGCGGCGCTGGAGTCGGACGAGGAGACGGCGGACGTGCCGGTCCTGGTCATGACCGGCGCCTGCGAGCGCGACTGGCCGGCGTGGGTGGATCCGGAGTCGGTGCTGGAGAAGCCGTTCACGGTCCCGCAGCTCTTCCGGGCGGTGGCCCACGCCGTCTCCACGCGGCGCGCGGACGTCGCGGCCGCGGCCTGACGGCGCGCTCCGCGGGCCCGGCGCCCGGCCGCTCTCTCAGCCCTTTCCCCCGCGCGACAGGATCTTCTCCATCTCGTCCATGGTGGCGTTCATCTCCGCCATGGCCGCCCGGAACGGCGCCGGCGTGGTCATGTCGACGCCGGCCTCCCTGAGCAGGTCCACCGGGTACTTCGAGCCGCCGGACCGGAGCAGCCGCAGGTAGGCGTCGCGCTTGGCCGTCCCGCCGCGCGCCGCCTCCTCCAGCACGCCCCGGGCGAGCGAGGTCGAGGCGACCAGGCTCGTCGCGTACTGGTAGACATAGAACTCCGAGTAGAAGTGGGGGATGTACTGCCACTCCTGCGCGATGACGTCGTCGACGCGGCACACGCCCTGGTCGTGCCCGTAGTACTGCCGGACGAGCTTCAGGTAGCGCGCGGAGAGGTTCTCGCCGGTGAGCGTCTCGCCGCGCTCCGCCGCCTCGTGGATGGCGAGCTCGAACTCCGCGAAGAGCGTCTGCCGGAAGAGCGTGGTGCGCAGGCCGTCGAGGTAGTTGCCGAGGAGCGCCAGCCGCGTGGGGTCGTCCTGGGCGCGCCTCAGCATGTGGTGGAGGAGGAGGTTCTCGTTGAAGGTCGAGGCCACCTCGGCCACGAAGATGGGGTAGCCGGAGGTGGCGTACGGCTGCGCCTGGAACGACAGGGACGTGTGCATCGAGTGGCCGGACTCGTGCGCCAGCGTGGTGAGGTCCTCGTACTTCCCGTTGAAGTTGAGGAGCTGGTAGGGGTGGACGCCGTAGACGCCCGTCGAGTAGGCCCCGGGGCGCTTGCCGGTCGAGGGGAGGTAGTCGGTCCAGCGCTCCTCGTAGCCCTTGCGCAGCGCCGCCACGTACTCCTTCCCCAGCGGCGCGAACGCGTCGAGCGTGAGCGCGCGCGCCTCGTCCGGCGTGAAGGAGAGGTCCACCTTGGCCACGAGCGGCGCGTACAGGTCCTGGTAGCGGAGCGCGTCGAGCCCCATGAGGCGCTGCCGCAGCCTGAGGTAGCGGTGCAGCGTGGGCAGGCTCTCGTGCACGTCGGCGAGGAGCTGCCGGTAGACGGCGACGGGGATGTTGCCGCGGAAGAGCGCCGCCGCCAGCGTCGACTCGAAGTTCCGCTCCTTCTTCACGAAGACGTGCGACTTCACGTGAGCGTAGAGCGTCGCGCCCATCGTCCCCTCGAACTGCTTGTAGGCGCCGAAGAAGGCGGCGAAGACCTTGTCGCGGTCCTCGCGCACGCGCGACGCGCGCTGCAGCGTGAAGGCGGCGTTGTCGAGCCGGACCTCCTCGCCGGTGGAGAGCTTGATCGTCGGCCAGGGCAGGTCGGCGTCCTTGAGCACGCCGTAGATCGACCCGCCCGCGTCGGCGAGGTCCTGCGCATCGGCCAGGATGCGCTCCTCGGGGGCGGAGAGCGTGTGCGGCTTCCAGCGCAGCGTGTCGTCCAGGAAGAACCGGTACGGGGCGAGCTTCGGGTCCGCCTGCAGGAAGCCGCGGACCTTCTCCGCCCCCAGCGCCAGGATCTCCGGCTGCAGCCAGGACGTGGCGGAGCCGAGGTCCACCTGGAGCTGCTGGGCCGCCTGCTTCATCTCGCGCGGCCGGGACTGGCGCGTGTCCTGGTTCGCGACCGACTCGGCGTAGACGCTGACCCGCTCCACCTCGAGCTGCGTCCCGAAGACGTCGTCGAGCGCGCCGCGGAGTGCCTCCGCCGAGGCGCCCAGCTTCCCCCGGTGCTCGGGGAGCCGCCCGATCCGCTTCGCCACCGCGTCCCGCGCCTGCCCCCATGCGGCCTCGGAGGGGTAGAGGTCCTGCAGGTTCCAGGTGTACTTCTCCGGGATCTGGACGCGCTCGGCCGCCCCCGCGGCCGCCGCGGCGAGCGCGCATGCGAGCAGCGCGACGGTGCGTGCGAATGTCAAGGGCGCCTCCCTCGGCGTGGTCGCGGAGGTTAACGCCGGCGCCGCCGGCCGTCACGGCCGCGGCGGCGCGCGCTCGAGCCCCGGGTCAGGCGGCGCCCGGCTCCGGGAGGCGGGCGAAGACCGCCGCCACCATGCGGTCGCAGCGCGGCGCGAGGAACGAGAAGGCCTCGCCGGCCGCCTCGCCGGTGCGATCGTAGAGCGCTTCCCGCAGCGCGCCCTTGGCGCGGTGCAGCCGGACCTTCACCACCTCCTCGGAGACGCCGAGGACCTCGGCCGCCTCGGCCGTGGAGAGCCCCTGCACCTCGCGCAGCATGATGACGGTGCGGTGGTTGAGGGGGAGGGCGTCGAGGGCCTCCTCGAGCAGGGCGGCGAGCTGGCGCCCGGCGGCGCGGCGCTCCGGGTCGACCACCGGCGGAAGGGTCGAGTCCATGGCGTCCTCCGGGAGCTCGGCGGCGAGGGCGAGGGGATTGCGGCGACGCAGGCGCGCGAGTCCCTCGTTCAGCGCAATGCGGGTGAGCCAGGTCGAGAAGGCGGACCCGCCCTGGAACTGGGGCAGGTGCAGGTAGGCCGAGAGCCACGCTTGCTGCATGGCGTCCTCGGCCTCGGCGTCGTCGCGCAGGACCGACCGGATGGCGCGCCACACGCGGGTGTTGTGGCGCCGCATCAGGATCTCGAAGCTCGCCCTGTCCCCTGCGACGACGCGGCGCACCACCTCGGCGTCGGTCAGGGTCGCGAGCGCGGACTTCACCGTCTCCGGCGCGAGTCGAGCGGCCTCCATGGCTCCACCTCCGCCCGGTAAGATGCCCGAAGCCGGGGAGAGGTGACACCCCCGCCGTCAGGCCGCGCGGACGCCCGGCGGGCTGGTCCGATCGGTGCGGTCCCAGGCGGCGCGCTGCGTGCCGCGCACGAACCGCCAGAACCCCACCGCCAGCGCCGCGTTCATGGAGACGAAGTAGTGCGCCAGGGAGGCGACCCGGCGCAGCGGCCCGCGCGCGCCGCGGCTGCCGGCGAGCGCGAGGGCGTAGAACGCCAGCTGCGCCAGCAGCAGCGCCGGCGGGAGGAGGCCTCCCTCGAAGGCGAGCGGGACCGAGCCGAGGAGCGCGGCCGCCAGGAAGAACGGCCCGAGCCAGCGCAGGAGCTTGTGCGAGACGAAGGAGAAGCAGAGGAAGCGCGTGCGCGGATCGAGCACCTCCGGCACGAGCAGCATGGACTGCCAGTTCCCCGCGCCGATGCGCGCGCGCCGGCCGAACTCGCGCGCCACGTCCTCGGTGGTCTCCTCGTAGGCGACCGCCTCCGGCTCGTAGGGCACCCGCCACCCGCGCGAGGCGATGCGCACCGGGACCACGAAGTCGTCGGTGATGGTGCTCTCCCGCAGCGGCTGGAAGAGGAGGCGGCGCACCGCGTAGATGCCGCCGTTCGCGCCGAGCACGCAGCCGAGCTTGCCCTCCCAGTACTTCAGCACCGTCTCGTACTTCCAGTAGAGGCTCTCCTCGTAGTCTCGCTTCACGCGGTTGTAGAGGCGCAGCCGCCCCACCACCGCGCCCACTGCGGGCTCCTGGAAGTGGCGGACGAGGGCCTTCAGCGCCCCGCGGTCGAAGGCGACGTTGGCGTCGGTGAGGACCACCACGTCGCCGCGCGCGCGCGGGACGACGCGCGAGAGGACGGTCGCCTTTCCCGCGCGCGCCGCCTCGAGCACGAGCACCCGCGGATCGCCCGTGGCGCGCGCCATGTCGGCAGTGCGGTCGGTGCAACCGTCGCACCCGACCAGCACTTCCAGGCGATCGGGCGGGTAATCGAGCGCGAGGCAGTTCTCGACCTTCTGCCGGATGCAGGTCTCCTCGTCGTGGGCCGCGACGACGATCGAGACGAACGGCCAGCGCTCGTCCCGTCGCCGCGCTCGCCGGTCGGGGCCTCCCGCCATGAACCGGATGCCGTCCAGCGCCTCGCGCGCGCCCGTCCAGCCGGCGAGCAGCAGGGGGTACCCGACGTAGCTGTAGACGACGAGCCCGAGGCAGACGAGGACGAGGAGCTCCATGCGCGGGTCCGCCGAGCAAGGCGCGCGCCAGCGCCGGCGGCCGCGTTCAGGAGGGGCGTTCGGGAGCCGGGTGGGCAACGCCGTTCCCCGGCGTGGCCGCCGCCCTGCCCCGGGGCGGCGGCGCAGGGGCCACCGCCACGCTCTCGGCCGGGGCGCCCCGCGCCGGCGCGAGCGCCTGCGGGCGCCCCCTCCGGGAGAGGACGCGCCAGCCGGCGTACGCGGCGGCGGCGGCGAGGAGCAGCACCACCAGCACGGCGGGCAGGACCCAGCGCGGCGCGCCGCTGCGCGGCTTCACCGGGATCGACGGGCCTCGCGCCGCTCCTCCGCGCCCGAGCGCGCTCCGGGGCGCGCCGCCGGACTCGTCGTCCGGGAACGGCACCTTGCGGATGGGCCGGCCGTCGGGCGTGAACTTGGCGTCGGGACCGGGAGCGGAGGCCGGGGCGCGGAGCGCCGGCGACGAGCGCGGCGGGTCGGCGGGCGGGGCGTCGGGGGCGGCGGACGGGTGCGGGGACGGAGGCGGGGTCGGATGCGAGGGCGAGGACGGGGACGGGGAGGAGGTCGTGGTCGGCGACGCGGGCGAGCCCTCTCCCCTTCCCTCTCCCGCTGGCGCGGGCGGATACGCCCTGAAGACGAACTGGCACTTGCTGCACTGGACGGGCGCCCCACCCGCCGGGATGAGCCTGTCCTCGAGCTCGTACAGCGTGGAGCACTTCTCGCAGCGGATGAGCACGCGTCCTCTCCGGTGGCCGGGCAGGATAACGTGGCCGTCCCTCCCCGCCTACGGCGACGTGGCGAGAAAAGGTCGCGCCTGCGCCAGCCTCGCCGGCCCGATACCGCGTACCCGGATGAGGTCGTCCACGGCGGCGAACGGACCGCGCCTCGCTCGATCGGCGATGACCTCGGCCGCGAGCCGGGCGGACAGCCCGGGGACGTCGGCGAGGTCTTCGGCCGAGGCCGCGTTCACGTCGACGGGGAGCCCCACGAGCAGCCGCTCGCGCCCGGCGAGCGGGCGCGAGGGACCGGGGTCCGAGGCGCAGCCGATCCAGCCGCGCGGCGGCACGCCCCGCCCCTCCGGACGGCAAGGCCGGTCCACCGCGGGCCGGGCCGCGAGCTGCCGCAGCGCCGAGGGCGCGAGCGCGGCGGCGACGAGGAGGACGAGCGCGAGGCGGCGGGCCACGGCCTCCCGCGGAGCAAGGAGCGCGCCTAGCGCCGGCGAGCGCGCTGCAGCGCCTTCGGCGGGACGTCGTCCTTCGTCAGCTTGTACTCGATGGCGTCGACGAGCGCCTGCCGGATGGCGTCGATGAGGTTGTCGGAGACGCCGGCGGTGCCCCAGCGATCGCGCCCGTCGGCGCTCTCGATGGCGAAGCGCACCGGTCCGGCGGTCCCCACCTGCGCGGTGAGGTTGCGGGAGCGCGACTGGACGAGGTGCACGTCGCCCAGCTCCGGGTAATGCCGCTCGAGCGCGCGGCGCAGCGCCTGGTCGAGCGCGTTCACCGGCCCCACGCCGCGCGCCGCCGCATGGACGCGCTGGCCCGCCACGTCGACCTCGGCGGTGGCCTCCGTGAAGGAGATGCCGTCCTGGTGCGTGTCGAGGACGCGGTAGGCGAGGAGCCGGAAGTAGCTCCGCCGCTTCCCGGCCAGCTCGCGCATGAGCAGCTCGAAGCTCGCCTCCGCGCCCTCGTAGCGGAAGCCGCGCGCCTCCCAGGCGGCGAGCCGATCCAGCAGGCGCTTCGCGCCGCGGCCCCCGCCGTCGGGCAGGCCGAGGGCGCGCGCCGCGCGCAGTGCGCCCGGGTGGCCGCGCTCGTCGGCCATGGCCCGCTCCGGGCGGTTGCCCACCGAGGCCGGATCGACGTGGGGCGGCGCACCGCCCTCGACCGCGGCGAACGCGTCCCGGCCGACGTACGGCTGGTGCCGCGGGGGCTCCCGGTCCGCCAGCTCGGCCACGAAGTGGGCGAGGCCGGTGAGGTGCCGCAGCCGACCGGGCGCCAGCGCCTGGTGCCCGAGCTTCAGCTCGAGGGCGGCCGCCACGGCCACGAGGTCGGCGGCGCCGCAGCGCTCGCCGTAGCCGTTGACCGTGCCCGCCACCAGCGTCGCGCCCTTGCCCACCGCCGCCAGGCTGTTCGCGACCGCCACCCCGGCGTCGTCGCGCGCGCGGATGCCCAC
>DASTGH010000694.1:0-2587 GCA_035719345.1 Anaeromyxobacteraceae bacterium
GACCCCGTGGCGGCAGCCGTATCAGAACGCTCGCCGGTCGAGAAGCGGGACGCGGGGGCCCGGACCGTCAGTAATCCTTGGACCACACCACGCTGGCGTCGCCGGCGTGGGCGTCCCCGTAACGCACCTCGATCTTCCAGCGCGGACCGAGCTGGTACTCGGCCCGGACCTCGTTGACGTTCTCGTTCTCCTCCGGCTTCGCGTCGAACTGGTAGGTGTAGCCGACGAAGAGCTTGTCGGTGAGGTACTTGCCGGCGCGCAGCCGGGAGCTGTCGAGCGAGATCTGGTCCACCGGGAGCTTCTCCCCGACGAGCCCGGTGAAGACCGCGCCCATGGCGGCGCCAGCGACCGCGGTGCCCGCCTCGTTGCCGCTCATCGTCCCCACGCCGCTCGTGTTCGGGTTCACGTCGCTGCGGCCGGTGGCGATGAGCATGGCGATGGCCGCGTCGTCCATGGGCGGCTGCGAGGAGAGGCGGATCGTCGGCTTCGTCACGGGCCCTGCGATGGCGACGGTGACGATCGCCGACGGATTGTCGTAGCGCGCGACGACGTCGAGCTGTCCTGCCGTCGGCGGCCCGCCCTGGAAGGTGACGCGCCCGCGCTCCACTTCGAAGATGCGCCCGGCGATCGGCTCGACCGTGCCGCGCACCACCTCGACCGACCCGTCCGCCGCGAGGTCGCGGCCGGAGAGCCGCCAGCTGGTGTCGCCCTTCACCTCGACGTTCACGAGCGGCTTGTCCCCGCGGACGACGAGCTTACCCGGCGCGACCACGCGGCACCGGACCTCCAGCGGCGCCGCCGCGGCCACCTCGCCGCGCCGCCGGCGCTCCCGCTCCTCCTCCTCGACCACGATGTCCGGCCGCTGCTCCACCCCCTGGAGCTTGTGCGAGGCGCGCCGCGGGAGCCGGATGGTGCCCGCGCCGACCGTGACCGTCGCGTCGAGCCGCTCGTCGGAGAGCGCCGCCTCGAGCTCCACCGGCAGGTCGAGGCTGGCGAGCTCCACCCCCTCGCGCGTGATGGGGAGCTGCCGGAAGGCGACCTTTCCCGCGAGCTTCGCCACCGGCGTCCCCAGCTCGGTGGCCGAGAGGCTGGCGGAGAGGCTGCCTGACCCGCGCCGGGCCTCGAACCGCGGCACCTCGATGGCGCGCTCGCCGAGCGACGCCTCCAGCGCGACGTCGGACCACTCCCCCAGCTCCACCACGGCGACCTTCCCGCCGGCGACCTTCACCGTCCCCTTGGGACGGAGCCCGGCGAGCGGGCCGGAGGCCGCGAGGTCCACGTCGAGCCGGCCCGACGCGGACCGCACCAGCGACGGCGCGACGGCGGGGAGGAAGGCGAGGTCGAGCGCGTCGCTCCGGATGCGGACGGTGGCGGGGGCGCGCCGCAGCTCGTCGCGATCGCGCGGCCAGAGCGGCGCGGCCAGCGTGGCCTCGGCCCGGAGCGCGCCGCCGGATGTGGGCCGGAGCGAGGCCTCGGCCGCCGTGGTTCCGCCCTCGTGGCGGACGATCGCCGCCACCTCGCCGAGCGGGCGCCCCTTCACCTCGACCGCCTTGCCGCCGAGCTCGATCCGCGCCTGCGGCCGCGCCAGCGTGCCCTTCGCCGAGGCGCGAGCGGTGAGCGTCCCGGCGAGCGGGAGCGCCTGTCCCGCGGCGCGCGCCAGCGGCAGCGCCGGGACCGACGCCTCGAGCGTGAGCGCCGCCGCGCGCAGCGCCGCCGCGTCGGCGAGCCGCTCCACGGGCACTCCGAGCGCGCCCTCGGCGCGCAGCGCCTCGGCGCCGGCGAGCGACGCCCGGGCCGAGAACGACGTGCGGTGAGCCTCGGCTGCCAGCTCGATCTCGGCCGCGACCTCGCGGTAGCCGCTCCAGGACCCGTTCGCCAGCGCCAGCGCGGCGCGCCCGCGCGGCGCCATGGGCGTGCCCCCCAGCTCGGCGCGCCCGCGGACCGTGCCGGCGAGCCCGGGCGGCACGCCGAGCTTGCCGGCGATCGAGGCCAGCTCCAGGCCGGGCACCTCGAGTGCGCCGGTGAGGTGCCCGTGGACGACGGCGCGCACCGCCGCCTGCGGGTCGCGCAGCAAACGGGCGGCGTCGAGCGGCGCGCGCGCCTCGATCCGCGCCACGGTCGCGCCTCCCAGCATCACGCTTCCCACCGCCCGCAGCGCCCCGGAGGCTCCCTCGAGCCCCACCTCGGCGGCGAGCGGCCGCAGATCCTCGAACGCGCCGTCGGCGAGCGCGGCGGAGGCCTCCAGGCGCGGCGCGCCCGCCGTCCCCGAGAGCACGGCGCGCAGCGCGACCGTGCCGGAGAGCGGGGTCGCCACCTCCGCCGCGCGGGCCAGCACCTCGACCGGCCAGGCGGAGGCGGTGACGGTCGCCGAGAGCGGCTCCGCGGGCCGGGCTCCCGCCAGCGGCAGCGGCAGGTCGCCGCCGACGGCGAGCACCCCGCCCTCGCCCCGGACGAGGCGCGCCGCGCCGGCGAGCCGGCCGTGGGCCGCCCAGGTCCCCTCGGCGTCGACCTGCAGCCCGGAGAGGCCGCGCACCGCGCCGCCCGCCACCGCGAGGCGCGCCGCGACGCGCGGCGCCCGCGCCGTGCC
>DASTGH010000695.1:0-8138 GCA_035719345.1 Anaeromyxobacteraceae bacterium
GCCCACCCCGCCGGCCGCGCCGTTGCCGGCTGCAGCCGACTCGCGCCGCGCCGCCGCCTCGGCCCGGCGCGCCCGCTCCCGCTCGCGCTCCCGCTCCTGGTGGCGGCGGATGGCGAACGACAGGATCTCGCCGATGAGCCCGTGGTAGTCGATCCCGGCCGCCTGCGCGATGAGGACGAGGTCCGACCAGCCCGGCGCCAGCCCGGGCAGCGGGTTCGACTCGATGAAGTAGATGCGTCCCTCGGCGTCCATGCGGAAGTCGACCCGCGCGACGTCGCGGCAGCCGAGCGCGGCGAAGACCTCGCGCGCCGCCCGCTCCAGCCGGTCCAGCTCCCGGTCGGTGAGCCGCGCCGGGACCTCGTAGCGGATCTTGTCGTTCCAGTCCTGCTTCATCTCGAACGAGTAGATGGGCGTCGGGTCGTCGCGGTCGAGGAAGACGATCTCCATGGGCGGCAGGACGCGCGGCCGCCGCTCGCCGAGCAGACCGACCGTGAACTCGCGCCCGCCGATGTACTCCTCGGCCAGCGCCGGCTGCCGGTACTTGCCGATGATCTCGCGCGCCACCTCGCGCAGCTCGGCCTCGTCGCGCACCACCGATCGCTTGGTCACGCCCTTGGAGGTTCCCTCCGCCACCGGCTTCACCATGAGCGGAAAGCCCAGCTCCTTCGGCAGCCGCTCCTTCCCGCTGTGGAGCACGAGGTAGTCGGGCGTGAGCACGCCGTGCGTGCGCACCATGCGCTTGGCGAGCGCCTTGTCGAGCGAGACCGAGAGCGCCGCCGGGTCCGACCCGGTGTAGGGGATGTCGAGCAGCTCGAGCAGCGCCGGGACCTGCGCCTCGCGGTTGCGGCCCTTGAAGCCCTCGGCGATGTTGAAGACGACGTCGACCGGCGTCGAGGCCAGCTGGATGGGGAGGTCGCTGGTCGCCTCCAGGTCCACCACCTCGTGCCCGTAGGAGGCGATCGCCTCGCGGATGGCCTGCAACGTCTTCGGCGAGTCGTACTCGGCCTCGTCGTCGCCATCGCCGGAGAGGTCGGGCGTGACGCGCTTCACGTTGAAGGTGAAGCCGACCTTGAGCCGCTCGGTGCGGCGCGGCCGACCGCGCCGGCTGCGGGGCTCGGCGATGTTCCAGCGCTCGACGGCGCTGCCGATGACCGCCCCGAGGACGGCGTCGGCGTGGAGCCCCTCGAGCGCCGCCGCCACGTAGATGCCGGCGCCCGGCTCCAGCGAGGGGAGCGCGTTGATCTCGAGGAAGTGGACGGAGCCGTCCTCGCCCACGCGGAAGTCGATGCGGCCGAGGTCGCGGATGCCGAGGGCGCGGAAGACGGTGGCCGCCTGCTCGTGGATCCGCTCCTTCTGGGCGCGGGCCAGCTTGGCCGGAGCCCGCACCGAGACCGCCCGGTCGAGCTTCGTCTTGAGCTCGTAGTCGTAGATGGCGTGGCGCCGCTCGCCGGCGATGGCCGCGTCGACGAGGTACTCGACCGGCTGCAGCACGCCGCCGCGCTCGCGCGCCGCCGCCTCCAGGAAGGGGACGGTCACGTCCCGACCGACGATGAACTCCTCGACCAGCAGGCCTGCCGGGTAGCGGGCCAGGGCCGCCGCCACCGCCTCGTGCAGCCGGAGCGGGTCCTCCACCACCGAGTCCTGGGTGATGCCCTTCGAGCTGCCCTCGAAGTTCGGCTTCACCATCACCGGGTAGCGGAGCGCGTTGATCTGTAAATTTTCGGGGCGCTCCACGTACTGCCAGCGGGGCGTGGACACGCCGTGCTGCGCCAGGACGAGCTTGGTGAGCCCCTTGTCGAGGGTGAGCGAGAGCGCGTAGGCGTCGCTGCCGGTGTACGGCATGCCCAGCTCGTCGAAGAGCGCGGGGAAGAACGCCTCGCGGAAGCGGCCGCGCCGCCCCTCGGCCGTGTTGAAGATGAGGTCCGGCCCGAACGCCTCGAGCCGCGCCACGGTGCGCGAGGCGGGCCCCGACACCTCGATGCGCTCGACGCGGTGGCCGAGGCGCTCGATGGCGCCGGCGAGCGCGTCCACCGTCTCGCGCGTGTCGAACTCGGCCTCCTCCTCCGAGTCGGAGAGGCGCAGGTTGTGGGTGAGGGCGATGCGCATCGGTCAGGCCGCGGGGCGGGTGCGGGAGACGGCGCCGGCCGTCGGCCCCTGCGGCGACGGCGTGACCACCTGCAGGTCGGGCCCGCCGGGCACCGCCGAGGCGACGAGCACCTTGGCGTCGACGACCTGCGTGTCGGCGAAGATGTCGCCGATGCGGATGCCGAGGCGGTCGCTCCACACCATCCACGCCTCGAAGGCGATGATGGGCACGCCCACCACGAAGAGCAGCACCCAGCCGACCAGCGTCAGCCCGTAGAACAGGGCGGCCAGCGCGAAGGGCGCGTTGCGGAGCACCGACTCGCGGTAGCCGGCGGGCCGCCCGCGGGTGAGCTTCGAGTCCTTGGGCGGCAGGACCATGGCCCGCACGCCGAAGAGCTTCTTGCCGATGGACTGGCCCTGCATGAGCCCGTCCGCCAGGAGCAGGTAGAGCGCCGCCAGCGGCGGGCCCGCCTCGCGGGCGACGTTGGCGATGGCGAACGCGAGCGCCAGGTCGAGGATCCGCGCCAGCGAGCGCAGCGTCAGGTCGGCCTTCGGGTACGGAGAGCCCTCCCGCCGGGCGTCGCGCATCGCCGGGCTCCGTCAGGCGGGCGGGGCGTCGTCCCGCACCCGCGTGAAGAACAGGTACGCCATGGCCGGGCGGTGGGAGCCCTCGCGCATGACGAAGTGCACCGACTCCACCCCCCACCCCTCCGCCACCCGCTCGTTGAGCGCCTTCTCCAGCGTCTCCTCCGCCACCGGCGAGACCTCGACCACCTTGTAGCGAGGGGCGGCGCGGCTCAACGGCGGTTCCCGGTGAGGAGCCCGGCCACGTGCTTCGCGTAGTAGGTGAGGACGAGGTCGGCGCCGGCCCGCTTGCAGCAGAGCAGCGTCTCCTGCGCCACCCGGTCCTCGTCGATCCAGCCGCGCTCGGCGGCGGCCTTGATCATCGCGTACTCGCCGGAGACGTGGTACGCGGCCACCGGCAACTCGAACCGGTCCTTCACCAGCCGCACGATGTCGAGGTAGGGCACGGCCGGCTTCACCATGACCATGTCGGCGCCCTCGGCCACGTCGAGCGCCACCTCGCGCAGCGCCTCGCGGACGTTGCCGGGGTCCATCTGGTAGCCCTTGCGGTCCCTGGGGATGCCCGCGCCCTCGCGCGGCGCGCTCTCGGCCGCGTCGCGGAACGGCCCGTAGAAGGCGCCCGCGAACTTGGCGGCATAGGCGAGGATGGGGACGTCGCCCCAGCCGGACTCGTCGAGCGCCTTGCGGATGGCGGCCACGCGGCCGTCCATCATGTCGGAGGGCGCGACCACGTCCGCGCCCGCCCGGGCGTGCGCGACCGCCTCCTTGGCGAGGAGCGGCAGGGTGGCGTCGTTGTCCACGCCGAGGTCCTGCCCGGGCCCGCCCGCCCGCGGCGCCTTCAGGACGCCGCAGTGCCCGTGGTCGGTGTACTCGCACATGCAGACGTCGGTCATGACCACGAGGCCGGGCGCCGAGCGCTTCAGCGCCCGGACGGCGCGTGGGATGATCCCGTCCTCGTCCCAGGCCCCCGAGCCCTGCGCGTCCTTCTGCTCCGGCACGCCGAAGAGGATGACGCTGCGCACGCCGGCCTCGAAACCGGCCTGCGCCTCGGCCACGAGCTCGTCGACGGAGAGCTGGAAGACGCCCGGCATGCTCCTCACGGGCTTGCGCACGCGCTCGCCCGGCACGGCGAAGAGCGGCCAGACGAGGTCGCCGGGCGAGAGCTCCGTCTCGCGCACGAGGCTGCGCAGCGCCTCGGTCCGGCGCATGCGGCGGGGGCGTTCCTGGGGGAAAGGCATGGCGAAGGTCTACAACAAACGACGGGGTGAAAAAAGCCGAGGCATCAGCGCCCGAGCTCCTCGTGGACCCGGCGCATGACGAGGCCGCTCGTCAGCTTCGGGTAGAAGTAGGTGCTCTTCTGCGGCATGGTGTCGCCGGACTCCGCGACCGCCTGCACCTGCCACATGGGCGTCGGGTTCACGAGCACGCCGAGCTGGAACTCGCCGGCGAGCGTCCGGGTGACCACCTCCCCGGCGTCGAGCTCGTACCGGATCTGCTCCCCGTGGTCCTGCGCCGGCGCGGAGAGGCCGAGCAGGTGCTGGAAGACGATGGCGTGCAGCGCGGTGACGTCGAGGTCGCGGACCGTCACGTTCGCGGGCATGGGGACGCCCGAGAGGTCGGCGTCGTCGCGCAGCGTGCAGATGCGCCCCTTGCCGTCCTCGGCGGTGACGACGAGGAAGGTGGTCGACTTGCCCGCGTGCTCGGCCAGCTTGGAGACGGCCCAGGCGCGACCGGCCGGCCGGCGCAGGTCCTCGCGCAGCGTGTCCACCACGAAGTAGCGGGCGAGCCCCTCGAGGAGCTTCCCCAGGTCGAACGTGGGGACGCCCCGCACCAGCCGGTGCGTCGGGTAGATGACGAGCCCGGGATCCGCCATGGAGACGAGCGTCATCATGAGGAAGCGGTGACCGGCGTAGGGCCCGAGCCCCGGCCGCGCCGCGTCCACCTCGTCCCGGTAAGCGAGCGCCGACTCGTAGCGGTGGTGGCCGTCGGCGATGAAGATGGTCCGCTCCGCCAGGACGCGGCGCACATCCGCGAGCGCCTCGCGATCGGTGACGCGCCACAGGCGGTGCAGCGTCCGGTCCTCGGTCTCCGCCTCCGCGATGGCCTGCGCCGCGCCCATGACCGCCTCGACCGCGCGCTGGCCCACCCCGTCGTCGTCCTCGTACAGCGCGAAGATGGGCGACAGGTTCGCCTGGACGTTCCGCAGCACCTCCAGCCGATCGAGCTTGGGCCCGGAGAGCGTGCGCTCGTGCGGCAGGATGAGCCCCTCGGCGTAGTCGTGGAGGCGCACCGCCGCCACCAGGCCCCGCCGCACGCGCGGGCGGCCGTCCGGCCCGGTGAAGCTCTGCTCGAGCGGGTAGACGGCGGGCTCGGGGTCCTGCCGCAGCGTCCCGTCCTGCTGCCACGCGTTCCAGGCGCGGGCGGACCGGACGTACTTGTTCTCGCCCGGCGCGTCGCCCGCGCGGTCCTTCTCCAGGATGACGTGGATGATGTTGTGCGCGCTCCGCGCGGCGAGGGCGTCGCGCTCCGCGGGGGAGACGACGTCGTACGGCGGCGAAAGGAGCCGCGCCAGCGCCTCGCCCCGGGTGGCGGCGTAGCGGATGCCGCGGAACGGGAGCACCTCCGGCATGGGCGGCGCGAAACTAGCGCGCCGCGGCGGAGCCCGCAAGGACGCGTCGCCGCGGGCGGAAGCGCCGGGCGCGGCCGGCTACCGTGCGCCGCGACCCAGCAGGACCGCCGGGATGGTCTGCAGGAAGATCTTGAGGTCGCCCCACAGCGACCAGGTATCGATGTAGTGGAGGTCGAGCGCCATCCACTGCGCGAAGTCGAGCTCGTTGCGGCCCTGCACCTGCCACAGGCAGGTGAGCCCCGGCTTCACGGACAGGCGCCGGCGCTGCCAGCGCTGGTAGCGGCGGACCTCGTCGGGGATGGGCGGGCGCGGGCCGACCACGCTCATCTGCCCGACGAGCACGTTCCAGAACTGGGGAAACTCGTCGAGCGAGGTCTTGCGCAGGAACCGGCCGACGCGGGTGACCCGCGGATCGCGCGCCATCTTGAAGACCGGCCCGTCCATCTCGTTGTGGCCCTCGAGCGCAGCGCGGCGCACCTCGGCGTCGTGCACCATCGAGCGGAACTTCCACATCCAGAACTCGCGGCCGTTGAGGCCGACGCGCCGCTGCTTGAACAGCACCGGCCCGCGCGAGTCGAGCTTGATGGCGAGCGCGATGCCGAGGAGGAGCGGGGAGCCGAGCGCCAGGACGAGCGAGCTCACCGCGAGGTCGAAGGCGCGCTTCGCCACGAGGCGTCCCTCGTCGGTGGGCGCGGTCGAGAGCTGCAGGACGGGGATCCCCTCCAGCTCGCCGATCTCGAGCCGCGAGATGCGGGCCGGGAAGAAGTGGAGGAGCACCTTCGCCCCGACGCCCTGCTCCTCGCACAGCGCCACCGCGCTCTCCACGTCCTCCAGCCGCTCGCGCGGGACGGCGAAGACCACCTCGTCCACGACGTGCCGCTCCAGGATCTCGCCCAGCTCGGCGAGGCGCCCCAGCACCGGCGCGCCGGACGGTGCGCGGCCGCCCTCCTCCAGGATCCAGCCGGCGAAGGTATAGCCCCACTCGGCGTGGCCGCGGACGGCCTCCAGGGCCGACTCGGCCAGCTCGCCCGAGCCGACGACCGCGAAGGCGCGGGTGTTGAACCCGCGGCGGCGCGCCGCCCGGGCCGCGCTGCGCATCACCGCGCGGTTCGCCACCATGAGCGCGAAGGCGGACGCGTAGTAGAGGCCGAAGAAGAGGCGAGAGATGCGTTCGCCCTCGCGCCCCGCCCACACGAAGTGCCCGGCGGCGACGACCAGCGCCAGCAGCACGAAGGCGCGCGCCAGCCGCAGGATCTCGGTGCCGAGCCCGAGCGTGCGGTACGCCACGTAGACCCCGGACATCCGGGACGCCGCCTGCCAGACGAGGAGCGAGGCGGCGAGCAGCGGCCAGTAGGTGGCGATGGGGTAGAGGTTGTCCGGGCGGAGCTTTCCCGTGAGGACGCCGTCCCGCAGCCAGTACGCGACCGGGAACGCCAGCGCCAGCAGGGCGAGATCGAAGAGCTTGAGGCTCCGGTCGACGAGGCGCGCGCGCTCCTTCAGCATGGTCTGGCGCGAGCTTATAGCGCCTGGGCGCCGCCTGGCTCCAGCGCGGCTCGGCGATGTTCACGGGGCCGCGCCGCCGGGCACCGAGCGCATTCCGCGCTCCGTGCCCTGCTCCAGCGCGGTTCGTCCGGCCTGCGCCGTCCGAACCCAGGTGTTTGACGGCCCTTTCCGGCGCGTGCTACGCGGTCCGCGCGCGTGCCAGTCGACACCTGGATCGCCATCGTGAACTGGAACGGGGCGCGGCTCCTGCCGGCCTGCCTCGCCTCCATCTCGGCGCTGGCGCGGCCGGCGCACGCGGTGGTGGTCGACAACGGCTCCTCCGACGGCAGCGCCGCGGTGGTGGCCGGCTTCCCGGCGGTGGAGTGGATCCCGCTCGGCGAGAACCGCGGCTTCGCGGCGGCGAACAACGTCGCGGTGCGGCGGGCGCTCTCGGCCGGCGCCCGCTGGATCGCGGTCGTCAACACCGACGTGGTGCTCGACCCGGGCTGGCTCGACGCGCTCGTCGCGGCGGGCGAGGCGCACCCGGACGCCGCCATCCTCGGCGGGCTCCTGCTCTTCGCCGACGACCCCGGGACGGTGAACTCCACCGGGCTCGTGCTCGACTGGCTGGGGCGCGCCTTCGACCGCGACTTCGGCGTCCCGCTGGCCGACCTCACCACGCGGGACGGCCCGGTGGCGGGCATGACCGGCGGCGCCGCGCTGCTCCGCGCCGACGCGCTCCGGCGCATCGGCCTCTTCGACCCGGCCTTCTTCGCCTACTACGAGGACGTGGACCTCTCGCTGCGCGCGGCGGCGGCGGGGTTCGTCACCTGGTACGCGTCCGGCGCGCGCGCGCTGCACGGCTACGGCCGGAGCTTCGGCCCTGGCTCGCCGCGGCAGCGCTACCTCCTCGCGCGGAACCACCTCCGCGCCATGGCCCGGCACATGCCGCTCGGCCGCGCGCTGGCGACGCTGCCGGCGATGGCGCTGCTGCGCGCGGGGGTGAAGGCGCCCGCCGAGCTGGCGCGGGGGCGGCCTGCTCATGCCTTCGCCCACCTGCGCGCCGCCGGCGCCGGCGCGCTGGCGGCGCTGGAGGTGCTCGGGCGACGCGTCCGCGGGGCGACCGGGATCCCTCCCGGCGCGGAGCCGACGGACGGGCCCAGCGAGCGCGGCTAGCCCGACGCCAGGGCCCGAGCCCATGACCGTCAGCGCCGGAACCGCCGCCACAGCTTCAGGCCGAAGGCCCTCGCCACGGCGGCGGCGCGCTCCCCGGCGAACTCGCCTGCGAACGGGACCGGCCGCGGCGACGGCGGCCCGTCGAGGAGCGCGAGGACGGCGTCGGCGGAGCGCGACCACC
>DASTGH010000696.1:0-8780 GCA_035719345.1 Anaeromyxobacteraceae bacterium
CGGAGCCGCCGCCGCAGCGCCGGCCGCAGCCGGGGCCGCGCCCGCGGCCGGAGCCGCCGCCGCACCCTCGGCGGGAACCGCGCCGGGAACCGCCGCCACCGGAGCGACGACCTCTTCCTTCTCCGGCGCCGTGACGACGGCGACCGTGAAGTTGGTGGCGTACTTCACCTTGACGCCCTCGGGCGCCTTCACGTCGGCGATGTGGATCGAGCTGCCGATCTTGAGCGGGGTGACGTCCACGTCGATCTGCACCGGGATGCGATCGGGCAGCGCCTCGACGGTGATGTCGTGGGCGGAGACGGTGAGGATGCCGCCGTCGGTCACGCCCTCCGCCTTGCCGGTCGTCACGATCGGCACCTCGACCTTCACCGGCTTCGCCATGTCGACCTCGAGGAAGTCGGCGTGGAGCAGGCGGCGGGAGACGGGATCGACCTCGTACTCGCGAAAGAGGACGCGCTTCTCCGTCCCGTCGAGCTGCAGGGTGAGGAGCGTGTTCAGCTTGTGGGGGGTGGCGATCGCCTTCTGGATCGCCGCCGGGTCGACCGCGATGTGCGTGGGCTCGCGCTTCTGGCCGTAGACCACCGCCGGGATGAGGCCGTCGGCGCGCAGGCGGCGCGCGGGACCCTTCCCCTTCTCGGTGCGGGCCTTCGCGTTGAGGACGTTCGTGGACTGCGCCATGGTTTCCTCCCAGTGGACTCGGCCGCGGGGTGCGGCGGAGGGGCCCGTGCAGGAAAAGCTCGAGGCCCTGGGGATTCCGAAATGAGGGCGGGCTTTTAGCGCAGAACCGCCCGGAGATCAAGCGCCGGCGCGCGGCCCGCCGGCCGGCCCGCTACACGAACAGGCTGGAGAGGCTGTCCGCGTTGTGGATGCGCTTCACCGCCTCGGCGAAGAGCCGAGCCGTCGAGAGCTGCCTGATCTTGATGCAGCCCTGCGCGGCCGCGGTGAGGGGAATGGTGTCCGTCACCACCACCTCCTCCAGCGGGCTCTTCTGGATGCGCTCCACGGCGGGGCCGGAGAGCACGGCGTGGGTGGCGTAGGCGAAGACGCGCGAGGCGCCCTTGTCCACGAGCGCGTTGGCCGCCTGGGTGAGCGTGCCGGCGGTGTCGATCATGTCGTCGAGCAGGATCGCCACCTTGCCCTGCACGTCGCCGATGACGTGCAGGATCTCGGCGACGTTGGGCTTCGTGCGCCGCTTGTCGACGATGCCGAGCCCCGCGTTCATGCGCTTGGAGTAGGCGCGCGCCCGCTCCACGCCGCCCGCGTCGGGCGAGACCACCACCAGGTTGTCCGACTGCCCCTCGAACTTCCGCTTCATGTGGTCGAGGAGGACCGGCGCCGCATACAGGTGATCGAACGGGATGTTGAAGAACCCCTGGATCTGGCCGGCGTGCATGTCCATCGACACGACGCGGGTGGCTCCGGCCGCCTCGATGAGATCCGCCACGAGCTTCGCCGTGATCGGGGTGCGGGGCGCGACCTTGCGGTCCTGCCGCGCATAGCCGTAGTAGGGCAGCACCGCCACGATGGAGCCGGCCGACGCGCGCTTGAGCGCGTCGATCATGATGAGCAGCTCCATCAAGTTCTGGTTCGCGTCCGAGCAGGTGGATTGCAGCACGAACGTGTCTGCGCCTCGGACGTTCTCGGCGATCTCGACCTGGATCTCGCCGTCGGAGAAGCGCCCGACCGTCGCCTTGGAGAGCGGCCGCTCGAGCTGCGCGCACATGGCCCTCGCCAGCGGGACGTTCGAGTTGCCGGCGAAGATCTTGTAGCCGTTGCCGTTTCCAGCCATCCGCGCCTCCGTGGCGGAACCCTCGAGGCTCCGCTGTCGTCGTGACGAACCTCGCGCGCGGGGTACCTCCGCGCCCGTGGCGAAACGGTGGCGTTCATAGCAGGCTCGTCCGACAACGTCGACCGGCGGCCGCCCAGGGCCGCGGCGCCTACTCGTCCGTGCCGGTGGCGCGGGGCGCGGCGCCCTTCTTCATCTCGCGCTCGTACTCGGCGAGGATGATCCGCTCCATCCGCTCCCGCGTCTCGGAGTTGAGCGGGTGCGCGATGTCCTTGAACGTGCCATCCTTGCGCCGCTTCGCCGGCATCGCGATGAAGAGGCCGGTGTTGCCGTGGATCACCTTGAGGTCGCGCACGACGAAGCAGCCGTCGAGCGTGATCGTCACGTACGCCTTCAGCTTTTCTTCGCTCACGGGGAAGACGCGGACCTCGGTGATTTCCATGGGGTGACCCCCGGATGTCGCTGCAGGGTGCGGACGGCGTGGACCTCGATGTCGGCCCCGAACACCTCCGTCAGGCGCGCGCGCGCGCGGAGCGAACCCGCGCGTTCGGTGAAGATTCCGAAAACAGAAGGGCCGCTTCCCGACATTATAGCGCTCGCCGCCCCGGCACTCACAAGGTGCCGGGCCAAGGTCTTGAGCAGCGGGTGCCGCTCGAAACACGGCCCTTGCAGGTCATTCGTCACTGCGTCGGGCCTGAACGGCGGGTGCAATCCCCCCGCGCGGAGCGTCGCCCGGCCGCCCGATTGCTGACGCGACGCGTCGAGCCACCGGTACGCCTCTCCGGCGCGGATCGCGTTCGAGGGATGGCGCGGGTACAGGATCACGAGGTGGAGCGGCGCGACGTGCGCCGGCTCGAGCCGCTCGCCTCGGCCCCTCGCCCAGGCGGGGCCCGAGCCGAGGAAGAAGGGCACGTCCGATCCCACCTCCAGCCCGGCGGCCGCGAGCGCCGCGCGGTCCCGCACGCCGTACGCCCGGGCGAGCGCGCGCAGCGTCGCCGCGGCGTCGGAGCTCCCCCCGCCCAGGCCGGCCACCACCGGGACGCGCTTCTTCACCGTGATCGCCACGCGGTCGCGCACGCCGAACCGCGACCGGAACGCCTCGGCGGCGCGCGCCGCCAGGTTCGACGCCCCGTCCAGGTCGGGGCGCCCCGGCGTGTGGCAGGTCACCGCCCCCCTCCGCCCGGGCCAGGCGCGGACGAGCACGTCGTCGGCGAGGTTCACCGGCGTCATGAGCGTGGCGAGGTCGTGGAAGCCGTCGGCGCGCAGCGGGCCGACGCGCAGGACGAGGTTCACCTTGGCGCAGGCTCGCACCGAGAGCGCCACGGTGGCGGGGGCGAGGTCGCGGCTCGCCCGCGCCGCCGGCCGTGCGCTCACCACACGCGGCACGCGTTCTCGCGCGCCATGGGCTGGCCGGGCTTGCAGGCGAACGCCTCGCGGAACTCGGGCATGTTGGCGACGACGCCGTTCACCCGCCAGCGGGCGGGCGAGTGCGGGTTCGTCACCGCCTCGGCGCGCTTCGCTTCGTCGGTCTCGTTTTCGCAGGCCCACTGGGCGAATCCGACGAAGAAGCGCTGCGCCGGGCCGAGGTCGTCGCGGCTCGCGAGCTCCTGCCCGCGCGTCGCGTCCTTCCAGGCGAGCCACGCCAGGACCGTGCCGCCCAGGTCGGCGATGTCCTCGCCCTGCGTGAGCTTCGAGTTGATCTTGATGTCGTCGACGATGGGGTAGGCGGCGTACTGCTCGACCACGCACGACGCCTGCCGCGCGAAGGCCTTGGCGTCCTCCGGCGTCCACCAGTCGCGCAGGTTGCCCTTCCCGTCGAACTGGCGCCCCTCGTCGTCGAAGCCGTGGGTCAGCTCGTGGCCGATGGTGGCGCCGGTGTTCCCGTAGCCGGGCGCGAGGTCCATCCTCGGGTCCCACAGCGGCGGCAGGAGCACCGCGGCCGGGAAATTCATGTCGTTCTTCTGAGGGTCGTAGTACGCATTCACGGTGGGTGGCGTCATGCTCCACTCCTCCCGGTCCACCGGGCGGCCCACCTTCGACAGCTGGCGCACCGTCTCGAAGCGCTGGCTGCGCGCCACGTCGCCGGCGAAGTCGCCGCGCACGATGCGGAGCTTGCCGTAGTCGCGCCAGCGCGCCGGGTAGCCCACCTTGTTGCGCACGAGCGCGAGCTTCTCCAGCGCCGCCTTCTTGGTGACCTCGGTCATCCAGGGCAGCTCGCGGACGCGCGCCGCCATGGCGCTCGAGATCCGCCCCGCCATCTCCGTGATCTGCCCCTTCACGGCCGGGGGGAAGGCCCTCGCCACGAAGATCTGGCCGAGGTCGAAGCCGAGGTCGCGGTCGACCCACGCCACGCACTTCTTCCAGCGGGGCCGCTCCTCCTTCACGCCGTTGAGGTAGGCCTGGTGGAACTCGAAGTCGGGGCGCTGGAAGGCGCGGGACAGGTAGGGCGCGCGCGCGTCGACGAGGTGCCAGCGCAGGTAGTCCTTCCAGGCCTCGAGCGGCTCGTCCTCGAGGCGCGCCTGCACCTCCAGCATGAAGGCGGGCTCGGGCACGTTGAGGCGCCCCAGCCGCGGCGCGCCGGTCGCGGCCAGATAGCGGTCCCAGGCGAACGACGGCGTCAGGGCCTGGAGCTGGGCCACCGTCATCCGGTGGTAGACCTTGTAGGGGTCGCGCTTGTCGACCTGGGTGAGCGAAGCGCGCGCCAGCGCCGTCTCCATGCGCATGACGTTGCGGGCGCCGGCCGCGGCGCGCGCGGGCGCGTCGCCGAGCAGGCCGAGCATGCGCGCGACGTGCGCCTCGTAGCGCTCGCGGATCTCGTCGGACTTGGCGTCGTCCTTCACGTAGTAGTCGCGGTCGGGGAGACCGAGCCCGCCCGGCACGAGCGAGCCGATGACCTGGGTGGCGTCCTTGGCGTCCTGCTCCGAGCTGAGCGCGAAGACCATCCCGGGCTGCTCGAAGGTGGGGTGGAGCCGCCCGAGCAGCGCCGCGATCTCGCCCTTGTTGCGCAGGCGCGCGACGGCGTCGAGGTCGGGCTGGAGCGGCGCCGCCCCCGCCTTCTCCACCGCCTCCTCGTCCATGCAGGTGGCGAAGTAGTCGCCGAGGCGCGCCTCGACGGGCGTCCGTCGCGCCGCAGGCTTGGCGGCGGCTTCCTGGAGGAGGCCCCACAGGAACTCGCGGTTCTCGTCGGCGAGCTTCGAGTAGACGCCCCAGCGCGACTGGTCCGAGGGGACCGGGTTCGCCTTGAGCCATCCACCGCAGGTGAACTGGTAGAAGTCGACGCACGGATCGGCGCTGCGGTCCATGGCGGCGACGTCGAGGCCCGGGGTGTAGGGCAGCGAGGTGAGAGGTCGCTCGGGGCCGGCGGCGAGCGCGGCGAGGAGGAGGAGCGCGGGCATGGGAGCGATCTAGCACGGGGAGATGGGGCGGGGTCAGCGATCGCCTGCCCCCGCGCCCTCTCCGTTCGGTTGCAGCCCCTCATCCCCGGTGGCAGGATGCGCCGCCGTGCCGACGCCCGACCGCCTCTACGAGAAGATCCCGTTCCGCCACTCCGAGATCGAGCACCGCTACGGGCCGCACGTCCACATCCTCTCGAACCCCTATCTCCTCTCGCAGCTCGCGCAGCTCTGCGCCAAGGACACGATCCAGCCGGCCATCAACCGGCTCGTGGTCGACATCTACGCGCGGCTGCTCGAGGACGTCATGAACGCGGAGTTCCCGCGCGTGGTCCGCGAGATCCCCACGCGCATGGTCGACATCACGCCGGCGGGCGTGTTCCACGGCGAGATCCTGGACCGCTCCGTCCGCGCCGTGACCGTCAACATCGCCCGCGCCGGCGCCATCCCGTCGCAGACCGTGTACGACCTCCTCAACGTCGCGCTCGACCCGCGCGGCGTGCGGCAGGATCACATCATCATGAGCCGCATGCTGGGCGACGAGGAGCAGGTCATCGGCGCCGGGATCGGCGGCATGAAGATCGGCGGCGACGTCGACGACGCCTTCCTGCTCTTCCCCGACCCCATGGGCGCGACCGGCTCCTCGCTGGCCGAGGCGATCGCCACCTACAAGAAGAGGGTCCCGGGGAAGCCTCGCCGCATCATCAACATCCACCTCATCGTCACCCCGGAGTACCTGCGCCGGATGACCGCCGAGCACCCGGACGTGCTCGTCTACGCGGTACGCCTCGACCGCGGCCTCTCGCCCCCGGACGTCATGGCGACCGTCCCCGGCACGCGCTGGGGCGAGGAGCGCGGGCTCACCGACCACCAGTACATCGTCCCGGGCGGCGGCGGGTTCGGCGAGATCATGAACAACGCGTACGTGTGAGCGCCATGTCCCGGCTCGACGACGTTCGGATCGACGTCCTCCTCTCCGAGGAGCAGCTCCGGCGGCGCATCGCCGAGGTGGGGGCCCAGATCACGCGCGACTACCAGGGGAAGCCGCTCAAGCTCGTCGGCGTGCTGAAGGGCAGCTTCATGTTCCTCGCCGACCTGGCGCGGGCCATCGACCTGCCCCTCAAGCTCGACTTCATCGGCACCTCCAGCTACCAGGGCACGAAGTCGTCGGGCGTGGTCCGCATCACGAGCGACCTGTCCCGGCCGATCGAGGGCGAGCACATCCTCCTCGTCGAGGACATCGTCGACACGGGCCTCACCATGAAGTACCTGCTCGAGAACCTCGCCACGCGCCGCCCGGCGAGCGTGAAGATCTGCGCGCTCCTGGAGAAGCCGGCGCGCGCGCAGGTGAAGATCCCCATCGACTACAAGGGATTCGAGATCCCCGACTCCTTCGTGGTGGGCTACGGGCTCGACTGGGACGGCCGCCTGCGCAACCTGCCCTACATCGGCGTGGTGAGGAGCTGACGATGGCCGAGGCCGAAGCGGAGCGCCGCTGGGGGAAGCCGGCGAGCGGGAAGTCCACCTTCCTGACGCTCGCGGTCGTGCTCCTCCTCGGGCTGGTGGGCTGGCTCCTCGCGGAGCGCAACGCCCGGCTGTACTTCCTCGTCTTCGAGGACGGCACGCTCTCGGTGAAGCGCGGCGTGCTCTTCCCGGTGGGCAAGGCCGCCTTCAAGACGGATGATCCGGCGCTGGCGGCGGCCTACGCGCCGCTCAAGCCGCCGCCGGGGGCGAAGGTCGAGGAGGAGCGCGGCTTCGAGGATCGCAGCAGCCTCGACCAGGGCCTGTACGATCTGCTGGCGCGCTGGGCGCGCGACGACCTCGCCAGCGGAAAGCCGGAGGGGACGGAGCGCGCGCTGGGATGGCTCGCGCGCGCCGACAAGCTGGCGGGCATCTCCGCGGTGCAGCGCGACGACCTGCGGTCGCTGCGCGCGGAGTCGGGCTGGTTCGAGGCGCGGCAGCTGCTGGAGCGGGCGGCGGATGCGCTGCGGCAGGCGCGCGAGCGGTTGCGCTTGACGGCGGGCTCCTCCTCCCCTCACGCGGGGGATGCCAACGAGGCGCTCCGCAGGATGGAGCCCGTCGTGGACGAGATCTACCGCGCGGGCAAGGTGCTCGCGCCGGCGCCGGGGGAGCAGGCGGACGCCCCGACCGCGCACCCACAGCCGGCCGCCGCGGTGCAGGGCGGCCCCGCCAAGTAGCCGCCGCTCGGCTTGACGCACGCCGCTCGCCGGGCTTAGCGTCCGCGGCGCGAAGGGAGCCACCGCATGAAGCGCATCCTCCTCGCCCTGGCGGCGCTGGCGCCGCTGGCAGCCTGCGGGCCGGACTGCGACAAGTTCTGCAGCCACTGGGCGGACTGTGGGCCCCAGCTCACGCCGCCGCGCACGGTGGACGTCGGCCAGTGCGTGCAGGGGTGCAACGAGGTCGGCTCCGACAACTCTGCCTTCATCAACTGCGTCAACGACAAGAGCTGCCAGGACATCGCGGCCGGCCACTGCCAGATCCCCACCGTGGCGCCGGGGATCGTGCAGTGAAGGCGCTGTGGGCCCTCACCGCGCTCCTCGTCGCGGCCGCGCTCGCCGGCTGCGGCCCCGACTGCGACGCGTACTGCAAGAAGGTCCTCTCGTGCCAGCAGGCGGCGAACCCGCCGATCACCCCGCAGATCGACGTGGCGCAATGCGTCCTCGGCTGCAATGACTCGAAGAGCGGTCACAGCGACACCATCAACTGCTACATCGACCACACCTGCGCCGACATCGCCGCCGGGCACTGCTCCGTGACCGGCGAACCGCCGGGATAGTACTGGGGATATCGGCCGAAAGCGGCCGACCGAGCGGGCGCGCGTGGGGCGGCGGAGGGGCGCGACTGGGTGTAACATCGCGCCCCAAATGGCCTCCTTCTTCGCGCCGCACGGCGCGGGTGACCTGCTCGCCCGCTACAGCTTCATCGAGCCGCTCCTCGCCGGCCGGCGCGTGCTCGAGATCGGCGGCGCGCGCGGCACCGATGGTGCGTCGGCGCTGGCGCTCGCCGAGCGCGGTGCGGCCGCGGTGCTCTCGGTCGAGGACGACGGCCTGGGGCTGGGGCGGGCGGCGGAGGCGGCCAGCCATCCCTTCGTGCAGTTCCGCGCCGCGCCCATCGAGGAACTGCCGCAGAACGCGTTCGACCTCGTGCTGGTGGCGGACGGCGCGCCGCTCGCGGCGAACCCGGAGCGCCTGGCGGCGCTCGCGGCGCTGCTCTCGCCGAAGGGCCACCTCGTCACGGCGCTCGCCGCGACCGGCGCGCACGGGCTCGCCGCGCTGGCGGGCGAGCCGCCGCCGCCGGAGCTGCCCTCGTACGAGAGCTTCGTGGGGGCGCTCGGCGCGGTCTTCGAGGTGGTGGAGATCGCCACGCAGTCGCCCGCCGTCGGCTGGGTGCTCGCGCCGGCCTCGGGCGAGGAGGAGCCCGACCTGGCGGTGGATGGATCGCTCGCCGGCGCCCCCGAGGCCGCCTACTACGTCGCGCTCTGCGGGGCGCAGGCGACGCGGCTCGGCGGCATGTCGCTCGTGACGCTGCCGCACGCGCCGCTGGCGGACGCGGCGCTGCGGGTGGCCGAGGCGGCGCGCGCC
>DASTGH010000697.1:0-2566 GCA_035719345.1 Anaeromyxobacteraceae bacterium
GCGCGCTGGCGCAGGCGGCGTTCGCCGAGCTGTTCCTCGGGCCGGCGCGGCAGGTCGCCGTCTCCTTCTCCGACCTGCTCGGGCTCGAGGCGCCGTACAACGTGCCGGGCATCGTCTCGGACGCGAACTGGTCGCAGCGGCTCGTGCCCGGGTTCTCGGCCGCGTACCGCGACCGCGTGCGCGCGCGGCGGGCGCTCGACGTGCCGCGCGCGGTCGCCACCGCGCTCCGGGCGCGCGGCGATCTCGGCGCGCGCGCGGCGTCGCTGGCACGGGCGCTCGAGGCGGCGGCCGGTCCCGCGCCCGGCGGGTGAGCGGGCGCGCCTCCCTCCCGTGCGCATCGGCGGGACCGGATCGACGTTCAAGGACGCCGAGGTCCCGCGCGACGTGCCCGACGAGACGAAGCCGCAGACGAGCTCCGCCCATGCCCGCCTGCCCCCGGAGGGCGAGCCGCCGCCCCGGGTGGTCGTCGAGCGCGTGAGCCCCGAGGTGGACGGCGGGCGCTTCGCGGTGAAGCGCACGGTGGGGGAGCGGCTCGTCGTCGAGGCGGATGCCTACGCCGAGGGTCACGACGCCATCGCGGTCGTGCTCCGGCACCGCCGCGCCTCCGAGGACCGCTGGACCGAGGCGCGCATGGCGCCGCTCGGGAACGACCGCTGGCGGGCCGCCTTCGAGATCGCCGCGCTCGAGCCGCACCTCTACACCGTCGAGGCGTGGGTGGACGCGTTCGTCACCTGGCGGGGCGGCCTCGAGAAGAAGATCGCGGCGGCGGCCGTCGAGCCCGTCGACCTGCTGGTGGGGGCGGCGCTGGTGGAGGCGGCGGCCGGCCGGGCGGAGCGCGCCCGGGCCGGCGACGACGCGCGCCGGCTGCGGACCTTCGCGGCCGAGCTGCGCGTGGACGGACCGCTCGAGGCGCGCGCCCGCCGCGCGCTCGACGGAGACCTCGCCGCGCTCTGCGACCGCCACCCGGACCGCCGCGGCGCGGGCCGCCACGGGCGCGAGCTGCGCGTGGACGTGGACCGCGAGCGGGCGCGCTTCTCCGCCTGGTACGAGCTCTTCCCCCGCTCCGCCTCGCCCGAGCCGGGCCGGCACGGCACGCTGCGGGACGTCGCCGCGCGGCTGCCGTACGTGGCCGGCATGGGCTTCGACGTCGTCTACCTGCCGCCCATCCATCCCGTCGGCCACGCCTTCCGCAAGGGGAGGAACAACTCGACGGAGGCGTCGCCGGACGACGTGGGGAGCCCCTGGGCCATCGGCGGCCCCGAGGGAGGCCACACCGCCATCCACCCGCCGCTCGGCACGATGGACGACTTCCGGCGCCTCGTGGCGCGGGCGGGGGAGCTGGGGCTCGACGTGGCGCTCGACCTCGCGTTCCAGTGCTCGCCCGATCACCCGTGGGTGAAGGAGCACCCCGAGTGGTTCCGGCGCCGGCCCGACGGCAGCATCCAGTACGCGGAGAACCCGCCCAAGAAGTACCAGGACGTCTACCCCATCGAGTTCGAGAACCCGCGCTGGCGAGAGCTGTGGGCGGCGCTCCTCGGGGTGGTGGAGTTCTGGGCGGCGGAGGGGGTGCGCGTCTTCCGCGTCGACAACCCGCACACGAAGCCGTTCCGCTTCTGGGAGTGGCTCATCGCCGAGGCGCGGCGGGCGCGGCCGGAGCTCGTCTTCCTGGCCGAGGCGTTCACGCGGCCCAGGGTCATGTACCAGCTCGCCAAGCTCGGCTTCGCGCAGTCGTACACGTACTTCACCTGGCGCAACACGAAGCGCGAGCTCACCCGGTATCTCGCCGAGCTCACCGCGCCGCCCGTCTCCGACTTCTTCCGCCCCTGCTTCTGGCCGAACACGCCCGACATCCTCCCCGAGCCGCTGCAGTACGGCGGGCGCGCCCAGTTCCAGGCGCGCCTCGTGCTCGCCGCGACGCTGGGCGCGAGCTACGGGATCTACGGCCCCGCCTACGAGCTGCTCGAGGGGCGGGCCGTCCGCCCCGGTAGCGAGGAGTACCTCGACTCGGAGAAGTACCAGCTCCGCCACTGGGACCTCGACCGCCCCGACTCGCTGCGCGACTTCGTCGCCCGCCTGAACCGCATCCGCCGCGAGAACCCGGCGCTCCACTCGAACGAGCGCCTGGCGTTCCACGCGGTCGACAACGAGCAGCTCATCGCCTACTCGAAGGCGAGCGAGGACCGCTCCGACCTCGTCCTCGCCGTGGTGAACCTCGATCCGCACCACGTCCACGCCGGCTGGCTCGAGCTGCCGCTCGAGCCGCTCGGCCTCGGCGCCGGCGAGCCGTTCCAGGTGCACGATCTCCTCGGCGGCGGCCGGTACCTGTGGCAGGGCGCCCGGAACTACGTCGAGATCGACCCGCGCGCCGCGCCGGCGCAGATCTTCCGGGTGCGCCGGCGGGTCCGCACCGAGCGCGATTTCGATTACTTCCTGTGACGCGGGGTGGCGGCGAGATCCCGGCGCCCGGCGCGCCGGGTACCGAGAGCGCGGCGCTCGCCGCGCCGCTCCGCACGCGCGGCGCCTGGCACGAGGCGCTGTGGGGCCCGGGCCTGGCGGCGGCCCTGCC
>DASTGH010000698.1:0-19209 GCA_035719345.1 Anaeromyxobacteraceae bacterium
GGCGGCGGAGCAGGGCGGGAAGCCGCTGCTCACGGCCAAGGCCCGAGTCGATCTTGGCCCGAAGGATCTGAAGGATCGTGCTCGCCTCGCGGAGGCGCCGCTCGCGCTCGAGGCCCGCGTCGGCCCGCTCGCCCTGTCCCAGCTCCAGGCCGCGGTGCAGCCGACGGACGATGATCCTCTGCACACGACACCGAAGGTCCGGGGCACGCTCGCGGGTCGGCTCGCCGTGACCGGCAAGCTCCGCGACCCGCGGGCGCACCTCCAGATCGACGTGGAGGGGCTCGGTGCCGACGAGAGTCCCGACGGGCGGGTGACGCTGAGCTTCGACTACGCCAACGCGGAGGAGGTGCTGGACCTGGTGATGCGCTCGCAAAACCGCGGCGAGCTGCACGCGACGGCGAAAGGGCGCCTCGACCTCTCCTATCCCACCGTCACGCGGCAGCCCCGCCTCGACGACGCGCCGCTCGAGGCGACGCTCAGCGCGAAGGACTTCGACCCCGCGTTCCTCGCCAAGCTCAGCGACGCGGTGGACCGGCTGGGGGGCCTCCTGTACGCGGACGCGCGCGCGGGCGGGACGATGATCTCGCCCAGCGTGAAGGGCAGGATCGAGTGGAAGGACGGCGCGGTCTTCACGCACGGCAGCGGGAACTTCACGGGCATCCACCTGCTGGCGACGGGAGACGAGCGCCGGATCCAGCTCGAGGAGCTGACCGCCAAGAGCGGGAATGGCACGGCCAAACTCTCGGCGGTGGTCGAGCGCACCGCCAGCAATACTTTCAAGATCCACGCTCAGGCCGACCTGGACAAGTTCCCGATGATGTCCCAGGGGGAGCTCGCGGCGACCCTGTCCATCCGGAGCACCGCCGACGGCGAGGCGTCTCCCGCCCACATCGCGATCAGGAACCTCCACATCCCCGAGGCGCACGTGAAGCTCCCCGACGTGCAGCGGAAGGACGTGCAGAAGCTGGATGACCCGCCCGATGTCGTGTTGACGCTCAACGGGAAACCGATCCGCGGCTCGAAGCAGAAGGTGCCGGAGGGTGCGAGCGCGGCGGGTACGGGCTCGTCCGCGAGCGCCGCCGGCTCGCCGGCCTCGGCACGTCCGGTGAAACAGGTGACGGTGGTCGTGAACGCTCCCAGGAACCTCTGGATCCAGGGCGAGGACATCAACACGGAGTTCGGCTTCTCCGAGGGTTTCCGCGTCGAGTACGCCACGGAGCCCAGGCTCTTCGGCGACGTCAACGTCATCCGCGGGCGGCTGGACGTGTTCGGGCGACGGTTCGACCTGGAGCGCGACTCCAAGGTCTCGTTCTCGGGGCTGCCCCTCCAGCCCGCCCTGAACGTCACGGCGACGTACAAGAACGAGGTCGAGCAGGTGACGGTGAAGCTGGGGGTGCAGGGGGAGCCGGAGAAGCTCGAGCTGAAGCCGACGTCGGACCCGCCGCTCTCCGAGACGGAGATCTACACGCTGCTCGCCACCGGCCATACCACCCTGCACCACGGGACCGGGGCATCATCGCCGGCCGGCGAGGCGGCGTCCCTCGTGGGATCATTCGCGGCATCGCAGCTCAAGAAGACGCTCTCCAGCAAGCTGCCGCTCGACGTGTTCTCCATCGAGGCGGGAGACAGCGGCATCGAGGGCTCGAAGCTCGAGGCCGGCACGTACGTCAACGACCGGTTCTACGTGGGCTTCAAGGGACGGATCGGCGCGGACCCGATGAAGGGTGAGAACTCCAACGAGGTGGACCTCGAGTACCAGCTCTCGAAGCACTGGAGTGTCAACGGCAGGTACGGGGATGCTCGGGCAGGCGGAGCCGGCGTGAGCTGGCGGAAGGACTACTGAGCCCGTGCCGGATGGCGGCGCACGAGATGGTCGCGCCTCCACGATGCAGGGCATGATGGGCGGGATCGCCGCGATGGTGTCCAGCGGCTGCTCGATGTAGCGGAGGCCGATCCAGGCAGCGCACTCCCGCAGCCACCCGCCACGAGTGCTCGCTCTCTGGGCCCGGCGGGCCGGGCCCAAAGAGCGTCCGCTGGCAAGGCAGACCGCGGCGTCGCTAGCTTCTCGAGCGCGGCGAGGCGCGCCCGTCGGAAGCCGCCTTCTCGGTCGAGGACTCGAGCCACCCGCCCGTGAACCCGGCCCTCCGGAGCCCCGCGCTGACGTACGGGCTCTTCTTCAGGAGGTCCCACACGAACCCGGTGCGGTAGTTCTCGACCATCAGCAGGATCGGTCCCTGATCGATGCCGAGGTACGCATCGTCGAACCAGCCCGGCGCACCGCCGGCCTTGGCGGGATAGGACAGGTTGAACGCATCCTTGAAGCCATACCGTCCGTAGAGGCGTTCCCCGAACCGCTCGCGGAAGCTCACGAGCGTGGGGATCGCCGCCTCCGGCGCGAACGGCACCGACCCGCCGGCTGCCGTGGGAGCGATGGTGCCGTCGTCCGACGATGCGTCGGGCCCCGCTCCGCGCGCCCAGTACGCGCGGAACGGGCCCGCGCGGGCGTCGTCTCCGGCCGGCGCGTCGAGGGGTCCGTCCGACGCCGTCACCCCCCAGAGCAGCTCGCCATAACCGGTCCAGCGACCCGGATTGGCGATGCAGTAAGCGCGATTGGCATACGTCGCCCGGACGGAGTTCTCGAAGTAGTCGCTCTGGCGCGATCGCATGTAGCGATCCTGGATCCCGCGGAAGTCGATCCAGACGTGCGAGTACTGGTGCCCGAAGAGCGGACCGAAGGTCACGTGCGGCGGGCCGTGGGAGCTCTCCCAGCGGTACGTGCGGGTCCACGCGTCCCACGCTCCGGGGTCCACCGGGTGCGTCGGCGAGCCCAGGGCGAGCACGTACAGCAACATGCCTTCGTTGTACCCGCTCCAGTCCGCGTCGAGATAGCCGCCCTCCGGAGTCCACCCCATGCTGAGCAGGGGCGCGCGCCGGGGCGACGACGCCCAGGCCCAGTTCACCCGGCGATAGAGGTCGTCCGCGAGCGACCGGATCGACGCCTCGGCCTCGTCGTCGCGATCGAAGTACGCCCCGGCCGCGAGGACGCCCGCCATCAGCAGCGCGGTGTCGATGGTGGAGAGCTCCGAGTCGGAGGAGCGGAGGCCGTCCCGCCCGTCCACGAAGTGGTAGAACAGCCCGTGGTGTCCCGCGACGCCGGTCGCGCCGGGGCCCTGAGGCGCCCGCCACAGGGTCTCGAGCGTGACGCGCGTCCGGGCCGCCGCCTGCGCGCGCGTGACGTAGCCGCGCTCCACGCCGACCAGGTACGCCGTCAGTGCGAAGCCGACGGCCGCGACGCTGGACGTCCCTGCCCCGGGCGCGCGATCCGGCGTGAGCCCCGTCGCTGCCGGCGACGCCTCCCAGAAGAACCTGAACGTGTCGCGCTGGAGCTCGTCGAGGAACGCCTGCTCCTTCGCCGACGGACGGTAGGGCTGCACGCCCGGTGCGCGGTAGCGCCCGCGTGCCTCGCCCGCCACGGCCCGCGCGGGCGCGCCGCCCAGCAGCGTGCAGGCGAGGAGCACACATGCGACTACGGGGGTGTACCTCGCGCGTCTGCCCTGTCGCCTCCTGTCCATTCGGTCGGGAACAACGCGGCCGGCATGGCGCGATATTCCGAGGCCGACGACTGGTCGCGCTCGGCGACCAGCCTCATCCTGAGCCGAGGTCCCGACCGACGAAGAATTCGATGACAAATGCTGCGGTTTCCGGCAGCCGGAGCCCGCGCAGCGCGCAGGGGCTGCGGCGTCGCCGCTCGCTCCTCGCGCTCGCGATCGTGGGCTCGGCTGGCGTCTCAGCGCCGACGGCCGGCACACGTGCTGCCGAGCGCCCGGACGCCACGTCGCCGGCGGCGCCGGCGCCGGCGCGCATCGCGCGCGACGGCCCGTTCGACGCGAACGTCGTGGTGGACCTGGCGCGGGCGCTCGCGGGCGCGCCGTACGTCCCGCCGCCCGCCTCGCTCCCCGAGGTGCTGGCGAAGCTCGACTACGACCAGTACCGGGAGATCCAGTTCCGGCCCTCCGCCACGCTCTGGGCGCGGCCGGGCCACACGTTCCAGCTCCAGCTGCTCCCACTCGGCTACATCTTCACGACGCCGGTCGAGATCGCGCTGGTGAAGGACGGTCGGGCGACCCACCTCGCCTACAGCGCGGACCTGTTCGTGGCGGGCGAGCTCGTCCCGGGGCCGCTCCCGACGGAGGACATCGGGTTCTCGGGGTTTCGCCTGCTGTACCCGATCGACGAGCGCGGTCGCCACGACGAGGTGGCGGTCTTCCAGGGCGCGAGCTACTTCCGCTCGCTCGGGCGCGACGAGAACTATGGGCTTTCCGCGCGCGGGCTGGCCCTCAAGATCGGCGACCCGACCGGCGAGGAGTTTCCGGCCTTCCGCGCGTTCTGGATCGAGGAGCCGTCACGGCGCAGCGCGACGGCCGTCGTCCACGCGCTGCTCGACAGCCCGAGCGTCACGGGCGCCTACCGGTTCGAGATCCGGCCGGGCCAGTCCACGGCCATGCTCGTGGACGCGGTCCTCTTTCCCCGCGTCGAGCTCAAGCAGGTCGGGATCGCGCCGGGCACGAGCATGTTCTTCTTCGGTCCCAACGACCGGAGCGGCGTGGACGACTTCAGGCCGCAGGTCCACGACTCGGATGGGCTGCTCGTCGTCAACGGACGAGGCGAGCGCCTGTGGAGGCCGCTCTCGAATCCGGCGAAGCTGCAGATCAGCGCCTTCTCGGACCGGTCGCCACGCGGCTTCGGTCTCGTGCAGCGCGACCGCAACCCGGCCGACTTCCAGGACCTGGAGTCGCACTTCGAGCGCAGGCCCAGCCTATGGGTGGAGCCGAGCGGCGACTGGGGCGAGGGCGACGTGGTCCTGGCCGAGATCCCCTCCAGCGCGGAGTTCCACGACAACATCGTCGCGTTCTGGCGTCCGAGGACCCCCATCCCGGCCGGCGTCCCGTTCCACCTGTCATACCGACTTTCCTGGGGTGACGAGCCACCGGTCGCGCTCGATCGGCTGCGCGCCTCGCGGACCGCGGTCGGCCGGGCGGACATCAAGGGGCCGACACCCGTGCGCCGCTTCGTCGTCGACTACTCCCCTGCCCCGGCGCGGTGCAGGGGCCGCTGCGCGGCGCCGATGGCGGTCGTGACGGCCTCGGCCGGCAAGGTGGGGGACGTGGTGGTGCACGACAACCCGCTCACGCGAGGCTACCGCGTGAGCTTCACGCTCGATCCGGAGAAGGCCGAGCTGAGCGAGCTGCGCCTCGAGCTCAAGTTCGAGGATTCGCGGTGCGCGGAGATCTGGTTGTACCGATGGACGAAGCGCTGAGATTCACGGATCCCGTGGCGCGGGTGTCGGGCGGCATGCCGTCCGAGGCACCGCGCCCCATGCCATCGCAGCCGCTGACGCGCTTCGACGAGGCATGTCGGCGCGCGCCGCTCCGGCGCCGGCGCGGCCGCTCCTCCGGGTGGCGCCGGATCCTCGTCCTGGGCGCGTCGATCGCGCTCGCCGCGTTCGCCATCGACGAGATGCGGCTGGCGCTGTCCGTCGGCCACGTCACGCCGGTCGCGATCAGCGTGCTCGTGCTCTTCGCGATCAACTTCACCTGGATCAGCCTCCCGTTCGTCGCGTCGGTGGTGGGCTTCGCGCGGGTGCTCGGGCGGCGGCGCCGCGAGCTGCCCCCGCTTCCCCTGTCCACCCGCACGGCGATCCTCATGCCCACGTACAACGAGGACTGCGTGCGCGTGGCGGCCGTCCTCGAGGCCATGGCCCGCGATCTGGTCGCGCAGGGGGAGGCCCACGCCTTCGACGTGTTCTGGATCAGCGACTCCACGAACGGCGACATCGCGCTCGCCGAGGAGGAGGCGGTCCACGTGCTGAGGCGCCGCCTGGGCGACGGCATCGACGTGTTCTACCGCCGGCGCGCGGAGAACGTCGCGCACAAGCCGGGGAACGTCCGGGACTTCTGCGAGCGCTGGGGTGGAGCGTACGACCACTTCGTGATGCTGGACGCCGACAGCCTCATGGACGGCGTCACCCTGGTGCAGCTGGTGCAGCGCATGGAGGCGGACCCGGACGTGGGGCTCATCCAGACCGTGCCGCGCCTGCACCGGGGAGCGACCCTGCTCGCGCGGGCGCAGCAGTTCGCCGGCCGGCTCTACGGCTCGCTCCTCGGCGACGGTCTCGCGTGGTGGACGGGCGACGAGGCCACGTACTGGGGACACAACGCCATCGTGCGGATGGAGGCGTTCCTGTCCTCGGCGGGCCTGCCCGTCCTCCCCGGCCAGCCCCCCTTCGGCGGCGCGATCCGGAGCCACGACTTCGTCGAGGCGGCGCTGCTCCGGCGCCGCGGCTGGAGCGTCTCCATCGCGACCGACCTCGAGGGCTCGTACGAGGAGGGCCCCTCGTCGCTCGTCGACCAGGCGAGCCGCGATCGCCGCTGGTGCCAGGGCAACCTGCAGCACGCGCGCGTCCTGACGGCGAAGGGGCTGCACTGGGTCCACCGGTTGCAGTTCGTCATGGGCATGATGTCCTACCTCGCGTCACCGCTCTGGCTGCTCTTCGTGATCTCGGCGCTCGTGCTGGGCGTGCAGTACGAGTTCGCCCGGCAGCAGTACTTCGCCCAGACGCCGACGCTCTTCCCGCTGTGGCCGCGCATCGACCCCGCGCGCGCGATCCGGCTCTTCGCCCTGACCATGGGCGTGCTGTTCGGGCCGAAGGTGCTCGGCTGGCTCGCAGTGGTGGTGCGGCCGCGCCGGTGGCGGGCGTACGGCGGGGTCGCGCGGCTCTCGGTCGGGTGCCTGCTGGAGATGGTGGTGTCGGCGCTGATCGCGCCCGTCCTCGCGCTCATCCACTGCGGGCTCGTCGCGGACGTCCTGCGCGGCCGGGACTCCGGGTGGCGCCCACAGCAACGGGAGGCTGCGGCCCTCCCGTGGCGCGTGGCGCTCCGCAGCCACCGCTGGCACGTGCTCGCGGGCCTCGCGCTGGCGCTCGTGGCGTACGAGATCTCGTGGCAGATGCTGGCGTGGCTCTCTCCTGCCGTGGTCGGCATGCTGCTGGCAGTCGCGCTGTCGAAGCTCGTCGCCTCGGAGCGCGCCGGGCTCGCCCTTCAGCGCGCCGGGCTCCTGCGGACGCCGGAGGAGAGCCAGGTCCCCGCCATCTCGCTGGCGGTCGACGAGATCGTCCCGCTCTACCGCGAGGCGCTGGGGCGAACCCCCCGTCTCGCCGACGTGGTCGCGGACAGGGATCTGCTCGAGCGCCACCTCGCGCTCACCGATCGCGCGCCGGCGCGACCCGGCCGCTCCGTCGACGCCGTCGAGGCGGTGGCGGAGAAGAAGATCCGAATCGCGCGCGACGTCGACGATGCGGTCGCGCTCCTCACCCCCGAGGAGCGCGGGCGAGTCCAGGCGCAGCGTTCCCTCCTCGGCCTGCTGTGCGCGTTGAGCGTGGGCTCGTCGCCCGCTCCCGGTCAGAGCACGCGGCCGTTCGACGCGGCGACGCCGGCGTAGTAGCGCGCGCTGCTCTTCGGCGTCCGACGCTGCGTCGCGAAGTCGACATGCACGATCCCGAAGCGCTTCGAGAAGCCGTGCGCCCACTCGAGGTTGTCGAGCAGCGACCACACGAAGTAGCCACGCACGTCGCACCCCGCAGCGAGGGCGCTCTGCACGGCCCGGAGGTGCTCGCGGAGATACGCGACCCGCAGGGGATCGTCCACGCCGGTGTCCCGCGCCTGCGACGGATCGGGAAAGGCCGCGCCGTTCTCGGTGACGTAGAGCGGGACGTCGCCGTAGCGCTCCTTCACCCAGGAAAGGGTCTCGGCGAGGCCCGCGGGGTACACCTCCCAGCCGGTCTCGGTGTACGTCGCCCCTTCGCGGCGCACCGCCGCCGCCCGCAGGGGCCAGCTCTGCGCGTCCGCGCGCGTGAGGCTGCGCGTGTAGTAGTTGACCCCGAGGAAATCGATCTCCGTGCGGAGGCCCGCCACGTCCTCGGGGGACCAGCCGGGCCAGGCCTCGCCGAAGACGTCCTCGAGCTCCTCGGGGTACCGGCCTCGGAGCGACGGCTCGAGGTACTGGCGGTTCATGTAGGCGTCCGCGCGCCGCGTGGCCTCGACATCCTCCCCGCCGGTCGAGGCGGGATGCTTCGGCTCGAGGTTCACGACGAGGCCGATCTGGTGCCGCCCCTCGGCGCGGTAGGCCGCCACCGCCGCCGCGTGCGCGCGCAGGAGGTTGTGCGAGGCGCGCGGCGCCTCGTAGGGGCTCCGGTGGCCGGGCGCGAGCACGCCATGGAGGTAACCGCCGTCCGCCACCACCCACGGCTCGTTGAGCGTCGCCCACAAGCGGACGCGATCGTCGAGCCGCCGGAACACCGCGCGCGAGTACTCGGCAAACCACCCGGCGACGTCGGGGTTGAGCCAGCCGCCGCGGTCGTCCAGGGCCGCGGGAAGGTCCCAGTGGTACAGGGTCGCCATGGGCTCGATGCCGCTCGCGAGCAGCTCGTCCACGAGGCGCTCGTAGTGATCGAGCGCCTTCGGGTTGAGCGCGCCCGTTCCCGCCGGGAGGACGCGTGGCCAGGCGATGCTGAAGCGGTACGCCGTCAACCCCAGCTCGCGCATGAGCGCGACGTCGTCCCGGAAGCGGTGGTACTGGTCGCAGGCCACGTCGCCGGTGTCGCCGTCGCGGATCGTCCCGGGCGTGTGGGCGAACCGGTGCCAGATGCTCGGCCCGGCCCCGTCGGCCAGCGGAGAGCCCTCGACCTGGTACGCGGACGTGCCCGCCCCCCAGAGGAAGCGCCGCGGGAATGGATCCTCGGGGTTCATGGTCAGCTCAGCTCCACGCGCAGGGTGTCTTGCGATGCGGCGCGCGACTGCGAGACCCACTCCCGGACCGGGATCGCCGCGCCGCCGGTGCGGTACGGGTTGTGGAGTCGCTCGAACGCGAGCGCGCGTCCGTCGAGGGCGATCGCCTGCGGGCCGTACCCCCGCCGGTCGACGACGTACTCGACCTGGACGCGGCGGCCCAGCACCGGCACCTCGGCGCGGAGCCCCGTCAGCTCGGGCGCGATGACCGGGTCGACGACGAGCACGTCGCCCTGGCGGCGGATCCCCAGCAGGCTCGTCACGACGAGTGAGAGGGCGATCCCCGGGCCGCTCGAGTAGACCCGCCAGCCGCCGTCCAGCGCGACCGTGCCGGCGGCCACCCGCGCGTACTCCGCCTGGGCCTCGTGGCGATCGCGAAACGCGGCGTCGGAGCTGGAGAAGTAGCAGTTCGCCTGGCGCAGGCTGGCCTGGGGCAGCCGGGCGCGGAGCTGCACCGGGTGCGCCAGGGCGAGGGTGCGCAACAGGCCGCGGGCGTCGCCCACGTGCGCCTGCATCTGCGCGTAGCGGAGGTGCGCATGCGTGTACATGAGACCGATCTCGCGGCCGAAGAAGGCGCTCGTCTCGGCGCGCTGGAACAGGCGCGGGATCCCTCCGTGGTAGGGGAACGGGCGATCGAACAGGCGGGCGCCGTCCGGAGCCCAGAGGTGCTCGCGCATGAGGGCGAGGTGTGCCGCCGCCTCCTCCGGCGTGAACAGGTCCTCCAGGACGGCGTGCATCATGGGCAGGAGGCTGTAGCGCACGCCCGTCGAGCGGTCCCGCGGGTGGAGCAAGGGCTCGGGCCGTGCCCCTCCGAAGAGCACGTACCCCGCGAGGACTCCGTCCACCAGCAAGGTGTCGCGGAGATCGCCCCGGATGCGCGCCGCCTCGGACTCGAGCGCGAGCGCACGCGCCGGATGCCCGGCGAAGCGCAGGGCCGCGGCGAGAGCAGTCCAGGTCTGATGATGCAGGACCACCGTCCACGCGCTGCACAGCCGCTCGCGCATGGATGGGTCGGCAGGCTGCAGGGAGTCGTTCCAGTCCCCGTGCCCGTAGGCGGCGAGCGCCGTCCCCGCCACGCGGCGCCGCCCGATCACGCCGAGCGCGCGATCGACGTGCTGCAGGATCGTCGCCGGTCGCGGGTGCTCGCCGGCCGCGGCGTGGAACGGGATCTGGGCCTCGAGCAGGGACGCATCGCCGGTGCCCAGCACGTGCCGCGCCGCTCCGAGGACCGGCCAGAAGGCGATGTCGCCGTGCGAGTCCGGCGCCCGGAGGTCCCGCTCACGCTCGATGAACTGGAACCACTGCGGCCAGTCGCCGTCCTCGTCCTGCGCGGCGAAGACGCGCAGCAGCAGGTCCCGCGACGCCTCCGGGCAGTCCAGCGCGACCAGCATCTCGAGCGGGCCCTGGCACACGTCACGCGTACCCCAGCCGCCGCCGGAGTACTGCTCCAGCCCTCGCGGCGAGAGGTAGTGCACGAGCGCGTCGTCGAGGAGCCACGGGAGCATCTCGGCGAGCCTGCGCACCTCGGCCGCAGCGGCGCCTTCCCCGGGCGCGCTCAGCGTCGGCAACGGGGGCGGCGAGGACGCGGCGTTCACCTCGGGGACGAGCCGGCCGAGCAGATCGAGGCCGAAGGCGGTGCAGGGCGTGCCTTCCAGTGTGAGGAACGGGAGCCCTCGCGTCTTCCCGTCGGTGAAGAGGCGCGCATCACCGTGCACGCCGGCGAGGCGCGTGTCGGCGTGCGGCGCCACCAGGAACTCGCCCCGCGGGAAGCGCGCGTGCAGCTCGCTCCCTTCCGGGATGCCGACGCGCACGACCGCTCCGTCGACGCGCCAGGGGATGGGCAAGGAGGAGTCGCCGTCGTCGCCGCCCAGCGCCACGTGCAGCGTCGCGAGCCACGCCACCGGCGGGCCGTCCAGGACGCGCGCGCGGAGCCCCAGGGCGTGCGCGCCCTCCTGCGCCGAGCTCGTGAGCTCGATGGCGCCGTGCGCGTGGCGATAGACCCAGCGGCAAGAGGAGGTCCGCATCTCGAAGGCCGAGGGCTCGCCGAGGAGTCGCCAGCGGCCTTCGATCCGGAGGAAGAGCCGCAGGCCGTGCGACCGGAACAGCCCGAGCCAGCTGTGCGCCGTGGACAGGAAACGGTTGATGCTGACGTGACCCTGCGTGACCATGGAGTGGAACACTCCCGACATCCACGCCGTGGAGGTGAGCGACGACTCCTCGGGCACGCGCGCCCGTCCCGTCCGCAGGATGTGGCCATGGGGCCGCTGCGTCCGCGCCTCCTTCGCGCGCAGCACCACGTGCGCGTGCTCGCCGCAGAAGAAGGAGAGGAGCCCGGCGTCGTCGCGCTCCTCGTGCCGCCACGGGGGCGGGAACAGCCGCCGGAGCTCCCGCTCGTCCAGATCTCGACACTCCAGCAGCGGTGCCTCCGCGAAGAGCATCGAACCTTCGCGACGACCTCCCTCGTCGGCGCGGGACACGGCGAGCGGATCGAGGGTGCCGGCCCAGGACAGCGCCGCGTCCACCGCTCCGAGGTCGTCCGCGGACGTCGCGAGCGGGTGATCCCACCTCGCGCTCACGAAGAAGCCGCCGGTCCAGGAGGTGCCGGGAGCGAGCGTCACCGCAGCGTCCTGGACGACGGCCATCGCGTGTTCGTGCTGGAGCCGCCGGCCGGGCAGCCCCTCTCGCACTCCGACGGGCAGGCCGCCGAGCCTCCATCCGAGCCCGAAGAACTGCAGGCCGTCGGTCGCGAAGGAGGTGGCGCGCCGCAGCGACCCGACGACCGCCCAGGGATGGTGGCCGCCCTGGTCGAGGTTCTGGCGCGCGGCCACCACCCAGCCGCAGCGCTCGTGCTCCAGGGGGCACAGATCGACGTAGTGGCTGACGTAGTGCTCGTTCAGGCGCACCGCGCCGCGGCTCGCCAGCGCGATGTCCTGCGCGTAGAGGAGGTCGATCGTCTGCGCCTCCGCGGAGCGGTTCGCCACGGTCACCTGCCAGCAGAAGCTGGGCTCGTCGCGGTGCACCACGAGCCTCAGCGCGATGGCGAGGCCTCCCCATTCGCCCCGGCTCTCGAAGGTCCCGGCGCGCCCCGGCGGTCCGCTCGCCCGCAGCGGGGAGCTCGGCCCGAGGAGCGGCACGCCCTCCACCGCGCCGCCGCGGCGCAGCCGCAGCCAGACATTGGTCGGGCCCGGCTCCATGCCGTTGCCCGGGAAGAGGTTCACGACGACGTCGCGGAACTGCACGAGCTGCACGCCGCCATCGCGGTCGAGCGCGAGGCTCATGCCGGCCGCATTGGCCAGGTGCCGTGGAGCGCAGCTATCCATCGTTCAGGTGGACGGTGGCGGGTCCGGGCGGCAGGAGAAGCTCGCGGCCCACCCAGCGGAGCTCGGCGCCCTGGCAGCTCGCGCGCGGCAGCCGCCCCGGCACGGGCCAGGCGAAGCGCACCCCGCCGCGCGGCGCGACGATGCCGCCTCCCAGCTCGAGCAGGTGCCCCCCCGCCGCGCTCGACAGCCGGAACGTCACCGGGCCATGACGGGTGGACAGGTTCTTCACGGAGACCCCGGCCGACATCCACTCCTGTCCGAGTCCTGCGCCCAGCACCAGCGCGTCGTCGGCCTCCCGCTCGAAGGCGAACATGTCGAGCACCGATCGGATGTAGTCCGAGGCGATCCAGGCGTGTGGCATGTCGCCGAGGAAGTGCGGCTCGCGCGCGTCGGCCATCACGACCTCGGCCCACTGGTTCCATCGAGCCGGCCGGCGATACGGCAGGAACCAGTCGAGCATCTCGTGCGCTCGCCGCGGCTCGCCGAGGCGCACCAGCGCTCCCACCGTGCGCAGCTCGTAGGGCGCGTAGTCCGTCCAGCCTCGCGCGCCCGCGCGGCGCTGCTGCGACTCCTCCCAGTATCGCGCGAAGGTGCGCTGGAGGAGCGCGGGGGAGACCCGCGCCTGCGCGGGATTGAGCGCCACGGTCGTCGAGGTCGGATCGAAGTCGCCGCGGTCGGCGGCGCCCGCGATGACGTCCATCCCGTGGTGTGCCGCGGTCGCCTCGACCGAGCGCGCCAGGTCGTCCTGGAACTCGTCGCGCCAGCGTCCCCACTCCGCGGCTCGCTGCGGCTGGCCCACGGCCTGCGCGATCTCGACCGCGTCCTTGTATCCGCGCACCGCCCAGAAGTCGTCCCAGTAGGAGTAGGCGGGCCTGTCGGAGTATCCCTCGTGGCTGATGGAGGGAGGCAGGAGGCCGTGGAGATGGGCGGGGTGCGTCGCCCGGAACTCCTCGGTGCGCGTGGTCTCCCGCAGGCCCTCGAGGTGAGCCACCACCCGCTGCACGACCGCCCAGTGGCGCCTGAGGAAGGCGGCGTCTCCGGAGTGCCGCCAGACCTCCGCCACGGCGAAGAGGAACTCCCCGTCGCTGTCGTTCTCCGGCACCGGATCGGCGCCGCGCACGTCGACGCAGCACGGCACCCTGCCCGATTGGAACACGTACTCCGCGAACCAGTCGACGAAGTCGCGCGCGACGTCGAGCTCGCCCATGCGGACGAGGCCGGCCACCATCATCGCGCCGTCGCGGATCCACGTGCGCGCGTAAGACCGGGTGGCGGGCCTGAGCGCGGCCCCATCGCGCGACATGAGGATGTCGGCGAGCGCCGTCCGCAGCGTGTCGGCCACCGCCTGCGACGACGCGGGCACGGTGAGCTCCATCCTGTTCAGGCGCGCGCGCCAGCCGGCGGCGACACGATCCATGCGCTCGTCGACCGTCTGCGGCGACGGAGGCGCCGGCGCGCCGCCGAGCGGTGCTGTCCAGGTCACGACGCGGGTCTCGCCCGGCGAGAGCCTGAAGCCGAACTGCAGCATGGCCGAGGCCTGACCCTGCGCATCCGACAGCTCCTGCAGGGCGGGGGCGTCGCGCAGCGCTTCCAGATCGATCCCACCGGCCCCGGGGAGCGCGCTGACGCGGCTCGGCGCCTCGGGCAGGCGGGGCCCCGCGGCGCCGTTCACCGACAGCTCAGGCGCCTGCCATCGTAGGCCATCGATGCGGCGCGCTCCTCCCGGCGTGTTGATGAGCTGCTGGGGCGGGTTCACCTGCCAGGGGCGGACCGCCAGGAGGAGCGTGAAGGTGCGCGGCGCCGCGCCGGTGTTGGTGAGCGCGTAGCGGGCGAGGACCTGCGGTGCTCGCGCGTCCCCGTCGGCCGCCGCCGACACCCGGAGGTCGAAGGCGCCGTGTCGCCAGCGCACGTCCGGCAGGGGCAGGTAACCTTCCCACAGCGCGTGGCCGATCCGAACGTCGGCCCAGGTCGCGAGCTCGCCGCCGTCCACCAGGACGGCCGGCTCCACGCTGTAGCCTCCGCGCCCCACCTCCAGCGCGCCGTCCTCGCTCAGGAGGGCCGAGCGCTCCCCACCTCCGTCGACGCCCACGAGCGTCCAGTAGTTCTGCTCGCCGAGGAACGCGCGCGGCACGTGTCCGCGCGGCGCGTGCCGCGCCAGCTCGGAGAGCGCGGCGTTGAGGTCGGGCCACTGCCTCGCGTCGCGGAGCTGCACCTCGGGCGGCGCGCGCTGCGCCGCCGAGCGGATCCCGAGGAAGCGCGCCTCGCTCTCCGGGAAGAACAGGGCCTCGAAGCCGCCCGAGCTGCGCTCGACGCGGCGCAGGAGCCGCCAGGCGCGGCCGTCGTCGGATGCGAGCACGTCGTAGCTCTCCGGGCGCGCGGGTCCCGGCCACTGCAGCGTGATCCCGCTGAACTCGCGCATCCGCCGGTAGTCGATCTCCAGGGTCCCCGGGCCGCGCTGCACCGACGGCTCCGGCCAGACCGCCGGATCCGGCTCGCGCTCCTGCACGAGCACGCGCGACACGCACAGCGTCCCCCTGCCACCCTGGCCCGCCGCGATGACGAGCTCGAGCGTCTCCGTGCGCCGGAGCGTGCGATCCGCGGTCGGGCCCCAGGCGAAGGCGAAGTGGCGGCTGCGGAAGGTGACGTCCGTCGGCGAGCGCGGCAGCGGGAAGCCGGGCCGGTTCACCCACCACACGTTCTCACCGCTCGCGTCCGAGACCTTCACCTGGAAGTCGTTGTCGGGGCCGCTCCCCTTCACGCGCAGCTGCAGGGCGAACGCGGGGGGCCACTCCACGGGCAGGCGATGCGTCAGGACCGCATAGCCCGAGACCGAGTGGAAGTCGTATTCCAGGCAGGCGGACCCGTCGGAGCCGCGTCCGAGCACGGCGCCGACCTGCTCGGACGCGCCGACCTGCCACCCGTCCATGTCGCGAAGGTCCACGACCACGCGCCCGCCGGGCGCAGCATGCGCACCGCTCGCCAGGGCCGCCAGGAGCACGGCGAGCCTCCTCATCCCTTCACGCTCCCCACCAGGAGCCCCTGCATGTAGTACCGCTGCAGCCCGAGAAAGAGCAGCAGCACCGGCAGGACCGTGATCACGGCCCCGGCCATCATGAGCTCGGCGTCCTGCACGTGCTCGCGCGAGAGCGCCGCCAGGGCGACCGGGAGCGTCTGCACGTCGTGGTCGGTGAGCACGATGAGGGGCCACATGAAGTCGTTCCAGGAGCCGAGGAACGTGAGAACCGCCAGCGTCACGATGATGGGCTTGAGCAGGGGCAGCACCACCAGCGCGAAGACGTGCAGCTCGCCCGCCCCGTCCATGCGCGCCGCCTCCAGGATCTCGTCGGGGATGGTGAGCGCGTACTGCCGGACCAGGTAGATGCCGAAGACGCTCGCCAGCCAGGGCACGAGCGCGCCGGCGTACGTGTTCACGAGCCCCATCTCCTTGAGCATCAGGAAGAGCGGCATCATGGCCACCTGGGCGGGGACGACGAGCGCTCCGAGCAAGGTGCGGAAGACGCGCTCGCGCCCCGCGAAGCGCAGCTTCGCGAACGCGTAGCCCGCGCTGAGGTTGAACGTCAGCGACAGCGCGGTGGCGAGCAGCGAGATGAAGACGCTGTTCGCGATCTGCCGCACGATGCCGTGCTCCGCGAGGAGGAGCCGGTAGTTGGCGAGGGTCGGCGCGCGCGGGAGCATGGGAGGCGGGTAGGCGCTGGCCTCTCCGGGTGTCATGAGCGAGGCGGACACCATCCAGGCGAGCGGGAAGAGCGTGACCAGCGCGGCGCCGGCCAGCGCGACGTTGACGGCGAGGGAAGCCACCGGGCGCCTCATGTCGCCGCCACGCCCCGCGCCAGCCGCTGCTGCAAGAGCGAGAACCCCAGCATGAAGAGGAAGAGGACGAACGCCACGGACGACGCGGTGCCGAGGCTCCACCACTTGAAGCCGTCCTCGTAGAGCAGGTACAGCACCGTCACGGTGCGCTCGGCCGGTCCACCCTGCGTCATCACGTAGGGCTCGGCGAAGAGCTGGAAGTGGCCGGCCATGGTGAGGATGCTGACCATGAGCAGCACCGGCGCCAGCGCCGGCACGGTGACGTGGCGGAACGCGGCCCGCGCGCCCGCGCCGTCCAGCTGGGCCGCCTCGTAGAGGTCGGTCGGGATGGCCTGCAGGCCCGCGAGCAGGATGATCATGTTGTAGCCGAAGTTCTTCCACACCGAGAGCAGCACGATGGCGGGCATCGCCCAGCGCGGATCGCCGAGCCAGTTCACCGGGTGGAGCCCCAGCCACGACAGCGCGTAGTTGAGGAGGCCGTAGCGCGTGTGCAGCAGGAACATCCACACCACCGCCACGGCCGCGAGCGTCGTGACCACGGGTGAGAAGAGCGCGGTGCGGTAGAAGCCCTTGAGGCGCGCCAGGCGGGAGTTGAGGAGCAACGCCGTCCCCAGCGAGACGGCGATGGACAGCGGGACGCCGACCACGACGAAGAAGAGCGTGTTGAGCAACGCGCGCCAGAAGAGCGGCCGCTCGAGCAGGTGGAGGTAGTTCGCGAGCCCGACGAAGCGCACGTCGTGCAGGTTGGCGAGCGCGTAGATGTCGAAGTCGGTGACGCTCATGAGCAGGGCGGCCGCCACCGGCACGACGAAGAAGACCGCGATCGCCAGCAGCGCGGGCGCGATGAAGAGCCAGCCGGCGCGCGACGCGCTCATGCGCGCCCCCTCCGCTCCAGCATCCAGCGGCGCTTCTCCAGGATGCGGTCCGCTCTCGCGTCGAGCTCCGCGGCGGCGCTCGTCGGCGGGATCTCGCCGAGCACGACCTTCTCCACGACCAGCCGCAGCTCGGTGGCGATGCGCTCCCACTCCGGGACCTTGGGCACCGGACGCACGCGCTCCAGCTGCTCCCGGAAGGCGCGCGCCCGCGGATCCTGCTCGAGCGCCCCAGTCCACGCCGAGCGCCGCGCCGGCAGGTCGCCCGTCCACTCGTGGAACTGCCGCTGCACCTGCGGCCGTGAGAGGAACTCCACGAGCTTCCAGGCCGTGTCCCTGCGCGGCGAGCGCCGGAAGATCGCCAGGCTCGCCCCTCCGGCGATGGAGGCGCCGGGCCCCGTCGGGCCGGGCAGCGGCGCCGTCGTCCAGGCCGGCTGGAGCGCCGCTGGCAAGCGCCGCCTGAACTCGCCGAGCTGCCAGGGCCCGGAGACGTAGAAGCTGAAGTAGCCTCGTGCGAACTCGTTCCAGACGTTGGCGACCTCGCTGTTCGCGACGGGCGGCGCGAGGTCCCGCTCGTACATCTCCAGGTAGAAGCGGAGCGTGCGGTCGAAGCCCGGGCTGCGGAAGTTCCCGTAGCGTCCCCCATCGCGCAGCAGCGGCTCGCCCATCTGCAGCCAGAACGCCACGAACGGCGCGTACTCGTTGAGCGGCAGGAGCAGCGCGTAGCGAGCGGGACCCACGCGCCGCTTCACGCCGGCGAGCATGCGTACCCACTCCTCCCAGTCGTGCGGCGGCGCGGTGAACCCCGCCTCGGCGAGCAGGTCGCGGCGGTAGAAGAGCACGCGCGTGTCCACGTACCAGGGAACGCCGTACTGCTGTCCGTCGACCACGTTCGTGTCCAGGATGCCGGGGTCGTAATCGGCGAGGTCGACGTGCCGGGATGCGCGGACGCTCGCGTCCAGCGGTTCGAGCGCGTCCAGCGCGACGAACTCGGGGAGCCAGGTGTTGCCCATCTGCGCCACGTCCGGCGTGGCGTCGCCGGCGAACGCGGTGAGCAGCTTCTCGTGGGCCGCACTCCAGGGCAGCTGCTCGACCCGCACGCGCACGCCGGGGTTCTCGCGCTCGAAGGCACCGAGCAGCCGCGTCGCGACCTCGCCCTCACGGCCCATGGCCCAGAAGCTCAGGGCGCGATCGTCCCGCCGCGCGCAGGCGCTCGCGCACAGGCCGGCCATCCCGCGGAGGAATCCGCGGCGCGACCAGGACGGGGTTTCGGGCGCTGCGCGGCTCATACCCGGAGGAACACAGGCTTCCTGTCGTCCTACTCGGCGAATCCGAGAGGAGCAACGACGGGCCGGCCGGCGCCTGCACGACTTCCCGACCAACGGACGGGGAAGGCAGCGTCCCCGGCGACTGGAGAGACGATGCGCCGCGTGCCCGCCACGACGCTCACGGCAGCTGCCCCGCCGTGCCGCGCGGCCGCGTGCGGACCCACCTCACCTCGACGTTGCTGCCGGCTCCACCCTCGTTATGTCGAGCCCGAACCACGGCGCGCGTTGGGCGCGGCTCGGGAGGTCAGCATGGCGACGGCAAGGAAGGGGTCCTTCGTGTGGTACGAGCACATGGCCAGGGACCCCAAGGCGGCGATCGGGTTCTACACTGACGTCGTCGGTTGGAAGACGCAGCCATTCACCGAGGGTGGCAGCGACTACACGATGTGGGTGGGGAGCCAGGGCCCGCTCGGTGGAGAGATGAAGCTCGAGGGCGAGGCGGCGCGGAAGGGGGCACCTCCGCAGTGGCTGGCCCATGTCCAGGTGGACGACGTGGACGCGACGGCGGCGCTGGCGAGGAATCTCGGCGGGAGGATCTACAAGGAGCCCACGGACATTCCAAACGTCGGTCGGTTCGCGGTGATCGCAGACCCGCAGGGCGCGACCATTTCCATCTTCCACCCGAAGACGGAGGCGATGCAGCTCCATGACGTTTCGAAGCCGGGGGAGTTCTGCTGGAACGAACTCACCACGACCGACAGCGCCGCCGCGTTCCGGTTCTACTCCCAGCTCCTGGGCTGGAGGATCATCGAGGAGATGGACATGGGGCCGCTGGGGAAGTACACGGTCTTCGGCCAGGGCGATCAGCGGCTCGGCGGCATGATGAACGCGCCGAAGGACTCGCGCACCCCGCCCAGGTGGCTCTACTACACGGAGACGAGCGATCTCGACGGCGCGCTCGGTCGCGCCAGGACGAAGGGCGCCAAGGTCGTGCGCGGCCCCGAGGACGTACCCGGCGGCGGGCGTATCGCGCAGCTCACGGATCCAGAGGGCGCGCCCTTCGCGCTCCACCAGT
>DASTGH010000699.1:0-11712 GCA_035719345.1 Anaeromyxobacteraceae bacterium
GGGGTACGCGCTGTCCCGGCCCGGGCGCGCTGGCGGAGCGGCTCGCCTCGCAGGGGCGCGGCCTCGCCGCCCGCGACCGCGCGGGGCTGGCGACGGCCCTCCGCCGGTTCTTCCCCGGCGAGGCGGCGCGCGCGGTCGACCGCGCCGAGCGCGCCGCGGCCGGGCGCCTCGTCCTCTTCGGCCACCTCGTCGATGCGGCGCGCCCGGGCGGCGGCACCGACTGGCAGCTCGACGCCATCCACGGCGGCCGCTTCGCGGCCTGGGCGCCGTCGGACGCGCTCCCGGAGGTGCCCGGAGCCGACATCAAGGTCGCCTGGGCGCTCGGGCGCGGCGAGCAGTGGGTGGCCATGGCCTGCGGTGCGATCGCCACGGACGACCCCGCCCAGGCGCGCCGCCTCTCCGAGTCCTACGTCGCCTCGCTCCGGGACTTCGTGGCCCAGAATCCCGCCGGTCAGGGCGCGCACTGGGCGTCGCCCATGGAGGCGGCGCTGCGGATGGTCTGCGCCGGCCAGGCGCACGCGCTGCTCGCGGGTGCGCCGGCGCTCGCCGACGGCGGCTATGCGGTCGATCTCGCGCGCCTGGCCGTGGCCACCGGCCGCTTCGTCCTGACGCGGCTCGAGGACGGCCAGGTGGTCCCGAACAACCACCTCGCCGCCGACTGGCTCGGCCTGCTCGCGTGCGCCGCGCTCCTGCCGGAGTGGCCGGAGGCGGCCCGGTGGCGGGAGCTGGCGGTGGCGGGGCTGGTGCGCGAGCTGCTCGCCCAGACCCACGAGGAGGGCACGAGCTTCGAGGGGTCGATCCCCTACCACCGGCTCGCGGTCGAGATCTTCACCGCCGGCGCGCTCCTCGCCCGCCTCGTCCGCATCCCGCTCGGCGGGGCCGCCTGGCGCCGGCTCGGTCGGCTCTACGCCTCGACCCGGGCGCTCGTCGGCGCCGGCGGCGCGCTGCCCCAGATCGGCGACGACGACTCGGGCCGGGTGCTCGCCTTCCGCGAGCGCGACGCGCTCGAGGGCGGCTACCTCCTGCCGCTCGCCGCGGCCGTCACGGGCGACCCGGCGCTCCGCGTCCGGCCCGGGGCGCTCGACGCCGAGGAGGTGCTCTGGCTGTGCGGGCCGGCCGCGGTGGAGCGGCTGTTCCGCGCGCGCGCCGGCGCGCCGCCCGGCTCGGCGAGCTTCCCGGCCGGGGGCTTCCACCTGCTGCGGCGCGGCGGGGTGGAGGTGGCGATCTCCTGCGGCCGGAACGGCCAGGCGGGGGTGGGCGGCCACTCGCACAACGACAAGCTCGCCTTCGAGCTGCGGGTGGGTGGGCGGCTCGCGGTGTGCGACCCCGGCTCGCCCTCCTACCTGCGCGACCCCGAGCTGCGCGACCGCTTCCGCGCCACCCGCGCGCACGCCACCGTCTGCATCGACGGCGCGGAGCAGGCGCCCATCCCGCCGGCCCGCCCCTTCGCCCTCCCCGACGCGGCGGACGCGCGCTGCACCGCCTTCGAGTCCTCGCGGCGCCGCGAGCGGCTCGTCGGCGAGCACCGCGGGTACGCGCGCTTCGGCGTGCTCCACCGGCGCGAGTTCCTGCTCCTCGACGGGGTGCTGGTGGTCGCGGACCGCATCTCCGGCCTCGGCCGCCACGCGGTCGAGCTGCGCTTCCCGTTCCCGTCGCGCGAGGCGCGGCTGCGGCCCGTGACCGCCGCCGAGCGGCAGCGGCTGGAGCGGCTCGGCGACGGGACGGCCGCGCTCTTCGCGCTCTCCGAGGCGTTCGAGGTGGGTCCGGCCGACGCGCCGCTGTGCGCGCTGGTGGCGGCGACCCCCGTGCCGCTCCAGGCCCGCCTCGAGGAGGCCTCCTACTCGCCGGGATACGCGCAGCTCGTCCCGTCGCGCACCGGCGTGTGGAGCGGCCGGATCGCCTGCCCCGCCACCCTCGTCACCGTCGTGCTTCCGTTGGCCGGCGCTCGAGCCGGCCCTGTTCACAAGGAGTGACTATGGACGCCCTCGTCGGACCCGAGATGCAGGACCCGCCGCGGCCGGAGGCGCGCCTCGGCGCGCGCGACGTGCGGGTGGCGGTCCTCGGCCTCGGCTACGTGGGGCTGCCGCTCGCGCTCGCCTTCGCGCGCTCGGGCGGCATCACCGCCGTCGGCATCGACGTCGACCCGGCCAAGGCGGAGGCGCTCTCCGAGGGGCGCAGCTACCTGCGGCACGTGGACGCGGAGACGGTGAAGCGCGCCGTCCGCGCCGGGAAGCTGGAGGCCACGACCGACGTGGCGCGAGTGGCCGACTGCGACGCCATCCTCATCTGCGTGCCCACGCCGCTCACGCCCCAGCGGGAGCCCGACCTCTCCTACGTCGAGCGCACGGCGCGCGCGCTGGCCCCGCACCTGCGGCCCGGCCAGCTCGTGGCGCTCGAGTCGACCACCTATCCCGGGACCACGGAGGAGGTGCTGAAGCCCATCCTGGAGCTGGGCAGCGGCCTCATCGCGGGCCGCGATTTCCACCTCGCCTTCTCCCCCGAGCGCGAGAACCCGGGCTCGCCCGTGCCCGCCCACACCGTGCCCAAGGTGGTGGGCGGCCTCACGCCGCGCTGCCTGGAGGCGGCGCTCGCCCTCTACCGGCGCGCCTTCGACCGGCTCGTGCCCGTGTCGTCCACGCGGGTGGCGGAGCTCTCCAAGCTCCTCGAGAACATCTACCGCTCGGTGAACATCGCGCTCGTCAACGAGATGAAGATGCTGTGCGACCGCATGGGGCTCGACGTCTGGGAGGTGGTGGACGCGGCCGCCACCAAGCCCTTCGGCTTCCAGCGCTTCGAGCCGGGGCCGGGCCTGGGCGGCCACTGCATCCCCATCGACCCCTTCTACCTGACGTGGAAGGCGCGCCGGTACGAGTTCCAGACCCGCTTCATCGAGCTCGCCGGCGAGATCAACACGGCCATGCCCCAGTACGTGGTGCAGCGCACGATGGACGCGCTCAACGGGCGCGGGCTGGCGCTCAAGGGCTCGCACGTGCTCGTCCTCGGCATCGCCTACAAGCGGGACGTGGACGACATGCGCGAGAGCCCGGCGGTCCGGATCATCGAGCTCCTGCAGGAGAAGGGCGCCCTCGTCGTCTACCACGACCCCTACGTCGGCCGGGTGCCACGGATGCGCGCGCACAAGCTCGACATGGTGAGCGTGCCGCTCACCGACGCGGCGCTCTCCGACGCGGACGTGGTGCTGGTCTGCACCGACCACTCCTGCGTCGACTACGCGCGGGTGGTGGCGAAGGCGCCGCTCGTCGTCGACACCCGCAACGCCTGCCGGGCCGTCCGGTCGGGGCGGGACAAGGTCGTGAAAGCGTAGCGATTCCGGGGGCTCGCCTGGGACGGGCGGCGGGGGCCCCTCCCCGCCCCGCCGTGCTAACGTTCGAGGCGTGATCCTCGCCCCCCTCGCCACCCTGGCGCTCGCCGCCGCGGCGGCCGACGCCCGCCTCACCGTCCTCGATGCCATGTCGCGCGAGGCGAACCGCTCCATGGAGCGGCTGCGCATCCAGGGCTACGAGCCGCCCTACTTCGTCTCCTACGCGCTGAAGGAGCTGCGGCAGGAGGAGGTGTCGGGCCGCTACGGCGCCGTCTACGACGACGACACCCGGCTCGACCGCAAGCTCTTCGCCGACGTGCGGGTGGGTTCCTACGACCTCGACTCCTCCGGCCGGGACGAGCTCTCCATGTTCATGGGGAGCGAGGGCCAGACGTACTTCGCCTCGCGCGACGCGCCCATCGAGGACGATCCGCAGGCGCTGCGCAACGCGCTGTGGCTCCTCACCGACGAGAAGTACAAGGAGGCGCTCTCCGCCTACTTCAAGAAGAAGTCGAAGGGCGTCTACCGCTCCGACGAGGGTGAACGCGCCCCCTCGTTCACGCGCGAGGCTCCGCAGAAGCACGTCGACGGGCCCAGGGCCTTCGCCTTCGACCGCGCGCGCTGGCGCAACGAGGTGAAGCGGATCACCGGCCTCTTCCGCGACCACCCCGACATCTTCGACTCGCAGATGAAGGTGACGGCGGAGAAGCAGGTGCGCTGGTTCACCTCCAGCGAGGGGTCGGCGCTCGTCACCGAGGAGACGCTCTTCGGCGTCCACGTGCAGGCGTTCGCCCGGGCCGTGGACGGCCAGCTCCTCGAGAACAGCCGGGACTTCTACGCGCGCAGCGAGGCGGCGCTGCCGGCGCCGGAGAAGCTGGAGCGCGAGGTGCGGAACCTCATCCGCGAGCTCTCCGCGCTCCGCAGCGCCCCCGCGCTCGACCCCTACACCGGCCCCGCCATCCTGGCACCGGAGGCGACCGGCGTCCTCTTCCACGAGGCGGTCGGGCACCGGCTGGAGGGTGAGCGGCAGGAGGACGACAAGGACGGGCAGACCTTCAAGGGCCAGGTGGGGCGGCCGATCCTCCCGCCGTTCCTGTCGGTGGTGGACGACCCGACGCTGGCGGCGGTCGAGGGCACCGCGCTCAACGGCTTCTACCGCTTCGACGACCAGGGCGTGCCCGGGCAGCGCGCGGCCCTGGTGGAGGAGGGGGTGCTGAAGAGCTTCCTGCTCTCCCGCCGGCCGGTGAAGCCGTTCACCCGCTCCAACGGACACGGCCGCAGCCAGGGCGCCAACCCGCCGGTGGCGCGCATGGCGAACCTCGTCGTCAGCTCGAAGAAGAGCGTCTCCATGGGCGAGCTGAAGCGCCTCCTCATCGAGGAGGCGAAGCGGCAGGGGAAGCCCTACGGCCTCGTCATCCAGGACATCACCGGCGGGAACACGAACACCGCCTCGTACGGATACCAGGCGTTCAAGGGCACGCCGCGCCTCGTCTACCGGGTCGACGTGGCGACCGGGCGCGAGGAGCTGGTGCGCGGCGTCGAGCTCGTGGGCACGCCGCTCTCCAGCATCAACAAGCTCCTCGCCACCGGCGACGAGGTGCGCGTCTTCAACGGGTTCTGCGGCGCGGAGAGCGGCTACGTGCCGGTGTCGACGGTCGCGCCGGCGGTGCTCATCGGCGAGATCGAGCTGCAGCGCGTGGCGCGTGCGCACGAGCGCAGCCCCATCCTCCCCGCCCCTTGGAGTGAGGCGCCCGTCTCCTCGCGCTGAGTGGTACGGGCCGTTAAGTCCGCTCCGTGGACGCTCTGCCCTTCCCGCTGCCGCCGCTCGAGGCGATGCTCCTGCGCACGAGGGACGAGGCGCTCGGCGCGTTCGCCGCGCTCGGCTGGCGCACCTGGGCCACCCCCATCGGCCTCGACGCCGAGCGGCGGCGGGCGCTCAACGTCGACCTCACCGAGCCCGAGGTCGCCTGGCACGCCGGGGGCGAGGTCTCGGCCGTCGCGCACGTCGAGGCGGACCGCGCCGGGCGGGTGACGCTCGTCGAGCTGACCGCCGCGGCGGCCGTCGCGCCCGAGGCGCTGGCGGCCGCCGTCTTCGGCGACCCGGGGACCCCGCGGCTCTCCGGGGGCGGCGACGCGCGCGAGTGGGTGTGGGGCCCGGAGGCGCACAGCGGCGGCGCCATCGGCGGCGAGCCCGTTCGCCTCTGGGTGTGCGCCGAGCGCGCCTATGGCGACCGGCTCTGGGCGGTGGCGAGCATCGTGCGCCGCGGGTAGAGGCTCACCGCCGCTTCCAGCCGCGCCAGGCCACGTACCGGCGGAAGTCGGCCTCGAACGCGCGCGGGGGGATGCCCACGGCCCGCTCGAACGCGCCCTCGAACCGGTGCCCGGCCGACATCTCGGCGAGGACCGCCCGCACCTTCGCGTCGCCGTACCGCTCGACGAAGAACTCGAAGGCGTGGTGGGCGGTGCTGTAGACGAGCTTGTCCTCGCGCCGGTAGAGCGGCTCCGGGTCGGACAGCGGGTCGCCCCGCCCGCCCTCCGCCCCGCGCCCCGAGGCGGCCACCCCCGGCCCGAGCTGGTCGTAGAAGCGCGCGATGCGCTCGAGGCCGTCCCGGCGGTGCCCCTGCCCGGCGGCCACGCTCGCCATCCCCTCGCGGAACCAGAGCGGGATGCCCTTGTAGGCCCAGCTCCACTCCGAGGCCGACGCCTGGTACATGGCGCAGTGGGTGAGCTCGTGGGCCAGCACCTCGCCCACGTAGGCGTCGTCGGGGCTGCCGACGAGCTGCCACGTCGCCGGCGATTGGAGATCCACGCTGGCGTAGCGGGCCCAGCCCCGCATCCAGGGGAAGCCCTCCTGGTTGGCGGCCGCCTCCAGCGCGTCGTGGTCGGGCTGGACCTGGATCGTCACCGGCGCGGCGAGGCGCGCCCAGCGCTGCGCCCGGGCGAGCGCGCCGGGCAGCACCTGCGAGATCTGGAGGGCCGCCTCCGCATCCGCCGGCGCGTAGACGACGCGGACCGTCGCGCCCTCGGACCGGACCAGCTCCTCGCGTGGGCCCTCACCCGGGCGCGGGCGCGGGGCGCAGGCCAGGGCGGCGAGGAGGAGGAGAGCCGGGGCGCCGCGCATGCGGCCCCCCGTTTACCGTCCGGCGCGAGCCGGTGGCAAGGTGGCGCCGGCGGCGGGGAGATCGGCGCCGCCGCCCGCGCCCGCGAGGTCGAGCAGGAGCGGCCCGAGGCGGGTGAGGTCCTCGACCTCCCCCACCCGCGCCGCGGCCGGCCCGAAGCCGAGCACGGGGACCGGGGCCAGCGTGTGGTTGCGGGAGGAGAGGTCCTCCACGTTGCCGTGGTCGCTCGCGACCACGAGCGACCAGCCGCCCGGGAGGCGCTCCACGAGCGTGCGCAGGAAGAGGTCCAGCCGCCCGAGCGCCTCGAGCGCGTGGTCCATGGCCTGGGCGTGGCCCGCCTCGTCGGTCTCGAAGAACTCGAAGAGGACGAGGTCCCGGTCGACGGCCAGGCGCAGCAGCACCTCCGCCGCCTCCGCCGGCGTGCGAGGAGGGATGCCGGCCCCATGGCCGCGCGCGCGGGAGCCGGTGATGTCGTGGGTGAGCGCGCGGCCGGCGCGGGCGTCGGACCAGGTGTGGAACCGTCCCCCGGCGGCGTCGAAGGCGCAGGTGGTGGCCGAGGGGCGCGGCACCCGGCGCGCGCCGGCGACGATCTGCGGCTCTGGCTCCCCCTCGCACGGGATGCCGAGCGCCCTGAGGTAGGCCACGGGGTAGGCGTTGGCGAACGTCCCGCGCCGCCCGGCCGCCGCCAGCGCCCGGAAGATGGAGCGCCGGCGCAGGATCTCGCGCAGCGCCGCGTTGGGGAAGCCGAGGAGGTGCTTGCCGAGCGCGCGCGGGGCGTTCTCGCCGGTGAGGATGGTGGTCTGGCCGGTGGCCGACTGCGGCCGGCCGGGCACGCCCAGGCACGCGTCCGCCAGCGCCCAGGCGCCGCCCGCGGGCAGCGGCGCGCCGCTCCCGTCGGCGAAGCGCGAGAGCAGGTGATCGCGGCGGGCGAGCGGGTTCCTCTCCGCGTCGCGGGCGCCGGCGCCGACGCCGTCGACGAAGACGAAGAGGACGGCCATGGCGGAGAACCTAACCGGGCGCCCGGGTCACGGCCCGATCGGCACCGTGAACGGCCCGGCCACCGTCTCGCCGCCGCGCAGGTCGCGGGCGACGAGATAGAGCGTCGCCTCCGTCGCCGCGCCCACGTCCTCGTGCTTCAGCTTCACGTTCGCGTCGGGGCCCGTGGCGCGGTCGAAGTCGAACCGCCCGGCGGTCGTGAAGAAGGACACGGTCACCGAGGCGTCCACGGCCGCGCTCACCGTGAGTTCCTGTCCCGACCCCAGCGCCGGTCCCGCGCCCCCGAGCGCGACGTCGACGCCGCCGATGCGGATGGGCCCGAACGCCGGCGGGGCGATGCGCGGCACGGGCGCGCCGCCGGGGTAGAGGAGGACGACCTGCACCGCCTCGCGCGCCAGGCCGTCGGCGCCGGTCACCCGGTAGCGCAGGAGCGTGGTCACGCTCTCCGGCAGCTGCGACGGGACGCCCGGCGGGAGCGGCGCCCCGCCGGCGGAGAGCGCCGCCACGCAGTCGAGCGCCAGCGCCGAGGGCACGACCGTTGCCTCGGCGCCGCTGCCTGCCGGCGTCTCGCACTGCGGGACCGCGCAGGCGAAGCCCGCCTGCGAGCCCACCGTGAACGGGCAGAACGTCCAGGACCCGGCGCCGGCCTCGCCCTCGGGCCAGGTGCGCGCGCGGAACGCGACCGCCTCCCCGGGCCCGGCGTCGACGCGCGGCACGTCGGCGCCGGCGGGGGTCACCGCCTCGAGCGCCAGCACGCGCGTGTCGGCGAGCACCGAGCGCGGCGTGAAGTCGGCGGTGCACCCGGCGGCCAGCGCCGCCGCGACGAGCGCGGCGACGATCCAGGGGAAGAGGCCCGTGGAGCGCTCGCGCCCTGGCATCGTCACCACTCTCCCTTCACGCCGAGGATGGGCAGGATGGGGAGCCCGGTCGTCGGCTGGCTCTGCCGGAAGTCGTAGCTGTAGCTCGTGGCCTCGGGGTTCCCCCGGTTGTAGACGTTCTGCACGTCGAGGTAGGCCCCGAGCTTCCAGCGGTCGTAGGTCCAGGTCCGGTCGACGCGCAGGTCGAGCGCGTGGAACGGGCCGAGCCGGGTCGAGTTCACCGGGCCGAAGAGCGGCACGAAGACGTCGTTCACGGCGTCGAAGACGGAGCCGGTCACCGGCGTGCGCGGGTTTCCCGAGACGAGCCGGAAGCGGGCGCCGAGCGACCAGCGCGAGCTGAGCTGGTAGGTGCCGAGCGCGGTGAGGTTGTGCGGCTGGTCGAAGTCGAAGCGCCGCTCCGCCTCGCCCGGCCGGTCCGTCCGCAGCGCGCGCTGGAAGGTGTACGCGACCCACCCGAAGAAGCGCTCGCCGACGCGGGCGCGCAGCAAGGTCTCCACCCCGTAGACCTGGCCCACGCCGGTGTTGAGGTAGGGCGCCTGCGAGGGGAGCACGTTCGCCGCCAGGTTCCGCACCACGAGCTGGTCGAGCGCCTTGTAGAAGCCGGTGACGTCGAGGTCCACGCCGGGGAGGAAGGAGTGCTCGACGCCGGCGGAGGTGGAGAGGCTCCGCTCGTACTGGAGGTTCGGGTTGCCGATCTCCCGCGCCGACTCGTCCGGCTGCGGCTGCTGCTGGTAGACGCCGACTGCCGCCTTGAGCACGGTCGCCGGCGCCACCCGCCAGCGCGCCGCGAGCCGCGGGTCGACGCTCCAGCGCTGGATGGCCTCCGACCAGTCGAGCCGGACCGCGGGCACGACCTGCAGGTCCTCGGTGGGCGAGATGCGCAGCTCGAGGAACGCCGCCGGGTCGTTGAACGTCCCGCTCTGCGTCGTCTGCAGCCGCGGCCTCGACGAGACGGGCACGCCGGGGGGCTCGCCCTCCTTCGGCGGCTGCGGCACGTCGAGGCTGATGTCGTAGTGGGTGAGCTGCACGTCGAGGCCGGCGCGCGCCTCGAGGAGGCGGGTCGCCTGCCACGACCAGGTGCTGCGCGCGTCCAGCCGGCGCGTGTCGAGGTTGAAGAAGAGCTGCGGCCCGATCTGCGTGTCGAAGGTCTGGAGCCCCACCGCCACCCAGCTCTCCTGGCGCAGGTCCGGGCCGAGCTGCCGGGACCAGAGCGCCTGCAGCTCGTGGAACGCGATGCGCGCCGACAGGTTGCCGGTGATGAGCGGGTCGTTCGCCGGCCGCTTGAAGAGGAGGACGACCTTGTCCTGCGAGCCGAAGAACATGAACCGGACGCGGTCCTTCTCCGACGGGGTCCAGGTGGTCAGGAACTGGTAGTCGTAGAAGCGCGGCGCCGAGGTGAAGGAGACGTTCGAGTCGGAGGGGACGAAGAGCGGCAGGATGGAGTCGATCCAGGAGCGCCGGAACGCGCCGCCCACGGCCCAGTCGCTCCCGAGCGGCCCCTCCATCGCCACGCCGGCGTCGTAGAGGTTGAAGTCCGCCTCGCCGCGCAGCATGTCGCGCGCCGGGTCGCGCACGCGCACGTTGACGATGCCGCCGGTGAGGCGCCCGAAGTCCGCGGCGAAGTTGCCCGGCACGAACTCGAGCGACTCGAGGAAGCGCGGCGCGAACGTGCTGCGCAGGCCGCCGAAGTGGTAGATCTGCGGGATCTGGAGGCCGTCGATGAAGGCGGCGCTGTCCGCGGGCGAGGAGCCGCGCAGGATGAGCGCGCCCCCGCCGAACGGCGCGCGCGCGGCGCCGGGCAGGTTGAGTGCGGCCTTGATGGTGTCGCCCTGCGAGCCGGGGAGGACGGCCAGCTCGTCGGCGGGGATGACCTGCTTCGTGATCTCGCGCCGGATGCGCTCCCCGTGCACCACCGTGGCGAACTCGCCCGCGGTCGCCTCCAGGTAGAAGGTCTCCTCCCGCTCCTCGCCCGGCTTCGCCTCCACCGGGACGGCCAGGCGCTGGTGATCGATCGGCGCCGCGACCAGCTCGAACGAGGCCGCCGGGACGCGGAGCAGGAAGCGGCCGTCGGCGTCGGTGGTGGCGGTGGCGAGGGTCTCCTCCCCGCGCCGCGCCGCGACCGGCACGTCCGCCAGGGGCCGGCGCGTGCCGCGCTCGAGGAGCGTCCCGGTGAGGGCGACAAGCGGTGGCGGTGGCGGCTCGGCGGGAGCCCTGGGCGGCTCGACGATGCGCAGGCGGAAGGTGATGGTGACGGGCACCGCCTCGCCGCTCGCCAGCCGCCCGGGCTCGAACGCGAAGCGGCGAGCGGCCGCGGCCGCCGCCGAGTCGAACGGCTCGCCGGCGCCCTCCTCCACGCGCACCGCCTCGACCTCGCCGGTCGCGGAGACGTCGATGCCGAGGACGACCACCACCTCGGGCGCGGGAAACACCGTTCCCGGCGGCAGCTCCGGCGGGACCTGGCGGACGAGCGCCGGGGGCGTGGCCAGGACCGGGTCCTCCGCGGACGCGGTGGCCGCGGCGGCGGCGAGCAGGGCAGCGAGGAGCGTCTTCATGGCGGCGCTCGGTTCACGTGAGCCCCAGCGTCAGTTCCGCCGCCATGATCGAGATCCGGCGCCTCACGGCGCCTCAGTCCGGGGGGAGAAACTCTCCCCCCGGGCCCCCCATCGCGAGGCTCATCTCGATCGACCAGCGCCATCATCCGGTGCGCCCGGTCACGTACCACGACCCGCCCAGGACAGATGCTCCCTTCGCGGGGCGGCGGCGGGCTCCCCCGCCGCTCCCTATCCTCCGCGCCGTGCCGCGCCTGCCCGATGCCCGCTTCGCCGCCGACTGCACCATCACCCTGGACGGCGCGCCGGTGCCGGCGCGAGCCGGGGAGAGCGTCGCGGTGGCGCTCCTCGCGGCGGGGCGGCCGCTCGTCGCGCGGAGCGCCAAGTACCACCGCCCGCGCGGACCGTTCTGCCTCGCGAGCACGTGCCACGCGTGCCTGGCGCGCGTGGACGGGCAGCCGAGCCAGCGGACCTGCCGGGTGCCCTGCCGCGACGGGCTCGCGGTGGAGAGCCAGCACGGGGTGCCCAGCGCGCGTCACGACCTCCTCGCGGCCGTCGACGCCGTGTACGCTCACGGGCTCGACCACCACCACCTCATGACCTGGAACGCGCTCGCGAACCGGGCGGCGGTCGCCGTCTCGCGGCAGCTCGCGGGCGTGGGGACGCTGCCAGACCGCCCCCCGGCGCGGCCGGCATCGCCCGCCGTGGAGCGGTTCGACGCGCTGGTGGTGGGCGGCGGCCCCGCCGGCCTCGGCGCGGCCGAGCGCCTCGCCGCCCGGGGTCGCCGGGTGCTCCTGGTGGAGAGCGAGGCGCGCCTGGGCGGCCGGCTGCGCGCGGCGCTCGGCCTC
>DASTGH010000700.1:0-2725 GCA_035719345.1 Anaeromyxobacteraceae bacterium
GCCCACTCTACACGCGACGCGCGCGCCGGCGCCGGCCTGCGGCGCCGGGCCGCCACCGCCAGCCGTGCCCGTGCGCTGCCCGCGCGCTATGAGGCCGCGATGCGCATCGCGGTGGTCGGGGCCGGAGGCGTGGGTGCCCTCGTCGGCGGGCTCCTCGCTCGCGCCGGGAACGAGGTCGCGTTCGTCGCGCGCGGAGCGCAGCTCGCCGCGCTCCGCGAGAAAGGGCTCCGCGTCGAGAGCGCGCGCGGCAGCTTCCACCTGCCGCGGGTGGAGGCGTCGGACGACCCCGCGTCGCTGCGCCCCGCCGAGGCGGTGCTGGTGGCGGTGAAGGGCTGGCAGGTGGCGGAGGTCGCACCGCGCCTCGCGCCCCTCCTCGCCCCGGGCGCGTTCGCCGTGCCGCTCGAGAACGGGGTGGAGGCTGCCGACCGGCTCGCCGCCGCGCTGGGCGAGGAGCGGGTCGTGGGCGGCCTCTGCCACATGATCGCCTGGCTGGAGGCGCCGGGGCTAGTGCGCCAGCAGGGCGAGATGCTGCGCGTCACCCTGGGGAAGCGGCCGGACGGCGCCGGCGCGCGGCTGGAGCCGCTGGCGGCCGCGCTGCGGGCGGCCGGCATCGACGCCGTGCTCGCGGACGACGTGGAGGCGGCGGTCTGGGAGAAGTTCCTGTTCATCTCGGCGTTCGGAGGCGTGGGCGCGGCCACGCGCGCGCCCGCCGGCGTCGTGCGCTCGCGGCCGGAGACCCGCGCCCTGCTCTCGTCGGCGATGGAGGAGGTGGCGGCGCTGGCGAGGGCGCGGGGCGTGCGGCTCGCGTCCGGCGCGGTGGCGCGCGCGCTCGCGATCGTGGATGGCCTCGCCCCCGGCGCGACCGCCTCGATGCAGCGCGACGTGCAGGCGGGGCGGCCGTCGGAGCTCGTCGACCAGACCGGCGCCATCGTGCGCCTCGCCCGTGAAGCCGGCGTCCCCGCGCCGGTGAACGGCTTCCTGCTCGCGGCGCTCCTCCCTCAGGAGGTCGCGGCGCGTACCGCGGCCGGGCTCCCGCCGCCTTAGGGCGGCGGCGGGCGGGTACCGGGTCTTCGAACACCCGTGGATGAATTCACCGGGTTCGAAATGACCCGGCTGCCGCATCGCGCGGCAGGCAGGCCGTCGCCGAGCAGGATCCAGCGAAAATGACTGCGTATTTATTGTTGTCCTGCATTCGCGGGACGCGAGCCGGCGTCGGGCACGGCACGTGCTGTCTCCCGAGACCGGGGGGAGGAAGGCCGGAGAGAGGTCGTGGTCGCAACTGCCGTGACGCCGCAGCCGCTGGAGCTCGCGTTCGCGAGCCTGCCCGAGCCGACCCTCGTCGTCGACGGAGAGGGCGACCTCGCCGCCGTCAACGCCGCCGCGGAGGCGCTGCTCGGGGGATCGGCGCGCCGGGGCGCGGCGGCGGCGACGGCGCTGCCCTGGCTCGCGCCCGCGCTGCACCGGGTGCTCGGCGGCGCCGACGAGGCCGGGGTCGAGGCCGAGGTCGCCACCCCGGACGGCCCGCGCCTCGTCGCCGCCCGCGTGCGCCGGATGGGCGACGCGGACCACGCCTGCGGCGCGGTGGCGGTCCTCCAGGATCTCTCGGCGCGCCGCGCGCTCGACGCGCGGCTGCAGTCGGTCGAGCGGCTCGCCGCCCTCGGTGCGCTCGCCGCCGGGCTGGCGCACGAGGTGAACAACCCGCTCGCCTGCGTGGTGGCGGGCCTCTCCTTCGTCGAGGGCGAGCACGAGCGCATCGCCTCGGCGCTCGGGCCCGCCGAGCTGGCCGAGGCGCGCGCGGCGCTGGAGGAGGCGCGCGACGCCGCGCGCCGCGTGGGACGGATCGTGCACTCGCTGCAGCGGTTCGGGACGCCGGCCGCGCCGCTCGTCGCCGACGTGGACCTCGGCGCCGCGCTGGAGAAGGCGCTGGCGCACGCCGCGCCGGCGCTGCGCGACCGAGCCTGCGTCGAGGCGCGGCTGGAGCGGCGGGTCTCGGTGCGCGCCAGCGAGTCGCTCCTCACCGAGATGTTCCTCTCGTTGCTGGAGAGCGCCGCCGGGTCCCTCCCCGCCGGACGGACCGCTCCACGCGCGCTGTCGATCTCGATGGCGGTGCGCGGCGAGATGGCGGAGGTGCGCCTCACCTGCGCCGGGGGTGACGAGTCGCCGCCCTGCGAGGCCGGGCCGTTCTCCCCCGGCGCGCCGGGTCGCGGCGCGGGCCTCGGCCTCTCCGTCGCGCAGGGCATCGCCGCGGCGCTGGGAGGGGCCCTCTCGGTGGATGCGCCGGCGCGCGGCTCGGCCTGCGTCCTGGTGACGCTGCCCCTGTCCGCCCCCCCGTAGCTCGCCTGGCCGGGCAGACGCCCCCGCCAGGGGGTCCTCGATCCCGGACCCCCGGATGTGGCACAAGAGGCCCCACATGATCCGGGAGATCGTCGAGATCGACGAGGCGAAGTGCGACGGCTGCGGGCAGTGCATCCCCTCGTGCGCCGAGGGCGCGCTCTACCTCGAGGGTGGAAAGGTGAAGCTCCGCGCCGACGCGCTCTGCGACGGCCTGGGCGCGTGCCTGGGGGATTGCCCGCAAGGGGCGCTCCGGGTCGTGAAGCGCGATGCGGCCGCGTTCGACGAGGCGGCGGTGCACGCGGCGCTCGCGGCGGCCGGGCCCCCGCGGCCGGAGGCGCCCCCGGGGCGTCCGAGGCTGGCCCCCGCGCCGGAGCCGTCCGGCGGATGCCCC
>DASTGH010000701.1:0-13967 GCA_035719345.1 Anaeromyxobacteraceae bacterium
AGGGGGATGGTGCCGGCGGCGGCCTCGTGCTTCGCTCGGCGCGCCGCCTTGCCGAGGGAGCGCGCCGTGGATTTCTCCGAGTCACCCAGGGTCGAGACCATCCGCCGCGTGGTCCGGGAGTTCATGGAGCGCGAGGTCTACCCCATCGAGGGGAAGCTCCGGCGCGAGGGGTTCGCGGCGATGCTGCCGGTGCTCCGGGCGAAGAGGGAGCGCGCCCGGGAGACGGGCCTGTGGGCCGCCTACGTCCCCCGGGCGCACGGCGGCGCCGGCCTCGCGCTCACCGAGTTCGCCCACCTCTCCGAGGAGCTCGGGCGGAGCCCCATCGGCCACTACCTGTTCAACTGCCAGGCGCCCGACGTCGGCAACGTCGAGATCCTGATCCAGCACGGGACGCCGGAGCAGCAGGCGCGCTGGCTGGCGCCGCTCGTGCGCGGCGAGATCCGGAGCTGCTTCACCATGACCGAGCCGGAGTTCGCCGGCTCGAACCCGGTCTGGCTCGGGACGACGGCGCGCCGCGAGGAGGACGGGAGCTGGGTGCTGCGCGGCCACAAGTGGTTCGCCACGGGGGCCGACGGCGCCGCCTTCGCCATCTGCATGGCGGTGACCGACCCCGAGGCGGAGCCGTACCGGCGCGCCAGCATGTTCATCGTCCCCACCGACACGCCCGGCTACGAGCTCGTCGGCAACCTCTCCGTCATGGGCGATCGCGGCGGCGACTGGGCCAGCCACGGCGAGGTGGCCTATCACGGCGCCCGCGTCCCCGGCTCCCACCTGCTCGGCGGCGAGGGGATGGGCTTCGTCATCGCCCAGGAGCGGCTCGGGCCCGGGCGCATCCACCACTGCATGCGCTGGATCGGCGTGTGCGAGCGCGCGCTCGACCTGCTCTGCCGCCACGCCGCGTCGCGCGAGCTGGCCCCGGGGAAGCCGCTCGGCACGCGGCAGATGGTGCAGCAGTGGATCGCGGAGAGCCGCGCCGAGATCCACGGCGCGCGGCTCATGGTCCTGCACGCCGCCTGGAAGATCGAGCGCGAGGGCGCCTACCAGGCGCGCGAGGAGATCTCGCTCATCAAGTTCACGGTGGCGCGGACGCTGCAGCGGGTGCTCGACCGCGCCATCCAGGGCCTCGGGGGGCTGGGCATGACCGACGACACGCCGCTCGCCTTCTGGTGGGCGCACGAGCGCGCGGCCCGCATCTACGACGGCGCCGACGAGGTGCACATCGACGCCGTCGCGCGCCGCATCCTGCGCCGCTACGGGATGGAGCGCCCGCGGTGAGCGGCCGGGTCGTCGTCTGGGCGCCGCTCGGGGTCCTCGCCGCGGCGCTCGCCTACCTCACGCTCTGGCCGGTGCCGATCGACGCGGTGGCGTGGGACGCGCCGGCGCCGCCGCCGCTCACCGGGGCGTTCGCGCCGAACGACCTGCTGCGCGGCGCGCAGCGCGTCGGCGAGGGCGTGACGCCCGGGGCGGAGGCCGTGGCCGTCGACGCGCAGGGGCGGCCGCACACGGGCACGCGCGACGGCCGCATCCTGCGCTTCGAGCCCTCGGGCGGCGCCCCGCGCACGCTCGCCTCCACCGGCGGTCGCCCCCTCGGGCTCGCCTTCGGCAAGGGCGGCGTCCTCTACGTCTGCGACGCGGTGAAGGGGCTGCTCGCGCTCGATCCCTCGGGGTCGCTCCGCACGCTGGCCACCGCCCACGGCGGCGTCCGCTTCGGGTTCACCGACGACGTCGACGTCGCGCCCGACGGGACCGTCTACTTCAGCGACGCCTCCTCGAAGTTCGGCCCCACGCAGTACCGCGAGGACATCCTCGAGCACGGCGGCCGCGGACGGCTCCTGGCGTGGGACCCGGCGACGGGCGCGACCCGCCTCCTCCTCTCCGGCCTGCAGTTCGCGAACGGCGTCGCCGTGGCGGGCGACGGCTCGTACGTGCTCGTCAACGAGACCGGCGCCTACCGGGTCACCCGCTACTGGCTCGCCGGCCCGCGGCGCGGCACGTCGGAGCCCTTCATCGAGAACCTGCCCGGGATCCCGGACAACATCACCTGGTCGGCAGAGCGGCGCGCCTTCTGGATCGCGCTCTTCACGCCGCGCGTGAAGGCGCTCGACCTGCTCGCGCCGCACCCGTTCCTGCGCGAGGTGGTGTTCCGGCTGCCCATGGCGGTGCAGCCGAAGCCCGCCCGCCACGCCTGGGCGCTCGCCGTCGACGAGCAGGGCAGGGTGGTGGAGAGCCTGCAGGACCGCTCGCCCGAGGCCTACGCGCCGGTGACGAGCGTGCGGGAGGCGGGGGGCGTGCTCTGGCTGGGGAGCCTGGAGCGCGATGGGCTGGCGCGCGTCGCGGCGCCGCCGCTGCCGCCGGCGGCGAGCGCGGCGAGGGCGCCGTGACCGGGCGCGCGCCGGCGGGCGCCGTGCGCCGGGGCGAGGAGCTGGACGTCGCCGCCGTCGACCGCTGGCTCCGCGCGATCGACCCGGCCCTCGACGGCCTCCCCGAGGTGACGCAGTACGCGGGCGGCGCCTCGAACTGGACCTACCGCCTGCGCTACCGGAACCGCGATCTCGTGCTGCGCCGCCCGCCCGCCGGCACGAAGGCGCGCTCCGCCCACGACATGGGGCGCGAGTACCGCGTCCAGCAGGCGCTGGCGCCGGTCTACCCGGCCGTGCCGCGGATGGTCGGGCTGTGCGAGGACTCGGCGCTGCTCGGCGCGCCCTTCTACGTCATGGAGCGGATCGAGGGCCTCGTCCCGCGCTGGCCGCTGCCGGACGGCCTCGCCCTCGCGCCCTCCGACGCGCGCCGCCTGTGCGAGGCGCTGGTCGAGAAGCTCGTCGAGCTGCACCGGGTCGACGTCGCCGCCGCCGGGCTCGGCGCGCTCTCGCGCGGCCCGGGCTACGTGCGGCGGCAGGTGGCGGGGTGGTCGGAGCGGTACGTGAAGGCGCGCACCTGGAACGTGCCGAGCTTCGCGCGGGTGCGGCGGTGGCTCGCCGAGCGCGCGCCCGACGACGCCGGCGCCTGCGTCATCCACAACGACTACCGCTTCGACAACGTGGTGCTCGACCCGGGGGAGCCGACGCGCATCGTCGGGGTCCTCGACTGGGAGATGGCGACCATCGGCGACCCGCTCATGGACCTCGGCGGCGCGCTCGCCTACTGGGTGCACGCCGACGACGACCCGCTCCTGCGCATGACGCGGCGGCAGCCCACGCACCTCCCCGGCATGATGCGCCGCGAGCAGGTGGTGGAGGCCTACCTCTCGGCCACCGGGCTGCGGCCGCCGGCGCCCTGGGCGTTCTACGAGGTGTTCGGGCTCTTCCGCCTGGCGGTGATCGCGCAGCAGATCTACTACCGCTACCACCACCGGCAGACGCGCAACCCGGCCTTCCGGACGTTCTGGGTGCTGGTGAACTACTTCGACTGGCGCTGCCGGCGGCTCCTGCGCCGCGGGGGCGGCTGACCGCGCCCCGTCAGCGCAGCGCCCTCTCGGCGTCGGCCAGGAGCGCCTTCGCCTCCGGCAGGCCCGGGGAGAGCTCGAGCGCCCGGCGGGCGTTCTCGGCGGCCTGGTCGGCGTGCCCCCGGACGAGCAGCGCCCGCCCCAGGTTCACCCGGCGCATGGCCACGTCACGCGTCGTCCCGGTGTGCGAGGGCGGCGGCGCGACGATGCGCGCCATGCCCTCCGCCGACAGCTCGCCCAGCGCCACCAGGATCCGGCCCCGGAGCACGTCGAGCTGGTTCACCTTGAGGAAGTGCTGGTAGGCCGAGAGCCGGTGCTTCGCGTCGGCGACGCCGCTCGAGGGGTGCAGGCTCACCCCCAGCTCCCCGTAGAGCGCGTCGCCCACGTCGACGAGCACCGGCGCGCGCACGCCCGCCTCCCGGACGAGGTCGCGGACCGAGCCCGCGTCGTAGCCGTCGGAGGTGATGAGCACGAAGCGCACGCCCTTGCCCTCGAGCTCCTTCTCCAGCACCGCCACCTGCTTCAGGGTGTCGAACGAGTGGTCCTGGCCCGGCCGGAAGAAGACGAAGAGCGTGGCGCGCGCCGAGCCGAGCCAGGGCGCCTTGGCGCCGTCGACGGTCGGCAGCTCGCGGTCGCGGAGCTGCGCGCCCAGCTCGACGTGCGTGAACGCGCGCGCGGCGGCGGGGAGGGACAGGGCCAGCGCGGCCAGGACCGCGACGCTCGGGTGCGACCGCACGCCACAGGGGTAGCAGCCCGGCGCCGGCCGCGGCCTTGACGCCCATCATTTCGAGCGATCCCGCGGGCCGGTGACCCCAGCCGCAGGGTGTGGGTGCGGCGGCACGCCGCGCGCCCGATGGCGCACGGTCGGTGACATGCCTCGCCGGCCGTGGTGAGATGCCGCTTCCGTTCACGAACAGGCGCTGGGACGCCGCTGCGGCATCGGCCCTGAGGGGGGAGCGATGGTGCGACGAGGCTGGGTGGTCACGCTGGCGGGGATGGGGCTCAACCTCGCGCTGGGGATCCTCTACGCGTGGAGCGTCTTCTCGAAGCAGCTCGTCGAGCCGATCGCGCGCGGCGGCTTCGGCTGGACGAAGACCCAGGCGACGCTGCCCTACACCGTCGCCATCGCCTGCTTCGCGGCGATGATGGTCCCGGCCGGACGGCTCCAGGACCGCCTCGGGCCGCGCCTGGTGGCGACGCTCGGCGCGGTACTCACCGGCGCCGGCCTGTTCGTGGCGAGCTTCGCCTCTCCCGGGTCGATCGCGCCCGCGCTCGTCGGGTTCGGGCTCCTCGCCGGCACCGGCTTCGGCCTCGGGTACGCGGCGGCGACGCCCGCCGCGGTGAAGTGGTTCCCGCCGGAGCGGAAGGGGCTCATCACCGGGCTGGTCGTCGCCGGCTTCGGCGTGGCCCCGGTCTACATCGCGCCGCTCTCTCGCCACCTGCTCACGACCTACGGGCCGAGCGCGTCGTTCCGGCTGCTCGGCGTGGCGTTCCTGATCGTGGCCGCGGGGTTCGCGCAGCTCATCAAGAACCCCGACGCGCCGGCCGCGGCGCGGTCGGGCGCGGCGGCGAAGCCGAAGGTGCCGGACGTCGGCTGGCGCGAGATGGTCCGCACCCGCACGTTCTGGGTGCTGTACGTCCAGTACGCCTGCGGCGCGACCGCGGGGCTCATGATCATCGGGCACATGGCCAAGATCGTGGCGGTGCAGTCGGGCAACGCCATCCAGGTCGGGGCGACCTTCGTCGCCATCCTGGCGGCGTTCAACGCCGGCGGCCGGATCGTGGCGGGCGTCGTCTCCGACTACATCGGCCGCGTGGTCACGTTCGCGCTCGTGTGCGTGCTGCAGATGCTGGCCATGGCGCTCTTCGCCGACCTCACCACCTCGGTCGCCTTCGCGGTCGGGGCGGCGGTGGTCGGGTTCAGCTACGGCGCGTGCCTGTCGCTCTTCCCGGCGATGACGGCGGACACCTGGGGCACGAAGAACCTCGGGCTCAACTACGGGATCCTGTTCACCGCCTGGGGCGTGGGCGGGGTGGTCGGCCCGACGCTGGCCGGCGCGGTCGCCGATCGCACCGGCTCGTACGCGCTCGCCTACCAGATCGCCGCCGGGCTCGTGCTGTGCGCGTTCGTGCTGGCCGCGCTCCGCTACGTCGAGGTCTCGGTCGACCTCCCGGCGCGCGAGATCACCATCCGCATGGGCGGGAAGCGCGCGGCCTGAACGCGGTCAGAGGTCGATTGCCAGCGGCGGGACGAGCAGGGGAAGGTCGTCCCGCGCCACGTCGTGCAGGCGCACCTCGACCTCGCGCCGCCCGAGGAGCAGGAGGCCGGCCGCGCGCGGCAGCGAGAAGCGGCGCGGTCCGGCCGATCCCGGATTCACGAACAGCACGCCGTCCTCCAGCGCGGCGGCGGGGCGGTGGCTGTGGCCGTGCACCACGATGCGCGCCGCGTGGCGGGCCACCGCGCGCCGGGCGGGGAGCGCCAGGCGCGCGCGCGAGCCGATCTCGTGGATGACGATGGTCGAGCGGCCGGCGAGGTCGAGGTGCGCCACCTCCGGCAGCGCGTCGAACGCCGGGTCGCCGTCGTTGTTGCCGCGCACCGCGCGCACCGGAGCGAGGCGGGCCAGGTCGGCCAGGATCGACGGCCTCACCACGTCGCCGGCGTGGAGGATGAGGTCGCACCCGGAGAGGAGGCGCGCCAGGCGCGGCTCGAAGAGCCCGTGCGTGTCCGAGACGAGGCCGACGCGGAGCGGCTTCACGCGCAGTCCGCGGCGGCGCCGGGGGCCGCCTGGTGCACGGTGCGGCCGCGCTTCACGACGCGCAGCGCGTGCGGCACGCCCAGGTGCCAGGGGAGGTGCTCGAGGTCGCGGCAGCCCCACAGCACCAGATCCGCCTCGCACCCGGGCGCGAGCCGGCCGACGTCGGCTCGGCGCAGGGCGCGCGCGCCGCCGGCGGTGAAGGCGACGAGCGCCTCGGCCGGCGTGAGCCCGAGCGCGGCGCAGGCGAGCCCGAGCGTCAGCGCTGGCGTCTCGCTCATGGCGCTGCCCGGGTTCACGTTGGTGGCGAGCGAGACCGCCGCGCCGGCGTCGAGGAGGCGCCGCGCCGGCGCGAAGGCGGCGAGCCGGAGGAAGAGCGTGGAGGTGGGGAGGAGGCCCGCCACCACCCCCGCCGCGGCCAGCGCCGCGACGCCGGCCTCGTCCACCCGCTCCAGGTGGTCGGCGCTGGCGCAGCCCAGCTCGGCGGCGAGGCGCGCGCCGCCGCCGGGCGTGAGCTGGTCGGCGTGGAGGTGGGTCGCGAGCCCGGCGCGCGCCGCCGCCGAGAGCACCTCCCGGCACTCGGCCGCGGTGAAGGCGCCCTCCTCGAGGAAGGCGTCGCAGGCGACCGCCAGGCGCCGCTCGGCCGCGGCGGGGACGAGCTCGTCGCGCACCCGGGCCACGTGCCGGGCCCGGTCGGCGCCCGCCGGGAGCGCGTGCAGCGCGAGCAGGGTGGGGACCACCGTGAGGCGCGACCAGAGCGCGTGGCGGAGCGCCTCGACGACGCCGAGCAGCCTGAGCTCGGCCTCGACCTCGAGGCCGTAGCCGCTCTTCACCTCGACGGTGGTCACGCCCTGGGCGAGCAGGCGCTCCGCGCGCGCGAGCGCGCCGGCCAGCAGCTCGCCGTCCGTGGCCGCGGCGGTCGCGCGCACCGTGCTGGCGATGCCGCCGCCGGCGCGGGCGACGTCGAGGTAGCTCGCCCCCGCGCAGCGCGCCGCGTGCTCCCGCGCGCGCTCGCCGGCGAAGACGAGGTGGGTGTGGCTGTCGACGAGGCCGGGCGTGACGAGCCGACCTCCGGCGTCGATCTCCTCCGCGCCGGCCGCGTCCACGGCGCCGGCGAGGTGCCGGTCCGGGCCGACCCAGGCCACGAGCCGATCGGCGACGGCCACCGCGCCGTCGGCCACGAGCCCCGCGTCGTGCGCCCCGGCGTCGCAGGTGGCGACGAGCGCGTGGCGGACGACGAGGGTGGCGCGGGGGAGGGCGAGGGCAGGGGTCAAGGCGGGATCTCCACCCCCCTCTCCCCCGCCACCTCCCGCGCCCGCTCGTACCCCGCATCCGCGTGCCGGATCACCCCCATGGCCGGATCGCTCCGCAGCACGCGGACGAGCCGCCGCGCCGCCGCCTCGGTCCCGTCCGCCACGATCACCTGCCCTGCGTGCAGCGAGTACCCGATGCCCACCCCGCCGCCGTGGTGGTAGCTCACCCAGGAGGCGCCGTTCACCGCGTTCACGAGCGCGTTCAGCACCGGCCAGTCGGCGATGGCATCGGAGCCGTCCTTCATGCCCTCGGTCTCCCGGTGCGGCGACGCGACCGAGCCGCAGTCGAGGTGGTCCCGCCCGATGACGATGGGCGCCTTCACCTCGCCGCGCCGCACGAGGTCGTTGAAGGCGAGGCCGGCCCGGTCGCGCTCGCCGTAGCCGAGCCAGCAGATGCGCGCCGGCAGGCCCTGGAAGCGCACCTTCTCCCGCGCCAGGCGCAGCCAGCGCTGCAGCCCGGCCTTCTCCGGGAAGAGGGCCGCCACCGCCGCGTCGGTGCGGGCGATGTCCGCCGGGTCGCCCGACAGCGCCACCCACCGGAACGGCCCCTGTCCCTCGCAGAACAGCGGCCGGAGGTAGGCCGGCACGAACCCCGGGTAGTCGAACGCGCGCGCCGCGCCGCCCTCCTGCGCCCCCGCCCGCAGGTTGTTCCCGTAGTCGAACACGTGCGCGCCCCGGTCCCGCAGCGCGACCATGGCGCTCACCTGCGCCGCCATGGACTCCTTCGCCCGCCGCACCCAGCCCGCCGGGTCGCGCCGCCGCAGCGCGGCCGCATCGGCCAGCGGCACGTCGGTCGGCACGTATCCCTCCAGCGGATCGTGCGCCGACGTCTGGTCGGTGACGAGGTCGGGCACGACGCCCCGGCGCACCAGCTCCGGGAAGACCTCGGCCGCGTTGCCCACGAGGCCGACGGAGAGCGGCCGCCGCGCGCGCCGCGCCTCGTCGAGCCGCCGGAGCGCGTCGTCGAGGTCGTCCGCCCGCGCGTCGAGGTAGCCCGTGGCGAGGCGCCGGGCGACGCGCTCCGGGTCGACGTCGAAGCCGAGGTAGGCCGCGCCGAGCATGGTGGCCGCGAGCGGCTGCGCCCCGCCCATCCCGCCCAGGCCGCCCGAGGCGACGAGCCGTCCGGAGAGGTCGTCGCTCCCGAAGTGCGTCCGGCCCGCCTGCGCGAACGTCTCGTAGGTCCCCTGCAGGATCCCCTGCGTCCCGATGTAGATCCACGACCCGGCGGTCATCTGGCCGTACATGGTGAGCCCGCGCGCCTCGAGCTCGCGGAACGCCTCCCAGGTCGCCCAGCGCGGGACGAGGTTGGAGTTGGCGATGAGCACCCGCGGCGCGTCCGCGTGCGTGCCGAGCACGCCCACCGGCTTGCCGCTCTGGACGAGCAGCGTCTCGTCGTCGCCGAGCGCGCGCAGCGCGGCGACGATGCGGTGGAAGCTCGCCTCGTCGCGCGCCGCCTTGCCCGTGCCGCCGTAGACGACGAGGTCCTGCGGCCGCTCGGCGACCTCGGGGTCGAGGTTGTTCATGAGCATGCGCAGGGCCGCTTCCTGCACCCAGCCCCGGCACGACAGCGCGGTCCCCCGCGGCGCGCGGACGGTCTCCATGCCGCTTCCCTGACGGCCGCCCGCGTCCCTGTCCACGCCCCCGCGGGACGCGTCCTGCTGCTAGACTCCGCCCCCCATGAACCGCCTCGCTCCGGCGTTCGCGGCCGGCCTCCTCCTCGTCGCCGCCTGCTCCCGCCCCCAGCCTTCGCCCGAGTACGAGCGGGCGCGCGCGCTGTGGACCGAGATCGTGAAGGCGCGCGCCGACGAGGCCTCGCAGGACCCGCGGGCCGACGAGGTGCTGGCGCTCCTGGCGCAGGTGCCCGCCGCGAGCGCCGACGCCACGGCCGCGGCAGAGCTGCGCACCCGGATCGAGGCCGACCGCAAGGCGCGGGCGGAGGAGCAGGCGCGGCGCGAGCGGCTCGTGGCGCAGGCGGGCGCTCCGCAGGAGATGCCCTCCGGCGGATCGCCGCAGCCGGCGGCCGGCGGCGGCGGGCCGGGCGCGAGCGGCGAGGGCGCCGCGCCCCCGCCGGCCCTCCGCATCGGCATGCCCGTGCAGGAGCTGGAGAAGGGCTTCGGCGACTGCTTCGCCCGCCGCGAGCCGGTCCGCATCGGCGGCGGCCCGGACGCCGGCGCGCGCGAGGGCGACCTCTGGGTGATGAAGGACGACGAGGGCTGCCGCGCGCGCCACGCCGCGCTCGCCGGCCAGGGCATCCTGGTCGCCGGCGGCCAGGTGGCGGGGGTGAGCCCGCTCGACAAGGCGCGCAAGGTGGAGGTGCGGCAGACGGTGGAGCTGGGCACGCTGCCCGACGGCGGCACGGGGATGCGCGTCGACGGCGGCGTCGTCCCCATCCCGCCCGGCGCCACGCTCACGCGGCTCGACGGAGGCGTCCGGTGAAGGACCGCGCCCTGCTCGCCGCGCTGCGGGTCCTCCCCAAGAACGCGCTCTCGCGCCTCGCCGGCGCCCTCACCCGCGCCCGGGCGCCGCGGCCGGTGCGCGTCGCCGCCATGCGCGCGTTCGCGGCGCGCTACCGCATCGACCTCACCGAGTGCGGCGAGCTGGAGCTCTTCCAGACGTTCGGCGAGTTCTTCGCCCGCCCGCTCCGGCCCGGGCTGCGGCCCATCGCGCGGGGCGACGAGGTGGTGGTCTCGCCGGTGGACGGCGCCGTGTCGCAGGCGGGCGTGGCGCACGGCGGCCGGCTCGTCCAGGCCAAGGGCCTCGACTACGGCCTCGACGCGCTCCTGGCCGACCCGGCGCTGGCGGCGCGGCTCCGGGGCGGCGCCTTCGCGACGCTCTACCTCTCGCCGCGCGACTACCACCGCATCCACGCCCCGCTCGGCGGCCGCATCACCGGCTACCGCTACGTGCCGGGCCGCCTCTGGCCGGTGAACCCGGCCTCGGTCGAGGGCGTCCCCGGGCTCTTCACCGTCAACGAGCGGCTGGTGACGATCCTCGACACGCCGCTCGGCACCTGCGCGGTCGTCGCGGTCGGCGCCACCATCGTCGGGCGCGTCCGCGCCTACTACGACCCGAGCGTGCCCGTCTCCAACCTGCCTCGCGCCCGCCCCGCCGCCCGCGACTACCCCGCGCCCATCCCCGTCGAGAAGGGGCAGGAGCTGGGCGCCTTCGAGATGGGCTCGACCGTCATCCTCGTGCTCGAGCCGGGGCGGGCGGCGCTCGCGCCCGGGCTCGTCCCCGGCGCGCGGGTGAGGGTGGGGGAGGCGATCGGCGGGGGAACCCCGGCGTGAAGTGACGGTCGCCATGAGCCGCTTCGAGCGCGCCGCCGCCGCGGTCCTCCTGGCCGCGGCCGCGGCGCCGTTCTGGGCCGGGCGCTTCCTGCCGTTCCTCGACCTGCCGCAGCACCTCGGCCTGGCCGCAGTCGTGGCGCGCCTCGGCGATCCGACCACCGCCTTCGCCCGCTACTACGCCCTCGACCCGCGCCTCACGCCGTACTGGGGGTACTACGGGGCCATGGCGCTCCTCGCCCGCGCCCTGCCGCTCGAACTCGCGAACCGCCTCCTCTTCACGGCGTACGCCGTGGGGCTGCCGCTCGCCGCCGCCTTCGCGCTCGCCAGCTTCGGGCGCGACCGGCGCTGGGCGGTGCTCACCGTCCCGCTCGTCTTCCACACGAACCTCTTCTTCGGCTTCGCCACCTTCCTCCTCTCGCTGCCGCTCTTCCTCCTCGCGCTCGGGCTCGCCGAGCGCCACCTGGCGGCCGAGCGGGCGCGGGCCGGCACCGCCGCGGCGCTGGCGGGCGCCTCGGTCCTCGTCTTCCTCTTCCACGCGCAGAGCTATCTCCTGCTCGGGCTGTGCGTCGCCGTCCTCCTCGCCGCCCACGCCCACGCCCACGCCCGCGGCCCGGCCTGGCTCGCGGCCCGGACCTGGCCCTTCGCGCCGTCGCTGGCGCTCTTCGCCCTGTGGGCCTGGCGCAGCTTCGTCGCGGCCGATCACCCGGGCGCGGTGGAGCACACGGTCCGGCACCGCACCTACGGCGGGCCGGGCGGCCTCGGCGCGCGGTGGGAACCGTGGCGCGAGGTCCTGGCCCGTGCGCCGGAGCGCCTCTTCGGCGCGTTCAACGACCGGAGCGACGCCTGGATCGGCCTGGCGCTGCTCGCCGTCTTCACGGCGGCCCTGGCGGCGTGCGCGCGCGGCGCGGCGGCGGACCTCCCCCGCCGGCGCTTCCTCCACGCGCACCGCCGCGGCCTCATCGTGCTCGCGCTCCTCGCCAGCTACCTCTTCGCGCCCATGGAGATGAACGGGCAGTGGTACATCAACCCACGCCACCTCGTCTTCGCCGCGCTGCTGGCCCCGCTCCTCCTGGCTCGCCCGCCGGACGGGGCCCGCCGCGCGCTGCTCGCCGCGGGCGCCGCCGTGGCGCTCGCCGCCTGCGCCGACGCCGGCCTCGAGATCCGCGCCTTCCAGGCGCAGGTCGGGCCCTTCGAGCGGATCGCCGCGGCCCTGCCGCCCGGCGGCCGCGTGCTGGGGCTCCCCTTCGACTACGGCTCCTCGGGGCCGGTCCGGACGTGGCCGCTCCTGCACTGGGCCTGCTGGCAGCAGGTGCTCGCCGGCGGGGACGTCGGCTTCAGCTTCGCGGGGCTGCCGTCCATCCCCGTCCGCTACCGCCCGGGCATGCAGGCGCCGCACCCCTACGAGTGGCGGCCGGAGTCGTTCGACTGGGCGGCCATGGGCGAGCACTACGACGCCTTCCTGACCTCGGGCGAGCCGCGCGGGCGGGGCGGGGCCGACCTGCGGCTCCACGCGGTCCCGGCGGTGCGCGCCGGCCCCTTCACGCTGTGGACGCCGCGCGAACGTTTGACCGCCCCGCCGGCCTCGTCTACAGAAGCCCCACCATGAAGATCAGCGGCGTGAAGGGCATGAACGATCTCCTCCCGGCCGAGATCGGCCGGTGGCAGGAGATGGAGCGGGTGGCGCGCGAGATCTTCGCGCTGTACGGCTACCGCGAGGTGCGGACGCCCGCCGTGGAGCCGGCCGCCCTCTTCGCCCGCGGCGTGGGCGAGGCCACCGACATCGTGCAGAAGGAGATGTACGAGTGGCAGGACAAGGGCGAGGAGCGGCTGGCGCTGCGCCCGGAGGCGACCGCCGGCCTCGTCCGCGCGTACATCGAGCACGGGTGCCACGTCGAGGGGATCCAGAAGTGGTTCCTCATGGGCCCCATGTTCCGCCGCGAGCGCCCGCAGAAGGGCCGCTACCGCCAGTTCCACCAGATCGACTGCGAGTGCTTCGGCGTCTCGGAGCCCACCATCGACGTCGAGCAGATCGCGATGCTGGACGAGTTCCTCGCCCGGATGGGCGTGCGGGCGCGGCTCAAGGTGAACAGCGTGGGCGACCCCGCCTGCCGCCCGGCCTACCTCGCCGACCTCAGGGCGTGGCTCGGAGCGCGCAAGGACCGGCTCTGCGCCGACTGCAACGAGCGCATCGATCGCAACCCGCTGCGCGTCCTCGATTGCAAGGTGCCCTCCTGCCAGCCGGTGCTGGCCGACGCGCCCCGCCTCGTCGACCGCCTGTGCGATCCGTGCCGCGCGCACTTCGCGGCCGTGAAGGCAGGGCTCGAGGCGCTCGGCGTCGCCTACGAGGTCGATCCGCGGCTGGTGCGGGGCCTCGACTACTACGTGCGCACCGCCTTCGAGTTCACCTCGGACGCGCTCGGCTCGCAGTCGGCGGTGGCGGGCGGCGGGCGCTACGACGGGCTGGTCGAGACGCTCGGGGGTCAGCCCACCCCCGGCATCGGCTTCGCGCTCGGTCAGGAGCGGCTGGCGCTCATCCTGGAGGCCACCGGGCGCCCCGTCCCGGAGGAGCGGCCGGTCGTGTTCCTGGTCTCGGCCGACGAGGCGGGAGCGCGCGAGGCGCTGGTGCGGGCCGCGGCGCTGCGCAGGGCGGGCGTCGCCTGCGAGCTCGATCCGCGCGGCGGCAAGCTGGCGCGGCAGTTCAAGCAGGCGGAGCGCGTGCGCGCCCGGTACGCGCTGGTGCTCGGGTCGAACGAGGTGGCGAGCGGGCAGGCGAAGCTCAAGGACATGGAGACGCGCGAGGAGACGCCGGTGGCGCTCGGGGACCTCGCCGCCCGGTTCGCGCGGAAGGCGTGAGCCGGCCTCGCATCGTCCTCGTCGCCGGGCCGACCGCCTCCGGGAAGACCGCGCTCGCCGTCGATCTCGCCCTCCGCCTCGGCGGCGAGATCGTGAACGCCGACTCGCAGCAGGTCTACCGCGGGCTCGACGTCGGCACCGCCAAGCCCGCCGCCTCCGAGCGCGCCGCCGCGCCCCACCACCTCCTCGACGTGGCCGAGCCGGGCGAGGGGATGGACGCGGCGCGCTGGCAGGCGCTCGCCGACGCGGCCATCGCCGGCGTCGCGGCGCGCGGGCGCGTCCCGCTCGTCGTGGGCGGCACCGGGCTCTACCTGCGCAC
>DASTGH010000702.1:0-7339 GCA_035719345.1 Anaeromyxobacteraceae bacterium
GTTCATGCCGCGCCAGTCGGACTGGAGGTTGTAGCAGTCGAGCGCCAGGTTCGCGGCGTAGCGCGCCAGCTCGTGCTTCGGGTGCTTCTCCGCGATGGTGGTGAAGAGCCGGACCGCCTCCGGGAAGTGGTTGTACTTGTAGTAGACGTTGGCCGCCTTGTAGGCGACCTGCACCGCCTGGTCGCCGTTCGGCGCGTACTGGAGGTAGCGCTCGCAGGCGTCGACGAGCTGCTTCTTCGCCTCGGGGATGGGGAGCGGCGCCTGCCGTCGGCCTGCGGCCGCTTCTCCGTCGCCTCGGCGCGCTTCGCCACGATGTCGTACGACTGGACCGCGCTCTCCAGCGCGTCGACGAGGTACTTGCCCGGCTTCTGCGGCTTGCCGCCCTCGCCCGGCGCCTTCATCCGGTCGATGTCGATCTGGGCGACGCGCCCGTACTCGGCGCCCGCCTCGGCGAACTTCTCCAGCGCGTAGAGCAGCTCCGCGTGGAAGAAGCGCATCTCGTAGGCGGTCTTGCCGTCGGGGAAGAGCTCGAGGTGGCGCGCGTACAGCTCGGCCGCCAGCGCCGCCACCGCGTCCTCGCGCGTCTTCTTGAACTCCGCGTGGTACTGGACCGCCAGCGTGCGGAGCGTGTTCTCCGCCTCCTTGCGCGCCTCGGCCACGGCCCGCTGCGCCTTCTCGTCGCCGCCGCGCTTCTCCGCCTCGCGCAGCACCTCGACGAAGCGGCCGGCCTGCTGCACCGCCAGCTCCTTCTTCCCCATGCGGCCGGCGCTGGTGACGATGTGCGACTGGAAGAGCGGCACGTCGGGCGAGGCCGGGTCGGCCTGCATGAGCCCGTGGTAGACGAGGATGGCCTCGCGATCCTTGCCCTCGTCGTAGTAGAGGCCGGCGAGCGACTTCAGCATGTCGCGCGCGTCCTTCCCGCCCACGCGCGCGAAGTCGTCGGGCGCCGCCTTGGGCGAGCCGACGTGACTGTAGGTGCGGACGTAGTCCTTGCGCGCCTCGCGCGCGAGCGCGAGCTTCTTGTCCGGCGCGACGGTGGAGGTCGGCAGGTCGCCGAAGAAGATGACGGCCTTGAACAGGTCGAGCGCCTCGGCCCAGTTGCCGAGGTTGTAGTGCACCCAGGCCTGCTTGTAGAGCGAGTACCCGTACACGCCCGACTCGGTGTACGCGGCGGCCCGCTTGTAGGACTCGAGCGCCTTGCGCAGGCCCTCCGTCCGGTTCCCCTTCTCGGCGGAGTCGAAGTAGTGCTCGCCGAACGCCATCCAGGCGTCGGGCACGTAGCGCGACTTGGGGAACCGCTGGATGAGCCCCTTGTACGCCTCGAGCGCCTCCTTGCGGCGGTTCTGCTTCCACAGGTTCTCGCCCAGGAAGAAGAAGACCTCGTCGAGGCGCGGGTAGTTCGGGTAGCGCTTGGCGATGTCCTTGTACGACGCGACCGCCAGCGCCTGCTCCGCCTTCGACCGCTCGTCCAGATCCTTCTTCTCGGCGCGCAGGGCGTCGACGCGCACCGCGTCGCCGCGCGCCTTGGCGATGGCGTCGTCCCGGCGGTTGGCCTCGAAGAAGAGGTACTGCGCCTCCTCCCAGTGCAGCTCGGCCAGGCGGAAGAGCCAGCCCGGCATCTCCGCCTCGGAGCCGCCCAGGCGGATGAGCTTCTGCAGATCCGCCATCTCCTCGCGGCGCTTGCCCGAGACCTGCCCCTCGATGGCGTAGCGGAACGTCTCGAAGTCGAGGCGCGGGCCGGCCGCCTCGGTCGACTTCCCCCTGGCCTCGATGGAGCCGGCGAGCGACGCGTCCGGCGCCTGGGAGCGCTTCTTGAGCTGGGCGTCCTTGGCCGCGGCGGCGGCAGCGGCGGGCACGGCGTCGGCGCCGCGCACCGCCGGCGGGAGGAGCGCCGCGGCCAGGACCGCGAGCGCGAGGAGATGGCGGTGCGGCATCTTCGGACCTCTAGCGGACCGCGCGCGCGCCGGCGTCGCGGCACCCCTTCGTCAGCGTGTACGTGTACGTCCCGAGCTCGTCGCGCCAGAACTCGCCGTCGTACGGCCAGTACAGGTGCTCGTCGGAGACCGCAGTCGAGAAACGGTAGTTCCGCAGCGTCTCCAGCCCCGGGCCGCCGGTGAGCGACCCCTCCAGCGCCTCCCGCTCCTTGCGCGAGACCTCGATCTTGATGCGCAGCGCCTGCTGCAGGAGGTCCTTGAGGCCGTCGCGCTCGTACTCCAGCTTGGCCCGGGCGCGCGCGCCCGCCTCGTCGACCAGCTTCTTCTTCTCGCCGGCGAGGCGCTCGCGCAGGTCCTTCGCCAGCGCCGAGCCGCGGAACGCCTCCCGGCGCCCACCCAGCCCGACGTCCATCTCGCGGTCGACCTCGGCGATGGAGTCGCCCAGCCGCTTCACGGTGCCGTCGGTGAAGGCGGCCTTGAGGATGCGGCGCATGACCGGCCGCGCGCCGCCGCCGCGCTGCGCGTCGCCGATGAGGTCGTAGAAGGCCGACGGCGGCACGTTGCGCGTCGTCATCCGGTCCAGCTCGGCGTGCACCGGCTCGAACGTGCCGTGGAACTCGTCGAGGATGGCGCGCGCCTCGGGATAGCGGCAGTTCTCGTAGTAGATGATGGCCTTCAGGATCCACGACTCGGGGAACCACTCGTCGCGGAAGTAGGGCGACTGCAGCGTGAGGAGGTTGCCGAGCGCCTTCTCGTAGTCGCCGATCCGGTAGTGGGCGTAGGACGACTCCCACAGCCCCTCGAGCCAGCTCTCGCCGCCCCACGGCATCTTGTCGTAGTAGAAGATGGCGTAGCGGTTCTGCTTGTACTCGTAGTGGATGCGGGCCAGCTGCTGGAACGCCAGCTCGCGGATGCGCGGGTCGGGGACGCGGCCGCGGCGCGGGTTGGTGAGCCGCACCACGTCCTTGAAGCTCTCCACCGCGCCCTGCGAGTCGGCGGTGGCGTAGCGCACCAGGCCCTCGAGGAAGCGGGCGCGCGCGTAGAGGTCGCCGTCCTCGGCATCGGGCTCGCCCGGCTTGCGCGGCTTCGCCGCCGCGCCCGCGTCCTGGCGCACGGTGGCGGCCAGCCGCCGCGCTTCGTCCCACGCCTTCTTCGCCTCGCCGGCGCGGCCGGCGTCGTCGAGCGCCTGGCCGCGCTCGTAGGCGTAGCGGGCGAGGAGGTAGGCGTACTCGTCCTGCGACGAGGGCGGGAACGCGCCGCTGGCGTAGCGCGCCACCGCGCCCACCACCACCGAGTCATTGGTCACGCGCTTGCCGACGTGGAAGAGCCACTCCAGCGCGTTGTGGAAGTACTTCGTGCCCTGGGGGCCGCGCGCCAGGATCTCCTCCAGCCGGACCAGCGCCGAGTGGTAGAGCCCGAGCCGGATGAGGCTCTTGGCCAGGCCGTAGCGCGCCTCGTCGTGCGCCTCGGCCAGGCCCGGATCGCGCAGGATGGCGTCGTAGGCGAGCGCCGCCAGCTCGAAGTCGCCGCCCTGGAACACCTTGTTCGCCTCGGCGACGCGGCGCGTCCCCTCGCCCTTCTTCGCCGGGGCGTTGAGGTCGAGCTCGGGCATGACCTCCGTCTTCGGGGGCGGCTTGGCCGCCGGCGGCTTCTTGTCCTGCGCCGGCTTCTTGTCCTTGTTCTCGTCGGGCGTGAGGTCGATCCCGAGCTGGGCCGACGCCGGCGCCGCCAGCGAGAGCGCGGCCAGGGATGCGAGGAGACGGAGCACGGGCGGGCGGGGACGCATGGTGCGCGCTTACCTTTCGCCCTGCGAGCGGAGCGGGAAGAAGAAGGAGAGCCCGGCCTCGAGGAAGAGCTGGGACTGCACCTTGCCGGTGGCCAGGCTCGACACCGAGTAGAAGACGTCGCGCCCCTCCAGCCGCAGCGCCAGCCACGGCGCGAGGAAGATGCGGCCGCCCAGGCCGCCGTGGAACGCGGGCGCGGTGATGGTGGCCGCCGCCTGGCCCTGCGTGGCCTGGTCGGCGCTGAGCACCTCGCGGTAGGCGACGAGGCCTCCGCCGAGGAGGAGGTAGAGATCGAAGTGGATGGCCTTCTCGGCGAACACGTTCACCTTGCCGTAGACGGGCGAGAACGCCAGCTCGGCCGAGCCCGTCCACTTGATGTCGCCGGGGACCTGGGCGAGCTGCGCCGCGTCTGCGGGGTGGCACGCCGCGCCGACCGGGCAGATGTTGGTGGAGCCCGTCGCGCTCGTCCCGCCGAAGGACGCGGACACGCCGAGCGAGAGCCACTCGGTGAAGTGATACCCGAGCCGCGCGCCCACCATGTACTTCGTGAAGAAGGCGTCGTTGAGCGAGATGATCCCTGCCGGCGCCGTCAGCTCCAGCTTGCCGGCCTTCGTGTACAGCTGGCCCGACACCGGCTTCACCTTGTTCTCGAAGGCGTCGGCGGTGCTCCCGCGGGCCGGGCGCGGGGCGAGGGCGGCGAGGAGCGCGGCGAGCGCGAGCGTGCGAGCGGTGCGGTTCACGGGTACACGTACTCGAAGCCGAGCGGGAGGAAGAAGGTGAGCCCGACCGTGGCGGCCACGACGCGCTGGATCGTCCCGGGCACGCCCGTGTTCGGCTGGTCGATGTAGAAGGTCCCGACGATGCCGCCGTCGAGCGCGAGCCAGCTCGTCGGATAGAACCGGAGGCCGACGCCGATGTCGCTGGCGAGGTGCGGTCCCTCGTTGCGGGGTTCGACCGAGGTCGCGCTCCACACCGCGCCCAGGCCGGCCAGCAGGTAGGCGTCGAAGTGGACGATGCTGGAGCCGAGCCAGGCGACCTTGCCGTACACCGGCGACCAGATGCCGTCGAGCATGGCCTGGCCGTAGAACTGGCTCTGCAGGAGCTGGCTCTGGAAGGCGACGTTGCCCTCGCGCACGTGGCTCGACCGGTTCTGCAGGAGGTACGTGCCGCGCAGCGCGAGCGCGAAGCTGTCCTCGAGGTTGTAGGCGAGCTTCGCGCCCAACCCGTACTTCTGGTAAAAGGCGTCGTTGAGCGTGACGGGCAGGAAGGTGCCGAGCTCGAAGCGGTGGCGCTTCAGGAACCCCTTGCGCTGGACCGCCTTCACGCGATCCTCGAACGCCGCGTCCGTCTCGCCCGGAGCGAGCGGAGCCTCCTCGCGGGGCTTCGCCGACGACTTCGCCGGCGGCTTCGCGGCGGAGCCGGACGGAGGCGCGGGCTCGCCGGGACGTGGGGCGGGACGCTCCGGCTGGGAGAGGTCGATGCCGGGCTCCTCCTGGGTCTGCGACGACCCGACGACCGGTACCAGGAGGAGCAGGAGGGTGACTGTATGTCTTTGTAGACTCAAGGCGATTTGGTCCCCCTGCGCCTCGCGCATGGTAGTCCAAGGTCCACGGAGGGGCAACGCTCCGTCGCGTCGACAAGGGACTGGATCGCGGTGACCGACCGGGTCGCTCCCCGCCTTACCGGTGGCAGGGTGTCGTCCTTGATGACCCAGGGGGCGCGTGCTAACCCTCAGCGCCGATGCGCGTCACACCCAAGGTGCTCTTCGCCGTCGGTGCACTGGGCCTGGCCGGGTGTCAGGACCCCGACGTGGGCCAGCCGTGCGAGATCCCGGGGCTGCCGGACGGTGGCGTCGCGGCCGACTACGTCCTCCTCGGCGCGACCGGCTGCGACGACCTCGTCTGCATCCAGTCGCCGGTGCCTGCCACCGGCCCGAAGCCCGCGAACAACCCGTACTGCTCGAAGCCGTGCGTGGCGGAGAACGACTGCTTCACATCCGACACGCAGCTCGTCTGCCGGGCCGTCGTCCTCGACGAGGCGTTCCTCAACTCGCTGCCGCCGGACGTGCGGCAGAAGTACCTGCCCAACATCCAGAACGCGAAGTACTGCGCCGCGCCCGTGCCGCCGCCATGACCGGGCGCGCGCGCCTCGCCGCCCTGGCGCTGGCGGCGGCCGCGGCGGCCTGCAGCGCGCCAGCGCCCGCGCCGTCCGACGCCGGCGGCGTGCAGGGGCCGCGCGTCGTGCTGGAGAGCCCGTCGGGACGCTCGCGGACGGTGAACGTGGAGCTGGCGCGCACCCCCGAGGAGCAGGCGCGCGGCCTCATGTTCCGGGATCGCCTGGCCGAGGACGCGGGAATGCTCTTCATCTTCCCGGACAGCTCCGACCACGCGTTCTGGATGAAGAACACCCTCATCCCGCTCGACATGATCTTCATCGACGAGGCCGGGACGGTGGTCGGCATCGTCGAGCGCGCCGAGCCGCAGACGCTCACCCCGCGCAGCGTGGGCGCGAGGAGCCGCTACGTGCTCGAGGTGAACGGAGGGTGGAGCGCGGCGAACGGGTTCGGGAAGGGAGATCGGGCGAGGTTCGAGAACGTGCCGGGGTTGTAGGCTTTCACCTCGTCCTCGACCCCAACTACCGCTTCTCCAGCAGCTTCTCGGCGACGTGGGGGCCCAGGCTCTCCGCCATGAGCCGCTCGACGACGGCCTCGAGCTCAGCGCGGCGCTGCTCGTCGTCCCACACGAAGCGGATGCCCATGCCGGCGTTCTCGCCCGCGGGGACGACCCGCACCACCTCGCCCGCCAGCTCCAGCGGCTCGGCGCGACCGGGCACGATCAGCTTGAAGACGAAGCGCGTCGCGGGTGGCAGCGGGCGGGAGGTGCGGATGAAGGTGCCGCCGCGCGAGACGTTGCGCGTGTAGTCGGCGAAGAAGGCGTTGAGGCGCCGGTAGCGGACCTCGAGCGCGATGGGGGCCCGCGCGTGCTGGCGGTGTTCCGTCATCGGGCACTCATGTTATCTCCCCGGCGCGGCGCGGGGTAGACGCGCCTGCGCCGTGGGTGAAGGAGGCGGCGTGTCGCTCTTCGAGGTGCCGGGGTTCGAGGCGGGCCTCGCCTGCGCGCTCCTGGCGGCGCTCGCCGTGGGCCCGTGGGCGGGCATCCGCGCCGCGCTCCGACACGCACCCACCGCCGCGTTCGCCCGCGCTGCCCTGTCCACCGTCGGGGTGCAGGCGGCCGCGCTGGCCGCGCTCGCGGCCATGGCCGCGCTGCGCACCCCCTGCCGGCCGCTGGCGGGCGCTCCCCTCTTCGCGCTCGTCGCCTTTCCCTCCGGGCTCCTCGCCGCTTCGCTCGGGGTGCTGTGCGGCACGGCGACGCGCCGGGCGCGCCGCGCGGCCGCGCTCTACGCCGCCGCCGCGGCGCTGTCCCTAGCGGCGACGCTGGCCGAGGGCTACCTCGGGCCGTCCGCCGCCGCCTACGATCACCTCCTCGGCTGGTGGCCCGGGCCCATCTACGACGAGGCGCTGGAGGCCGATCGCCGCCTCGCGCTCTTCCGGCTCGGCACGCTCGCCTGGACCGCCGCCGCCGTCGCGGCGGCGGTCGCGCTGCGCAGGCGCGGCGCCGTGCC
>DASTGH010000703.1:0-2040 GCA_035719345.1 Anaeromyxobacteraceae bacterium
GGGCGGTTCGAGGCGGAGGGGCTGGCGCCGGGCAGCTACGACGTGGCCGTCGCGGCCGACGGCTGGTCCGGCGCGGTCCGGACCGGGTTGAGCCTGCTCGCCGGCGAGCGGCTCGAGGTCACGATCGTGCTGGCGGCGTCCGGCGGCCTCGCCGGCGCGGTCCGCGACGCGAGCGGACGGCCGGTTCCCGGCGCGCTCGTCCGCGCCGCGTCCCAGCCCGCGGGCGGGGTGGCGATCCACGAGACGCGCACCGACGCCGCCGGCGCCTACGCGCTGCGCGATCTCGAGCCCGGGCCGCTGGAGGTCGCGGCCGTTCCGCCGGGCGCGGCCGGCGGCGTCCCGGTCACGGTGCAGGTGACGCCGGGAGACGTCGTCCGCGCCGACCTCGTGCTTGCCGAGACCGGCTGGCTCGAGGGCCTCGTCACCCGCCGCGACCGCGCGCCCCTCGAGCGCGCCTCGGTGGTGGTCGTGCCCAGGCTGTACCCGGCAGCGGGCGGGGCGCCGGCCGTCGCCGAGGTGGAGCCCGGCGGACGCTACGCCGTGCAGCTCCCCGCCGGCGAGTACCGCGCCTTCGCCACGTTCGGCGCGCCGGCGCCGGGAGAGACCATCCGGGCGCGCGGCCCCGCGGTCCGGATCGCGCCCGGGCAGACCGCCCGCGCCGACCTCACCGTCGGCGCGGAGACCGGCGCCAGCGCGCTCGTGCAGGTGCTGGAGCCGTCGGGCCGCCCGTCGCCGGGGGCGCTCGTCTCCGTCACCGCCGAGGAAGACCTGCGCGGAGCGGGAACCGGGACGACCGACGAGGACGGGTTCGCGCGCATCGAGCTGGAGGAGCGGCGCCAGCTCCTGGTGCGCGCGGTGCGGGGCGGGCGCCTGGCGGGGCCCGCCAAGCTCGCCGAGCACGGGCCGACGCTCCTCGTGCTGCCGGCCGGCGCGCGGCTCACCGGCCGCGTCGTCGCCGCGGAGGGCCCGCCACCGGCCGGGTTCACGCTCGAGGTCACCGCCGTCGGGGACGACACCTCGGTGGTGAGCACGCTCGGCGGCGCGGCCGGGCTCAAGGCCGCGCGCGGCGTGGAGGCCCCGAGGAGGCTGGAGTTCGGGGGGGACCGCTTCGAGGTGCCGGACGCGCCCTCCGGACGCGTGCGCGTGGCCGCGCGCACGCCGGGCGGGCGCACCGCGCACGTGGACGTCTCCCTCTCGCCCGGCGAGGAGCGGCACGTCGATCTCGTCCTCCCCGGCGACGGCGTCCTCACGGGCCGGGCCGTGGACGCGCGGACCCGCGCCCCCATCGCCGGGGCCAGCGTCGCCCTCGTCACCGGCGGCCGCCCCTCGGCCCGTCCGGAGGCGACGACCGGGCCGGACGGGCGCTTTCGCCTGGCCGGCGTGGGCGCGGGCTTCCGCAAGCTGCACCTCACCGCGCCGGGTTACGCGCCGGTCGAGCCGGAGGTGGACCCGGGCGGCGAGGGCGGCGGAGACCTGGGCGACGTGCCGCTCACGCGGGCGCTGGAGGGCGCCGCGGCGGCCCGTTGACCGCGTCGGCCCGGCAACGCGGCCGGGCGCGCGATATGACAGGATCGGCGGGGGGCGCCGCGGGGCGCGCCCGCCGCCGCGATGACCCTGGCCGACCTCATCGACCTCGAGGCGCAGCTCGCGCGCGACCGCGACGCCGATCCGGCCGATCTCGCCGCGCGCGACCGGAAGCTCCTCCCCCCGCCGCACCCCGCCTCGCGCGACGCCCTGCTGCGCGCCTGGATCGCGGCGCTGCGCGCCGCGCAGCCCGGCGACCCGTTCCCCGGGGCCGCCTCGGCCGCGGCCCTGCGCTGGGCCGGTACCGCCCTCGCCCTCGTCGGCCTCGCGCTCGGCTGGGCGGCCGCGAGCGCGGTCCTCGGCTACACCGGCGCCCACCCGGTGAACGTCTGGGACGTGCTCCTCGCCTTCGTGGGCGTGCAGCTCCTCCTGCTGGCGCTGCTCGTCGCCACCTTCCTCCTGCCGCTCGCCGCGACCGGCGCGCCGCTCGCCAGCGTCGCCCGTGCGCTCGCCGCC
>DASTGH010000704.1:0-8351 GCA_035719345.1 Anaeromyxobacteraceae bacterium
GGCGGAGCGACCAGGCCAGCGCCGCCGCCGCGACCACGGTGAGGGCGAGACCGCCCACGATGAGCCGGCGATAGCCGGCGCGGCGGAGCAGCCGGCCCGAGATCGTCGAGGCGATGGGCCAGCCGATGGCCATGGGGGCGATGGCGCCGCCCGCCGCCGTGGCCGCGCCGCCGAGGACGCTCTGCACGTGGAGCGGGACGAAGGTCACGACCCCGAACATGCCCGCGCCGACGAGCGCGCCGGCGCCGGACGCCACCGCCACCACGCGCTGGCGGAAGAGGTCGAGTGGGAGCAGCGGCTCGGGCGCGCGCCGCTCCACCGCCACGAACAGCGCGAGCAGCGCCATGCCGACCGGCGCCGCCCAGGCCGCGCCCGCCGCCGAGCGGGCGGCCAGGAGCACGGCGGTGATCGCGCCGGCGAGGAGCAGCGCGCCCGGGACGTCGAGGCGGTGCGGGTGGCGCTCCAGCCGCTCGTGGTAGTTCGCGGCCAGCACCGCGGCGCAGGCGAGGCCGGCCGGCAGGTTCACGTAGAAGACCCAGCGCCATGACAGGTAGTGGACGAGCGCGCCGCCGAGGAGCGGGCCGATGAGCCCGGCCACGCCCCAGACCGCGCCGAACACGCCCTGCCAGCGCGCCCGCTCGTGCACGTCGAAGAGGTCGCCGACGATGGTGAGCGTCACCGGCTGGATGGCGCCCGCGCCCAGGCCCTGGAGCGCGCGGAAGGCGATGAGCGCCTCCATGGAGCGCGCCTGCCCGCAGAGGAGCGAGCCGGCGAGGAAGAGCGCCAGGCCGGCGAGCATGACCGGCTTCCGCCCGTGCAGGTCGGCGAGCTTGCCGTGGATGGGCACCGTCACGGTGGCGGTCAGCATGTAGGCCGCGAACGCCCAGGCGTAGAGGTGCAGCCCGCCGAGGTCGCCCACTGCGGTGGGCATGGCGGTCGAGACCACGGTCATCTCCATCGCCGAGAGGAAGATGGCGAGCAGGAGCGCGACGACGGTGAGCCCGCGGTGGGTGGTCTTCACGGCCGGCGAGGGATGCCGCGCCGCGGCGCCGTCGTCAAGCCCGGCTTCGGTCCGGCGGCGGCCGCCACCGGCGGATAGACTTCCGGCCCCATGCTCGCCACCACCACGGCACTCGCCGTCGCCACCCTCCTCGGCGCCGCCGGCGCCGCCGCACCCGATCCCACGCTCGCCGCCGCCGCCCAGCGCGCCCAGGCGGCGCTCGTCGCCCGGCACGGCGAGGCGCAGCGGGCGCGGATCGAGCGAGGCGTGCGCCAGGTCCTCTCGCTGTGGCGAGCCGAGGACGGCGGCGCCGACGCGCTCGCGGCGTTCCTCGAGGCGCAGTTCGTGGCGGACGCCGCGGAGCAGGAGGCGCTCCTCGGACGGTTCGAGACCGCGCTGGAGGCGCTCGACGGCGGCTTCGTGGAGCAGAACCGGACGCTCTCGCGCTGGGCGGTGCTCGACCTCGGCCCGATGATGAAGGTGGACGACCTCCTCTCCGCCTTCGACGCCGGCGCGCACGCGACCGACGACCTCTTCGCCTCGAAGCTCGCCTTCGCAGCGCTCCTCAACTTCCCCCAGACCACGCTCGAGGAGCGGCTCTCGCAGGGCGAGCGCTGGTCGCGCCGGCAGTGGGCGGAGGTGCGGCTCACCGGCCGCTTCGCGCGGCGGGTGCCCGCCGCCGTGAAGCAGGGGATCGCGCGGGCCACCGCCGACGCCGACCGCTACGTCGCCGACCTCGACGTCCACATGCACCACGTGCTCGTCGACGGGAAGCGGATCTTCCCGAAGGGGATGCGGCTCCTCAGCCACTGGAACCTGCGCGACCAGATCAAGGCCGACTACGCGACCAAGGACGGGCTCGCGCGGCAGCGCGCCATCCAGAAGGTGATGGAGCGCATCGTCACGCAGACCATCCCCGCCGCCGTCGTGAACGACCCGCGCGTCGACTGGGATCCGTACGCCAACACGGTCCGGCCCGCGCCGGCCGAGACGATCGAGTCGGGCGCGCCGGTGCTGGCGCGGGTGGACGGGGCGCGCGAGCCCGACACCCGCTACGCGCGCCTGCTCGCCACGTTCCAGGCGGCGCGCGCCGCCGATCCGTACTCGCCCATCGCGCCCACCCACATCGCGCGCAAGTTCGAGCTGGAGCGCGAGATCCCCGAGGCGCGGGTCGAGGCCATGCTGAACGACGTGCTCGCCTCGCCGCTCGTGCCGCGGGTGGCGAAGGTGGTCGAGGCGCGGCTCGGCCGCAAGCTCGAGCCGTTCGACGTCTGGTACGACGGGTTCCGGCCGCGCTCGCGCTTCTCCGAGGCCGAGCTGGACCGCATGACCCGGGCGCGCTACCCGACACCCGAGGCCTTCCAGAAGGACCTGCCCGAGGTGCTGCAGAAGCTCGGCTTCGCGCCCGAGAAGGCGCGCTGGCTGGCGGAGCGGATCGTCGTCGACCCGGCGCGCGGCTCCGGGCACGCGCTCGGCGCGGCGCGGCGCGGCGACTTCCCGCACCTGCGCACCCGCGTCGGCAAGGACGGGATGGACTACAAGGGGTTCAACATCGCCATCCACGAGCTCGGGCACAACGTGGAGCAGGTCTTCTCGCTGTACGAGGTGGACCACACGCTGCTCCAGGGCGTGCCCAACACCGCCTTCACCGAGGCGCTCGCCTTCGTCTTCCAGGCGCGCGACCTGGAGGTCCTCGGGCTGGGAAAGCCCGACGAGGAGGCGAGGCGGCTCCTCGCCCTGAACGACCTGTGGATGACCTACGAGATCGCCGGAGTGGCGCTCGTCGACACGGGCGTCTGGCGCTGGATGTACGCGCACCCGCAGGCGACGCCGGCGGAGCTGCGCGAGGCGGCGCTCGGCATCGCCCGGGACGTGTGGAACCGGCACTACGCGCCCATCTTCGGCGTGCGGGACGTGCCGCTCCTCGCCGTCTACTCGCACATGATCGCGAACTACCTCTACCTGCCCGACTACCCCATCGGCCACCTCATCGCGGCGCAGGTGGAGGAGAAGGTGGCGGGCGCGCCGGCGCTCGGCCCCGAGTTCGAGCGCATGGCGAGCTTCGGCGCGGTGACGCCGGACCTGTGGATGCGGCACGCCACCGGCGAGCCGGTCTCGGCGCGCGCCCTGCTCGCCGCCGCCGAGCGCGCGCTGGCCGCGCCCGGGCGCAAGGCGGACGCTACCCCCCGTGCGGCGGGTGCGTCGGCGCCGGCCCGGTGAGGTGCGGCGCGTAGCGGACCACGAACGCGCGCGCCTCCTCGGAGGTGCCGACGAAGCACTGCGTGCAGCCGGGCGAGTCGTCGTAGACGAAGGCGCGGCGGGCGTGCACGAAGGCGGCCTCGAACTCGTCCCAGCCGACGTGCAGGGCGTCGCCGAGATCCGGGCCGAAGCGGAACGCGAGCCGGCCGTCGGGCTGACGGCACGGCTGCCCGCCGCGCTCCTCCGCCCAGCTCCGCAGCTCCAGGACGTCGTCGGTGACGCGCAGCACGGGGCACCTCCAGCGGGGGTCCGGCACAACATGCGTCGCGGCGCTGCGCCGCGCCCGTCCCGCCGAGGACGGATGGCCGTTGCGCGGACCCGGCCCGCGCCGGCACATTCCCCGGATGCTCCTCGATCCGCTCACGCTCCGCGACGTGGCGCTCCGTAACAGGGTCGCGGTCTCACCCATGTGCCAGTACTCGGCCGTGGACGGACGCGCCGGCGACTGGCACCTCGTCCACCTCGGCAGCCGGGCGGTGGGCGGCGCCGGGCTGGTCGTGTTCGAGGCCACCGCCGTCGAGGCGCGCGGGCGCATCTCGCCCGCCGACCTGGGCCTGTGGGAGGACGCGCAGGCCGAGCCGCTCGCTCGCGTGCTCCGCTTCGTGGAGTCGCAGGGGGCGGTGGGGTGCCTGCAGCTCGCCCACGCCGGCCGCAAGGCGAGCGTGCGCGCGCCGTGGGACGAGGGGGGCGCCCCGCTCTCGCCGGAGGCGGGCGGCTGGCCGGTGGTCGGTCCTTCCGCCATCCCCTTCGCGCCCGGGCACCCGCTGCCGGAGCCGCTCGACGGCGCCGGCATCGCGCAGGTGACCCGCGCCTTCGTCGATGCCGCGCGGCGCGCGCTCGGGGCGGGGTTCCGCATGATCGAGCTGCACCTCGCGCACGGCTACCTCGCCCACCAGTTCCTGTCGCCGCTCTCCAACCGGCGCGAGGACGGCTACGGCGGCCCGCTCGCGCACCGCACCCGCCTGGCGCGGGAGGTCACGGCGGCGGTCCGCGAGGTGTGGCCGGAGCGCCTGCCGCTCCTGGCGCGGGTATCGGCCACGGACTGGGTGGAGGGCGGCTGGACCCCCGACGAGACCGTCGAGCTGGCGCGGGCGCTCTCGGCGCTCGGCGTCGACCTCGTCGACGTCTCCCCGGGCGGGACCTCGCCCACCGCCAAGGTGCCGGTCGGGCCGGGATACCAGACCGCCTTCGCCGAGCGCGTCCGCCGCGAGGCAGGCGTGGCGACCGGCGCGGTCGGCATGATCACCTCGCCGGAGCAGGCGGACCACATCCTGCGCACGGGCCAGGCCGACCTCGTCCTCCTCGCCCGCGAGATGCTGCGCGACCCGTACTGGGCGCTGCACGCCGCCCAGCGCGTGCGCGGCGAGGTGAGGTGGCCGGAGCAGTACCTGCGGGCGAGGTGAGCGCGCCGCCGCGGTTGCGGCGTCGCGGGCGGGCTGGCATAGCTTCGGCATGCTCGCGCTCGGCCGCTGGCGCCTCGCCGCGCTGCTCGACGGTACCTTCGCCGTCGACGGCGGCGTCGTCTTCGGCGTCGTCCCCCGGGCGCTGTGGGAGCGCCAGCTCACGCCCGATGCCTGGAACCGCGTCCGGCTCGCGGCGCGGTGCCTGCTGGCGGTCGATTCCTCGTCCGCGCGCCGCGTCCTGGTGGACGGGGGCCTCGGCGACGCCTGGGACGCCCGGCGGCAGGAGCGGTTCGCGGTGGACCGCAGCGGCGGCGGCCTCGACGCCGCGCTCGCCTCGCACGGCCTGGGGAGGGCCGACGTGACGGACGTCGTCCTCACCCACCTGCACCTCGACCACGCCGGCGGCACCGTCCGGCGCGGCGAGGCGGGGCGGCTCGAGCTCGCCTTCCCGCGCGCCACCCACCACGTGCAGCGCCGCGCCTGGGCCTGGGCGCACGCGCCCTCCGAGCGCGACGCCCGCGCCTTCCTGCCGGAGAGCTTCGCGCTCCTCGAGCACTCCGGCCGCCTCCACCTCGTCGAGGGCGAGGGCGAGCTCGTGCCCGACCTCGAGCTCATCGTCTCCGAGGGCCACACCGTCGGCCAGCAGCTCCCGCGCTTCCACGGCGACGGCACGCACCTCACCCACTGCGGCGACGTCATCCCGACCCGCGCGCACCTGCGGCCGTCCTGGGTCATGGCCCTCGACCAGCACCCGCTCACCACGATCGAGGAGAAGAAGGTCCTCCTGGCCGAGGCGCTGGAGGAGGACGGCGTCCTGTTCTTCGAGCACGATCCCGAGGTGGCGGCCTGCCGCCTGCAGGAGGAGGCCGGCCACCCCGCGTTCCGCGAGCCGGTGGCGCTCTAGGCACCCATGGAAGGGACGGTGACGATCACCCGGCGCGGCGCCGAGCGGCTGGCCCAGGCGCACCCCTGGATCTACCGCGGCGACGTGGAGCGCGAGCCCGCCGGGCTGGAGTCCGGCGACGTGGTGGCGGTGAAGGACGGCCGGGGCCGCTTCCTGGCGCGCGCCTTCTGGTCGGCGCGCTCCAAGATCGCGCTCCGCATCGTGACGCGCGAGGAGGAGCCCGTCGACGAGGCGTTCTTCGCCGCTCGCATCGCCTCGGCCCTCGCGCTGCGGGAGGCGGTCTTTCCCGGTGAGCCCTCGGTCCGCCTCGTCCACGGCGAGGCCGACCTCCTGCCCGGGCTCGTCGCCGACCGGTACGGCGACGTGGTGGTGCTGCAGACGCTCATCCCGGCCACCGACCGCCGCAAGGCGCTCCTCGCCGACCTCCTCTGGAGCGCGCTCCCGCTCCGCTCGGTGGTGGAGCGCAACGACGTGCGCGTCCGCGAGCTGGAGGGGCTGCCGCAGACGAAGGGGGTCCTCCGCGGCGAGGAGCCGGGGCCCATCGAGTACCGTGAAGGCGAGGCGCGCATGCGGCTCGACGTGCTCGGCGGGCAGAAGACGGGCGCGTTCCTCGACCAGCGCGAGAACCGCCTCCGCGCCGGCGAGTACGCGCGCGGCCGCTGCCTCGACTGCTTCAGCTACGCCGGCGCCTTCGCGCTGCAGCTCACGCGCCGGGCCGAGCGCGTCACCGCCGTCGAGCTGCAGGCGCCGGCGGCGGCGCTGGCGCGCGAGAACGCGGCGCTGAACCGGGCCGGGAACCTGGAGGTGGTCGAGGCGAACGCCTTCGACTGGCTGCGCGACGCGGCCGAGCGGCCGCCCGAGTTCGACCTCGTGGTCCTCGACCCGCCCGCCTTCGCCAAGAACAAGGAGGCGGTGCCGGCGGCGCGGCGCGGGTACAAGGAGATCAACCTGCGAGCGCTGCACGTGCTGAAGCCCGGCGGCATCCTCGTCTCCGCCTCCTGCAGCTATCACATGCCGGCGGAGGCGCTCGAGGAGATCATCCTCGACGCGGCGCGCGACGCGGGCCGGCCGGTGCAGCTCCTGGAGAAGCGCGGCGCCGCGCGGGACCACCCGGTGCTGCTGGGCGTGCCCGAGACGCGCTACCTCAAGTGCTTCGTGCTGAGGGCCCCGTGAGCGGCGCCGGGCGCGCCGCGCCCGCCGACCCGGACCCGGCCGCCCTGGCGCGCAGCCGCCTCCTCTCCGGCCTCGGCGCCGCCGACGTGGCGCGGCTGCTCGAGGCCACCGAGCCGGTGGCGGTGACGGCGGGCGAGACGGTGGTGCGCGAGGGCGACGCCAGCGGCGACATGTACTTCGTCCTCTCCGGCGAGGCGCGCCTGCGCCGCCACGACCTGGCGCTGCGGCCGCTCGGCCCGGGCGGGCACTTCGGCGCGCTCGGGCTCCTCACCGGCCGCCCGCGCTCCGTCACGGTGACGGCCGCGACGACGCTCCTCCTGGCGCGGCTCACGCCGGCGCGCTGGCGCGAGCTCTCCGCGGAGCGCCCCCAGCTCGCGCTCGGGCTCGTCACCGCGCTCCTCCAGCACGTGCGCGAGGAGCTGGTGGAGATGACCGACCAGGTCGGGCTGCTCCTGCAGGGCCGCACCCTGCCCCGCGCCCGCGAGCTCACCGCACGGCTCCCCTCCGGCGAGCGGCGCGTCGCGCCGGGCGTGCCCATCGGCTCGCTCCTACCCTCGCAGCTCGACGGGGCACCGGTGGTGGCGGGGCTCCTCAACCAGAAGCCGGTCTCGCTCCACACCCCGCTCTACGCCGACGCGGCCGTCGCGCCGCTCACCGTCGCCGACTCCGAGGGCCGGCAGGTCTGGCTGCGGAGCGTCGGCCTCGTCCTGCTCGAGGCGGCGCGCCAGGCCGCGCCCGGCGTCGTCGTGCGCCTCGGCCCCTCGCGCGGGCCGGTGCAGTCGGTCGAGATCGCCGGGCCGGGCGACCCGGCGCGCCTCGCCGGGCCGCTGTCGGCGGCCATGCAGCGCATCGTCGCCGCCGACGCGTCCATCCGGCAGGAGCTGTGGGCGGTGGAGGAGGCGCAGGTGCACTTCCGCGACCGGGGCTGGGACGACGCCGCGCGCCTGCTGGCGCACGGCCGCCAGGCGACGGTCCCGCTCGTCACCTGCGGCGACCTGTACGCGCTGGGCATGGGCCCCTTCCTGCCCTCCACCGGGCCGCTGCGGGGCTGGCGCCTCCTCGCGCACGAGGGAGCGGTCCTCCTCGACTACGGGCAGACGGATCCGCGCAGCGGCAACGCGCTCGAGGCGGCGCTCGCCCCCGAGCCGGCCGGCGGCATGGTGGGCGAGCACCGCGCCTGGCTGGCCTCGCTCGGCGTCGACTCGGTGGGCGCGTTCAACGAGCTGTGCGTCTCGGGCGGCGTCGCCCAGCTCATCCGCGTGGCGGAGGGCTTCCACGAGAAGCGCATCGGGGCGGTCGCGGACGCCATCGGCGCGCGCCGGAGCCAGGTGCGCATCATCGCCATCGCCGGACCCTCGTCCTCGGGCAAGACCACCTTCATCAAGCGGCTCTCCACCCAGCTCCTCATCAACGGGCTCAGGCCGGTGGGCCTCTCGCTCGACGACTACTACGTCGACCGCGAGCGCACCGTGCGCGACGAGCACGGCGAGTACGACTTCGAGGCGCTGGAGGCGCTCGACGTCGAGCTCCTGCAGCAGCACGTGCGGCGCCTCCTCGCCGGCGAGGAGGTGGCGACCGCCCGCTACGACTTCCTCACCGGGCGGAGCCGCCC
>DASTGH010000705.1:0-9134 GCA_035719345.1 Anaeromyxobacteraceae bacterium
AGGGCCGGCGCCGCCCAGGCGAGGAGCGCCGCGCACGCGAGCCGCCGCAGGAGCCGGGTCCCCATCGCCGCCGCTAGCGCACCCGCGCGCGCACCGGCCCGCCGCGCCGGATGCCGGAGAGGACGACCTCGACCTCCGCCGCGTCCGGGCGCACGCGCGCCGCGCCGCCGCGTCCGAAGGCCAGCACCTCGCCCGTGCGCCCGTCGCGGATCATCGCCTCGCGGTGCCGCGCACCATCCCACCGGATCACGGCGCCGCCGTCGGCGGGCTCCGCGACCACCCCCGCCTGCTCAGCCGCGTCGTCGCCGTCCGCGACCCTGGCCAGCTCGAGGCCCTGCCTCCGCACCACCACGCCGCCCGCCACCGCACCGTCGGGGAGCGGCACGAGCACCGCGAAGTGCGCCGGCGCGGCGCCCGGCCCGTCGGAGTCGACCGGCGTGAACGGCACCGCGGCGAGGGGCGCGCCGTCCGGACCCACGACCTCGGCCGTGTAGGGCCCCTCGGCTCCCGCCGGCGGCGGCGACGCGACGACGAACGGGGCGTCGAGCGCGACCGCCTCGCCGGAGATCGTCCCGGAGACGAGCAGGCTCGCCGCGGCCGCGGCCGGGCGCGCCGGCGCGGATGCGGCCGCGCCGGCCACCTGGCCCAGGTACGCCATCGCCGCCAGGTAGTTGTGGTCGCTGGTCCAGGTGGTGGCGTCGTCCCCGCAGTAGCCCATGAGGTCGAAGGTCACCGCCGGATCCTTGAGGAGCCCGCCCAGCGCGTCCCAGCCCACGGCGCCGGTGCGACCCCCCGCATACCCCGGCGCCGCCGGCCACGCCGGGTCGAGGGTGGCCGCGTCCACCGCGCCGCACGGCGCGTGACGCAGCCCGAAGTTGTGCCCCAGCTCGTGCGCGACGACGCGCTGGTAGCTGTGCGCGTCCCAGGCGAGGAAGGTGCGCCCCCGCACGTCGCCACGCCCCGCCACGCCCGACGTGTACGGGACGTGGACCGCCCCGAGGTACGTCCGCCCGGAGCCCTCCGCGACGCGCTTGCGATCGAGCTCCGCCAGCAGCGGGCCCCACCCGCTGCCGTCGGCGCCGAGGACGGTGGACGTGGCGTAGCTCGCGCCCACCCGGACGTCGACCTCGCCGAGCGGGTGGATGCGGCGCGCCCGATCGAGCCAGCTCGCCGCCGTGCGGCTCCGCTCCACGTCCGGGGCGAGCCCGCCCTGCACCACCGGCACGATGGTCACCGCCAGCGCCGGCGGCGAGCGCACGTCGAGGCTGCCGTCGGCGGGGATGCGCAGCGTGCCGCGCACCCGCTCCGGCGGCACGCCGGCCACGGCGCCGAGCGCCGCCACGAGGTGGCGCCCGGGCTGCACGTCGTCGCCGGCCACCTCCACGCTCCACGCGCCGCCGGGCGAGGCGTCCACCAGCGCGCGCGGCACCTCGGTGAGCGGCGACGCCGCCGTCCAGGCGCGGAGCACGGCGCCGGTGGTCGTCTCCACGAGCTGCACCGTCACCTCGGGCGCGGGCACGTCCGCCTCGCGGGCGCGCAGGAAGACGCGGACGAGCCCGGGCCGGCCGCGCAGCAGCGGGACGCTGCCGGCGGGGTCCTGCACGCTCTGGGTGAGCGAGGCCGCCTCGATGCCGACATCGTACGGCGGCGGCGCCACCTCGCCCCCCACCAGCGGCGCCGTCGCCGGGGCGCAGGCCGCGAGCGCGACCGCCGCCAGGGCGGCGCGGCAGAGCCGGGTGTCCACGCGCCGGCGGCCGCTCAGGGACTGGCCGCAGGCGCGGCGTTCGCCGCGGTGACGTCGGCGCCCGGATCGTCGGCGGTGAGCGCGATCTCGATGCGGCGGTTCTGGCTGCGCCCCTGCGACGTCTCGTTGGAGGCGAGCGGGCGGTACTCGGAGAAGCCGGCCGCCCCGAGCAGCGCGGGCGGGACCCCCCTCGACTGGAGATAGCGGACGACGGTCACCGCGCGCGCCGTGGAGAGGTCCCAGTTGTCGGAGAAGCCGGAGTTCGCGCCGGTGGGCACGTTGTCGGTGTAGCCGCCGACGACGACGGTCTTGCCCTTCAGGTCCTTGAAGGCCGCGGCGACCGCGTCGAGCGCGGCGCGGCCCTCCTTGCCGAGCGCGGTGGAGCCCGAGGCGAAGAGCACGCGGTCCTTCAGCTTCACCATCATCTTGCCCTTCAGCTCCGAGATCTCGACCTGGCCGTTCGCGATCTGGCCCTGCAGCGAGGCGGTGAGCTGCTCGTACTGGGCGCTCTTCGCGACGAGGACGACCTTCTCCTCCTCCAGCTTCGCCGCCGACGCCTCCAGCCCCTTGATGCGCTCGGCCTGCTCGGCCGAGTGCGCCTTCTCCGCCTCGAGCCCCTTCTCCAGGCCGGCGACCTGCTGCTCGCGGTCCTTCAGCTTGGCCTCGAGCGCCGCGGCCCGCTCGCTCTCGGCCTGGAGCTGCGCCCTGGCGCTGGCCGCGTCGCGCTGCGACGCGGCGAACTCGTCCTTGGAGACGCCGCAGGCGGCGGCGAGGACGGCGAGGGTGGCGAGTGCGAGGCGGCGCATGGCCTCTCCTTCCGCTCAGCGTGAGGGCCAGCACTGTACCCCGCTCCCGGGACACGCACCAACGGTCGTGCAGGCGCTCGCGCCGCGGCGGAGGCGATGTGCGAAGCGCGCCCACGTCCCCGCCGCAGGTGTGCTCCGAGCGCGCGCGGCGCCGCGCCTGGAGATCAGCCGCGGGTGCCCGGCTGGAAGAGCCCGAGCGCGGCTCCGCCGGGATCGGCGATGACCGAGACCGTCCCCACCTTGGGGACGTCGATGCGCGGGACGATCACCTTTCCTCCGAGGCGCACCGCGCGGTCGCGCGCCGCCTCCGCACCCTCGACGGCCACGTACGTCGACCAGTACGACGGGGCTCCCGGCCTCGCCGGCTGGATGTCCGCCACCGGCGCCTCTCCCGCAGTGAACACCTTCCCCTCCCCGCCGGGCGTGGGCGCCGTGCCGAACCCGATCACCTGGCCGTAGAAGGCGATCGCCCCCGCGACGTCCGGGGTGACCAGGGTCTCCCAGCAGAAGGTCCCCACCGGCGGCATGCCGCGCGGCGGCGCGCTCTCCTCGACGGACGGGCGGAACGGCAGGAAGGCCGCGCCCCACCGGTCCGCCAGCACCGCGAAGCGACCGACGTCCGGGATGTCCATCGCCTCCTTCAGGACGCGGCCCCCGGCCGCCTGGCAGCGCCTGACGGTGGCGTCGACGTCCTCCGCGAGGACGTAGCTCGACCAGGCCGTGGGCATCGGCACGCCCGGCGGCTTCGCCATCGCGCCCGCGATCTGCCGGTCGCCGCGCGAGGCGAGCCAGTACTTCCCGGCGGGTCCCATGTCCTCGCCCTTCCACGTCCACGAGAACAGCTCGCCGTAGAAGCGGCGCGCGGCCTCGACGTCGTCGGTCATGAGCTCGCGCCACACGAACATCCCGGGGGTCCACTTCGCGTCGGCCATGGGGTCCTCCTCGAGCAGGCGATCCGCACGGACGTTGGCGCGGAGCGCGCCGGCGCGCCCGTCCCGCCGGGGCGCCACGCCGCTCACAGGGGGCAGCGCGCCGGGCGTGCGACGATCCGACGCACGGGCGTGCGATGGAAGGGGTCCCCCTGGCGCCCGGCGCCGCTCTCGCACCCGGCCGCAGGGCCCCTTCCTGGTCCGCTTCCGCGGCGCGGAGCGCGTCCTACGCTGGGGGTGATTGGGGGGAAGGAGGTCGCTCATGCTGCCACTGGAGAAGATCTCGGTCGCCATCGATTTCTCCGAGGCGTCGCGGGTGGCGCTGGCCCATGCCGTGGAGCTCTCCCGCCGCCTGCGCGCCGACCTGACGCTCGTGCACGTCCACCCGCCCCTGCCGCCGGGCGACCCGCTCCTGCCGTCGTCGAAGGGCTCGGCCAGCATCGCCTCGGCGGAGGAGCAGCTCGAGGCGTGGCGCCGCGAGGCCGAGCGGGAGGTCGAGGCGCCGGTGCGGGCGAAGCTGCTCTTCGGCGACGCCGCCGGGGAGGTGCTCCGCCAGGCGGAGCTCGGTGCCTGCGACCTCCTCGTGGTCGGCACCCGCGCGCGGCCGCTGGTGCCGAGGCTCCTCCTCGGATCGGTGGCCGAGCGGCTCGTGCGCGAGTCGCCCTGCCCCGTGCTCGTCGCGCACGGGCGCCGCGCGGTGGAGCGGGCCGAGGAGGCGGACGAGGCGGCGCAGTACCGCTGACGAGGGCGTGACGACATCTCCTCGGGGCTCACCGTGACGAGCAGCACCATCTCGCGCAACCGCGCCTTCCACAACGGCGGGCTCTGGATCACCGGTGGGCAGGCGCAGCTCGTGAACGTCACGATCGCGGGCAACGAGGCCACCGGCACGAACGGCGGCGGCCTCTGGCTCTCGGGCTCCCCGGCGGGCGTCCTCCAGAACTGCACCATCGCCGACAACCACTCCAGCGCCGACGCCGACGTGGTCGCCGGCGCCATCTTCGGGCGCGGGCTCGAGCTCCGGAACACCGTCGTGGCGGGCAACACCGCCCGCTGGACGCCCGGGTGCGACGCGCTCCACGCCGACGGCGGCGGAAACCTCCAGTGGCCGGCGGCCGCCCCCTGCACCGCGGCGCTCGCCGTGGCCGACCCGCTCCTCGGCGCGCTCGGGGACCACGGGGGCGGGACCGAGACGCTCGTCCCGGACGCGGCGAGCCCGGCGCGCGCGTTCGGGCGCGGCTGCCCGGCCACCGACCAGCGCGGCGCGCCGCGCGGGGAGCCGTGCACGGCCGGAGCGGTCGAGGTGCCGTGAGAGGCCTGCCCGGGCGGCGCCGGGCGGCGGCCGGCGCTACCACAGGGCCATGCGCCTCGCCCTCGCCGCCGACCACGCCGGATTCCCGCTGAAGCAGAAGCTGCTCGCCCACCTCCGCGCCGGCGGGCACGACGTGCTCGACCTCGGCGCGCACGACGATCGCCCGAGCGACTACCCCGTCTTCGCCGAGGCCGTGGGCGACGCGGTGGCGCAGGGCCGGGCCGAGCGCGGCATCCTCGTCTGCGGCAGCGGCGTCGGCGTCACCGCCGCCGCCAACAAGATCCCGGGCGTGCGCGCCGGCCTGTGTCACGACCACTACTCCGCGCACCAGGGCGTCGAGCACGACGACGTGAACGTGCTGGCGCTCGGCGCCCGCATCGTGGGCGAGGCGGTCGCGTTCGAGATCGCCGACGCGTTCGTGGCGGCGAGGTTCAGCGGCGAGGAGCGGCACCTCCGCCGCCTCGGGCTCCTCAAGGCCCTGGAGGCGAAGCACCTCCGCGGCCGGTGAGGCCCGGCCGGGCCGGGCTGCAGGCTACAGGCTACAGGCTGCAGGCTACAGGCGGCGGCCACGGCTACAGGTCCTGAAGCCCGGAGCCTGAAGCCCGGAGCCTCTTCGGTGCCCCGGAGCCTCTTCAGTGCGCCGGGAGGATCTCGACCTTGAGCCATCCCGGCTCGCGCTGGTCGAACTGCTGGTAGGCCTCGATCGCCGACTCGAGCGGATGCTCCTGCGTCACGACGCGCGAGGGATCGATGGCCCCGGTGCGCACGCGCTCGAGGAGCAGCGGGATGTACTTGCGGTGGTTGCAGTTCCCCATCTTCACGGAGAGGTTCTTGTTCATCGCCTGGCCGATGGGGAACGCGCGCGCCGTCGGCGGGTACACGCCGATGACGGCGAGCGTGCCCGCCTTGCAGACGACCTCGACACCCCAGGCCAGCGCCTGCGAGGGCGCGTCGCCGGGGTGCCAGTTGCCGTCGTGCGGGCGCTGCTCGGGCGCGACCTCCTTCGCCTCGGCCTTCCCCTTCTTCTTGGCCTCGCGCGGAGCGCTGCGGGGCGCGTTCGCGTCCACGCCCACCGCGTCGATGACCGCGTCCACGCCGCTGCCGGCGGTGAGCTCCTTCACCGCCTTCACCGGGTCGTCCGCCTCGTAATCGATGCACTCGGCACCCTGGGCGCGCGCCGCCTCCAGGCGGTCGCGCTTCGCGTCCACGGCGATGACGCGCGCCGCGCCACGCAGGAAGGCGCTGGCGATGGCGAACTGGCCCACCGGTCCGCAGCCGAAGACCGCCACCGACGTCCCCGGCGCCACGTCCGCCAGCGAGGTGCCGAACCAGCCCGTCGGGAAGATGTCGGAGACGAGGATGGCCTGGTCGTCGCTCACCTCGTCGGGCAGCTTGACCAGGTTGACGTGGGCGAGGGCGATGCGCTGGCGCTCCGCCTGCAGGCCGTCGAACGGGCCCGAGAGCTGCGGGCCTCCGTAGAACGCGGTTCCGGCCTCCGGGCCGTTCGGGTTCGCCCGGTCGCACTGGGCGAAGAAGCCGCGCTTGCACGGCACGCAGTTGCCGCAGGCGATGGTGGACGGGACGACCACGCGGTCGCCCTCCTGGAAGTTGCGGACGCCCTTCCCCACCTCCTCGACGACGCCGACCGCCTCGTGCCCGAGCACCGTGCCCGCCTTCATGCCAGGGACCGTGCCGCGCACGAAGTGCAGGTCCGTCCCGCAGATCGCGCTGCGAGTGATGCGCACGATCGCGTCGGTCGGCTCCCGGATCTCCGGGTCCTTCACCTCGTCCAGCCGCACGTCGCCGATGCCGTGGAACACGACCGCTCGCATGCCGTCCCCCTCGCCGCGGCGAGGATGCCGCGCCGACGCGAACGTTAGGCACGCGCCCCCGGCGAGGCCCGCGCGTCCGGGGACGGGCGGATCGCGGGCGGATCGCGGCGGCCGCCCGTCAGGCTCCGTAGTGGACGTCGGGCGACTCGGCCGGGAAGCTGGGGATGGCGTCGACCATCTCGTCGTCGAGGTAACACCAGGCCCAGTCCTCGCCCGGCTCGAACGACTTCATCACCGGGTGGTGGCTCGTCTGGAAGTGGCGGGTGGCGTGCTTGTTCCTGGAGCTGTCGCAGCAGCCGACGTGTCCGCAGGCGAGGCAGAGCCGGAGGTGAACCCACTCGTCACCGGAGCGGAGGCATTCCTCGCAGCCGCGCGAGCGCGGCTCCACCCCCTTTGCGCGACGCTTCAGATAGGGGTCCAGGTGCTCGCAGGACATGGTCCCTTCCTTTCCGCCCGGCGCCGCGTGGCGGCCGCAGGCCGAGCCACGAGATAGCGCCGCCCACCAGGCAGATCGCGGCCGAGATGAGGAGCGCGCCCCGCACGGAGCGCAGAAAGGGTTCCCCGCCGTCCTCCATGGACAGGCCGGCCGCGCCCGGGACGAGGGCGACCCCGAGCAGGCCGGCGAGGCGCGCGACCGCGTTGTTCACCGCGGAGGCGACGCCGGCTTCGCCCACCTCGACGGCGCCCAGCGCGGCGGCGGTGAGCGGCGCGACCGTGATCCCGAGCCCGAGGCCGAAGACGACGACGCTCGCCGCCACGCCGGCGAGCCCGGATCCACGGAAGCCCACCTCGGCGGTCAGCGCCAGGCCGGCGGCGGCCAGCGCCGGCCCGGCGACGAGCGGCGCGCGGTAGCCGACGCGGTGCGCGGCGCGGCCGGCCAGCGGAGAGGCGACGAGCATCACCGCCGAGATCGGCAGGAGCGCGAGGCTCGAGGCGACCGGACCGTGGCCGAGCCCGTGCTGCAGGCCGAGCACGACCACGAACATGGCGCTCCCCAGCGCGAAGTAGAGCGCGAGCGTCGTCGCGTTCACGGCCGTGAACTGGCGCCGGCGGAAGAGGCCGAGCGGCAGCATGGGATGGCGAGCGCGCCGCTCCCACGCGACGAAGGCGCCGAGCGCCGCCGCGCCCGCCGCCCCGGTCGCGAGCGCCCGCGGGCCGAAGCCATGGGCAGGTCCCTCGATGAGCGCGTGCACGAGCGCGCCGAGGCCCGCTGCCGCCAGCGCCGCGCCGGGGAGGTCGAGGCGCCCGCGGCCGCCCGGCGCCGGGGACGGCAGGCAGCGCCACCCGGTGGCGATCGCCGCGGCGGCGACGGGCAGGTTCAGGAAGAAGATCCAGCGCCACGAGAACGCCTCCACCAGCCAGCCGCCGAGGAGCGGGCCGGCGGCGCTCGTCACGCCGGTGAGGCCCGCCCAGGCACCGACGGCGGCGTCCCGATCCTCGTCGCGCACACCCGTGCGCAGGAGCGCCAGGCTCACCGGGACGAGCAGCGCCGCGGCCAGCCCCTGCACGGCCCGCGCGGCGACGAGCGAGCGCATGCCGGGCGAGAGACCGCACAGCCCCGAGGTGACGGCGAAGGCGGCCGTCCCCCAGAGGAACGCGCGGCGGCCACCGACGCGGTCGCTGACGGACCCGCCGAGCAGGAGGAACGCGGAGAGGGTGAGCAGGTAGCCGTCGACCACCCATTGCAGGCCGGCGACGTTCGTGGCGAGCTCGCGCGCCAGCGTGGGCAGCGCGACGTTCACGACGGTGCCGTCGAGGAAGGCCATCCCCGACGCGAGCACGGTCGCGGCCAGGAGACCCCGGCCGCGTGGCGAGCGGAGGGCGACGCGCCGGTCGGCGTCCATCGACGTCCCAAGGTGGTCACGGGCTCCCGGCGGCGCCGATGTCGCGCACCCGCCGCGGGCAGTGGTAGGACTACGCCCATGAAGACCCTGACCGAGCTCAGCGGTACCCAGATCCGGATGGCGGCCGCGGCGATCGCGGAGGCGCGGCGATCGCTGCCGAAGGACGAGCCTGCGCCCGCGCCGGCCGAGGCCGCCGCGCAGGCCTATTGACTCGATCTTCACGCCGATCACCAAGGTAAACTTTGCCGTAACCAATGCTCGTGTAGCACAGATCACTGACTACGATAAGTTAACGCTGGAAATATGGACGGATGGCAGCGTCAAGCCTGACGATGCCCTGGCCTATGCAGCGAAGATTCTTAAGGATCAACTCACCATATTCATCAACTTCGATGAGGAAGCTGAGGAAGTGGAAGCAGCCGAACCAGAGGAAGAGATCGAGAAGATAAACGAAAATCTGTATAGATCAGTAGATGAGTTGGAACTTTCCGTACGTTCTGCGAACTGTCTGAAGAATGCGGGCATCAAGCTGATAGGTGAACTGGTTTCACGTAGCGAATCGGAAATGCTCAAGACACAGAATTTCGGCCGCAAGTCCCTGAACGAGATAAAGGATATCCTCAGTGAAATGGGACTTACGCTCGGGATGAAGATCGACGGATTTCCT
>DASTGH010000706.1:0-4459 GCA_035719345.1 Anaeromyxobacteraceae bacterium
AGGCACTCCCATGGCCGCCCGCTCATCGCGCCGCGTCCGCGTAGGCCTTGCGCGCGGCCGCGAGCGCTGCCGCGTCCACGGGCGTGAAGCGCTCCATCTGCAGTCCGGCGACGGCGGTGGCACCGCCCGCATCCGAGGGGAGCGCCTCGAGCGCCGCCTGGACCGCGCTCCACTCCTTCGCCGGCAGGCGCGCGCCCACCGTGGCCACGATGCCGGCGGGGAGCGGGGCCGACCGCGTCACCGCCTCCAGCTCACCGGCGAAGGGCAGCGTGGCGAGCGCGGCGCCCTGCGCGCCATCGAGGAGCACGGCCGTGGCGTCGCCCGAGGCGGCGCGCCGGAGCGCGGACAGGACCTGCGCCGACTGCGTCACCTTGACGCCGGCGGGGAGCGGCCCGAAGCCGCCCAGCGCCGGCCCGCGCACGAAGCCGGGAGCGAAGCCGGCGCTCGAGGCGATGGTGAAGCCGTCGAGCGCCGCGGGCCCCGTCACTCGACCCTTCCTGGCGACGAGCGTCCAGACCTCCAGCGGCGGGCGGCCCTTCGCCACCGCCTGCAGCCGCGCCTCGAGCCCCAGCTCCTTCTCGTGCTTGAGGAAGAACGGCAGCGACACGAGCGCGAGCGCGGCGTCGGGCGCGCGCAGGCGCTTCACCCCCGCGTCCTCCGAGGCCTCGTAGACCGCCCCGAGCGGCGGCGCGACGCCGGCCTTCCTCGACAGCGCGGCCGCGAACGCGTCCATGGTGGGCTGCGCCTCGGCCGTCGTGCCCGGCGAACCCGGTGAGCAGACGACCAGCACGTGCTGCGCCGGCGCGGCCGAGAGCCACAGGGCGAGGAGCCTCGTCATGGAGCGAATCTAATCTGCCGCGGCGCGGCGCGGCCGGCGACCGGGACGTGCGAACGAGGTAGGTCACACACCAGGGGTGTGCTAAGAGGGACCTCCCGTGCCCACGCCGTTCCGCATCGAAGAGTACCTGCGCGCCGTCTCCGCGCGCGTCGACGCCCTCCTCCGCCAGCTCGCGGCGCAGTGGAAGCGCTCGAGCCCGCCCCGGCTCGCCGAAGCGGTCGAGTACACGCTGCTCGGCGGCGGCAAGCGCCTGCGGCCGGCGCTCGTCCTCGCCACCTGCGAGGCGCTGCGCGGCGACGCCGGCGACGGCGGCCTGGCCATGCGCTTCGCACTGGCGCTGGAGATGATCCACACCTACTCGCTCGTGCACGACGACCTGCCGTGCATGGACGACGACGACCTCCGCCGCGGCCGGCCCACCGTGCACCGGGCCTACGACGAGGCCACGGCCGTGCTGGTGGGCGACGGCCTGCAGTCGCTCGCCTTCCGCCACCTCCTCGCCACGGACGAACCGCGCGCGCCGGCGCTGGCCGGGCTCCTCGCCGAGAACGCCTGGCGCATGGTGGAGGGACAGGCGCTCGACATGGCAGCGCAGAACCGGACGCTCGGCGAGCGGGAGGTGCTCGAGCTCATGGCCGCCAAGACGGGCGCCCTCATCACCGCTGCGGTGGTGGGCGGCGCGGTGGCGGCCGGCGGCTCGGCGCATGCGCTCGAGCCGGTCGGGCGCAAGCTCGGGCTCGCCTTCCAGATCGCCGACGACCTCCTCGACCTCACCAGCGACGCCGCCACCCTGGGCAAGACCGCCGGCAAGGACCAGGCCGCCGGCAAGGCGACGCTGCCGTCGCTGGTGGGCATCCCCGAGGCGCGCCGCCGCGCCGACGCCGCCTGCGGCGAGGCGCTGGCCGCGCTCGAGCCGCTCGGATCCGCCGCCGAGCCGCTGCGCGCCCTGGCCCGCTTCGTCGTGAGCCGGGAGCGCTAGATGAGCCGCCTGCTCGACCGCATCGACTCGCCCGACGACCTCAAGGCGCTCGCCCCGTGGCAGCTCCCGGCGCTGTGCCGCGAGCTGCGCGACGAGATCGTCCAGACCTGCGCCCGGAGCGGGGGACACCTCGGCAGCTCGCTCGGCGCCGTGGAGCTGGTGGTCGCGCTCCACTACGTGTACGCCTCGCCCCAGGACCGGCTCGTCTTCGACGTGGGGCACCAGGCCTACGCCCACAAGCTCCTCACCGGCCGCCGCGACCGGTTCCGCACCATCCGCACCGCCGGCGGGCTGGCCGGGTTCCCCGAGCGCGACGAGTCGGAGCACGACGCGTTCGGCGTCGGGCACGCCTCCACCTCCGTCTCCGCCGCGCTCGGCATGATCGAGGCGCGGCGCCTCACCGGCGCGCCGGGCAAGGTGGTGGCGCTCGTCGGCGACGGCGCGCTCACCGGCGGCGAGGCCTTCGAGGGCCTGAACCACGCCGGGTATCTCAAGCGGGACCTGCTCGTCGTCCTGAACGACAACGAGATGTCGATCTCGCCCAACGTGGGCGCGCTCTCGGAGTGGTTCACGAAGAAGTTCGCCAGCCAGACCTACGACCGCTGGCGGCGCACCGCCAAGGACGTCCTGCGCCAGCTCCCGCGCGGCCCGTTCGCCATCAAGGCCATCCGCCACGCCATCGACGCCACCAAGGCGCTCGTCTCGCCCGGCATCCTCTTCGAGGGGCTCGGCTTCGAGTACCTGGGCCCGGTCGACGGTCACGACGTCGTCGGCCTGGTGGAGACCTTCCGCAAGGTGGCGCGGCTCGACCGGCCGGTGCTGGTCCACGCCATGACGGAGAAGGGCAAGGGGTACGAGCCCGCCGAGGCGGACGCGGCCACCCGGGGCCACGCCCTCTCCTTCTTCGACGTCGCCACCGGCAAGCCGGTCGCCAAGAAGGCCCCGGTCAAGGCGTACACCGACCTCTTCGCCGACGCGCTGTGCGAGGAGATGGAGCGGGATCCGCGGGTCGTGGCCATCACCGCCGCCATGCTGGAGGGGACGGGGCTCATCAAGGCGAAGAAGCTCTTCCCGGAGCGCACCTACGACGTCGGCATCGCCGAGCAGCACGCGGTCACGTTCGCGGCCGGGCTCGCCTGCGAGGGGCTGCGGCCGGTGGTCGCCATCTACTCGACGTTCCTGCAGCGCGCCTACGACCAGATCATCCACGACGTGGCGCTGCAGCGACTCCCGGTGACCTTCGCGCTCGACCGCGGCGGCCTGGTCGGCGCCGACGGCAAGACGCACCAGGGCGCCCTCGACCTCTCGTACCTGCGCTGCGTGCCGAACCTCGTGGTCATGGCGCCGTCCGACGAGAACGAGCTGCGCCGCGCGCTCGCCACCTCGCTGGCGCACGACGGGGCGTCGGCGTTCCGCTTCCCGCGCGGCGCGGGCGTGGGCGTGAAGCTCGACGGCGTGGCCGAGCCGCTCCCGCTGGGACGGGGCCGCATCGCGCGCGACGGCGGCGCCCAGGCCGACGTCGCCCTGGTCGCCGCCGGCACGCCGCTGCAGGCCGCGCTGGCCGCGGCCGAGGCGCTCGCGGCCGAGGGGATCGCCGCCACGGTGGTGGACGCCCGCTTCGTGAAGCCGCTCGACGAGGAGCTCGTCTGCCGGGTGGCGCGCGCGGCGGGGCGGCTCGTCACGGTCGAGGAGAACGCGCTCGCCGGCGGGTTCGGGACGGCCTGCCTGGAGGCGCTGGACCGCGCCGGGCTCCTCGCCGAGGTGAGCGTGCGCCGGCTCGGGCTCCCGGACGCCTTCGTCACCCACGGTGACGCGAACCGGCAGCGCGCGGAGCTGGGCATCGACGCGGCCGGCATCGCGGCCGCGGCCCGGGAGCTGGTCGGGTCCCGAGGCGCGCGGCGCGGCGTGGCCTGAGCTCGCCGCTACCGGGTTCGCGCGAGCGGGTAGAGCATGCGGCTCAGCCGGCTGGCGAGGCGCACGACCTCCCCTGCCGCCGCCGCGCCGGCGTCGCCGGAGGCGACCGCGATCTCCACGGCGGCCGCGGCCTCTCCGGCCTCGGCACGCGCCACCGAGAACGCGCGGGCCTTCTCGCCGCGGGAGGTGCGCGCCGCTCCTTCCGCGCAGTTGAGGCAGGCGCTCTTGGCGGACCGGAGTGCCTGGTCGCGGAGCGTGGCATCGCGGATGGAGCACGCGCGAACGGCTTGGAGCATCTCCACGGCGACACCGTACGCGAGCAGGTTGTGGTGAGGGAGCGAGTGGGTCTCGTTCATGGCGGCGACCTTCCTTTCGCACGGCCTGAAGGAAGGGCGCCGCCATGAACCACGCCCACCACGGCGCGCAGGGCGACGTGCAGTTTGCACGGCGAGTGCCGCCGAAGGTGGCGCGAGGCGTGCCACGCGCATCCCTGGCCGGAGCCCGAACCGTGGCCCCCTGCCCTCTCCCCGGCCCTCCCCCGCCCGACGCGGGGGAGGGGGATCCGCCGCCGACCTCCAAGATCCGGGCCGCCACCCCGACCCCGACCCCGACCCCGACCCCGACCCCGACCCCGACCCCGACCCCGACCCCGACCCCGACCCCGACCCCGACCCCGACCCCGACCCCGACCCCGACCCCGACCCCGACCCCGACCCCGACCCCGACCC
>DASTGH010000707.1:0-5689 GCA_035719345.1 Anaeromyxobacteraceae bacterium
CTTCTGCCGCTCGTCGCGGGTCTGGCGCAGCTCGGCGTCGAGCCCGCGCACCGCGGTGACGTCCGTGACCACGTAGAGCAGGCCGACGAGCTCGCTGGCGGCGTCGTGGAGCCGCATGACCTCCGTGGAGAGGACCGTCTCGGTGCCGTCCACCTCGAGCATCGCCTCGCCCTGCCGCCGCTCGACCTTGCCGTCGCGGACCTGCGCCGTTTTCTCCAGGAGGAGGTCGCCGGGGAGGCCCGGCAGGCCGAGCGCGGTGAGGCGCTTGCCCACCACCTCGGACTCGGTGCGCCGCCACAGCCGCGCCGCGGCGGCGTTCCAGCAGCTCACGCCGCCGTCGACCGTGGTCGCGATGACGGGCGTGGGCAGCGCGTTGACGAGGTCGCGGTGGAACTGGCCGAGCGCCGCCAGCTCCTCCCGCGTCTGGCGCGCGGCGCGTGAGACGTCCTCCTGCTCGATGATCCCGGCGAGCCGGTCCTCGTCCACCACCTCGCGGCCGCGCCGGTCCCCGCGCCGGTAGATGCGCCGCGACAGGTCCACCGCCTCGAACAGCTTGGCGGCGAAGGGGATGAGCTCGCTCTTCCCCAGGAAGAGCACGCCTTCCGGCCGGAGCGCGTAGTGGAAGCGCGACAGGACGCGCTTCTGCAGGCTGGCGTCGAGGTAGATGAAGACGTTGCGGCAGATGAGCAGGTCGAGCCGCGAGATGGGGGCGTCGGAGACGAGGTTGTTGACGCCGAAGACGACCGAGCGCCGGACCTCGTTGCGGATGGCCCATCCCTCCGGCACCGGCACGAAGAAGCGCTGCAGCCGCTCCTTCGAGACCTCCTGCAGCTGGCCCTGGGAATAGATGCCGCGCCGGGCGACGGCGATGGCCCCCTCGTCCACGTCCGTCCCGAAGACCTTGACCTGCGGCGCGTCGGCGCGGTTGCCGACCGCCTCGGCCAGCAGGATGGCGGCGGAGTAGGTCTCCTCCCCCGTGGCGCAGCCGACGCTCCACACGCGCAGCTCGCTCCCGGGCTCCTTCGACTTCACCAGCTCCGGCAGGACGGTCCGGCGCAGCGCGTCCCACGCCTCCGGATCGCGGAAGAACGAGGTGACCTTGATGAACATCCCGGAGATGAGGGCGTCGTACTCCTCCGGGGAGCCGTCGAGCAGCTCCTCGTACTCGTGCATCGTGCGGCACTTGCGGTCCCCCATGCGCCGCTCGATGCGCCGGCGCAGCGTCGCCCGCTTGTAGTTCCGGAAGTCGAAGTTCCGCGCCTGACGGATCTTGTCGAGGATGGCCTCGAGCGCGTCCTGTGTGGGCAATGGGCCTCCCTCCGGGATGGCCGCTTCTTACCTGACGTGCTCGGCCGGCACAACGCGCTCGCGCACACGGGCCGTGGCGTGGGAGGGCGGCGCACCGAGGAGCCCGCGCAGGGTGACCGCGGCCCGCTCGTGCTCCGCCGCCTGCTCGTCGAAGCGCGCCGCCGTCTTTGCGTGGCGGTCCTCGCGGGCGCGGGACGCGAGGCGGCGAGAGAGCGCTGCGCGCTCCTCCACCGCGCGCAGCGCCGCCCAGAGCGCCTCCTCGATCTTCCCGGACTCGTCGGCGGCGAGGCTCTCCGAGCCGTAGGCGTGCCCGACGCGGCACTCGAAGCGGAGCGTCGAGCCGTTCCCTTCCGCCTCCCACAGGACGCCGCCGCACTCGGGGCAAGAGAAGGGGGAGGGGTGTCCCGGCGGCTCGCCGGAGGCGCCGCCCTCGGCAGGCGTGAGGCGCCGCTCGGTCTCGTGGGCCATGGGCTTCACCTTTCCGCGGGAGAGCTCGTCGAGGAGGCTGCCCATGTCCGCGATCTTGACCACGTGGTCGGCGCCCGCGATGGCGAGGGCGTGCCGCGGCATGTCCGCGTAGAGCGCGTCCTCCGGCTCCTGCACGACCGCCACGCCGCCCGCCCTGCGGATGGAGAGCAGCCCCGCGCTCCCGTCGTCGAGCAGGCCCGACAGCACGACGCCGATCACGTGCCCGCCGTGCTCGCGCGCCGCGGAGCGGAAGAGCGGGTCGATGGCGGGACGCGCCAGGTTCTCGCGCGGCCCGGAGGTGAGCCGGAGCACGCCGTCGCTCACCACGACGTGACGGTCGGGCGGAGCCACGTAGATGTGGCCGGGGAGGAGCGACTCGCGGTCGCGCGCATGGGAGGCCGCCAGCGCGCCCGAGCGGCCGAGGATGGCCGGGAGGCCGCTCGCCGCTCCGGGGGCGAGGTGCAGCACCACCACGACGCCCGCGCGCAGGTCGGGCGGGAGATCCGCCGTCAGGCGCCGCAGCGCCTCGACGCCGCCCGCGGACGCGCCGATGACGATGAGGTCGCGCGCCCGCTCGCGCCCACGAGCTCGCCGAACCGGCCGCCGGGGTGGGGCCCGCCCGTTCGCCCGTGACACGGAACGTGGCACCGCCCATCCTAGGCACTTTCGCGGCGAAAGGGCGGGATCCCACCGGGGTTCGCCCCAACCATCAGCCCGGAGGGGCCGCCGCGTCGGCCTCGCCGTTCACGGCCGAGGGGCGGCGCCGGGCGGCCGCGGTGCGCAGGAGCGCCTCGAGCGCCTCGAGCGCCGGCGGCTTGGAGAGGTGCGCGTCGAAGCCGGCCGCGAGGGCCCGCTCCCGATCCTGCGGTTGCGCGTAGCCGGTGAGGGCGATGGCGAAGACCGCCGCCCGCGGGAGCGCCGCGCGCAGGGCGCGGATCACCTCGTGCCCGGAGAGGTCGGGCAGCCCCACGTCGCACACGAGGGCATCCGGCGGGCGCGCCAGGGCGGCCTGGATCCCGGCGCGGCCGGTGGTGACCCACTCCACCGCGTGGCCCGCGAGCTCCAGCAGCTCGGCGAGCGTCGCTCCCGCGTCCTCGTGGTCCTCGACCAGCAGGACGCGCAGAGGAAGGGCTGGTTCCGGGGGCGGTCGCTCGTCGCCCGGGCCATCGCCATCCAGGTGCGGGGCGGCGGCGAGGGGGAGGTCCAGCGTGAACTCGGCGCCGCGCCCGGGCCCGGCGCTCCAGCCCCGGACGGAGCCGCCGTGGCGGACGGCCAGCTCTCGGACGAGCGCGAGCCCGATGCCCATCCCGCCCTGCGCGCGCCCGCGGGTGGGCTCCGCCTGCACGAACGGCTCGAAGATCCGCTCCAGGTCGGCGGCGGCGATGCCCATGCCCGTGTCGCGCACCGCCACCTCGAATCGGCCGCCGCGCCGCCGCAGCTCCACCTCCACCCGCCCGCCGGGCTGGGTGAACTTGAGCGCGTTGTGGAGGAGGTTGCCGACCATCTGCAGGAGCCGCGCTCCGTCCGCCTCCACCCAGGCCGGCTCCGGCAGCTCCGCGCAGGCGAGCGCGATGTCCTTCGCGGCGAAGACGTCGCGCAGGTCGCCGCAGGCGCGCCGGACCGCCTCGCGCGCGTCGACGCGAGCGAGGGCGAGCTCGACCTTGCCGTGGGTGATCCGCGTGATGTCGAGCAGGTCGTCGACGAGGCGGGTCAGGTGCTCGGCCTGGCGCGCCAGGATCTCGCGGGCGCGCCCCTCCGTCCCGCTGCCCGGCGGCGCGCGCGAGAGCAGGTGGATACCGTTGCGGATGGGCGCGAGCGGGTTGCGCAGCTCGTGGGAGAGGACGGCCAGGAACTCGTTCTTGCGGCGATCGGACTCGCGCACCGCCTCCTCGGCGGCGCGCCGGTCGGTGATGTCCACCACCGAGCCGACCATGCCCAGGAACTCGCCGCCCGGGCCCGCGCGCGGCGCGCCGAGGTCGAGCACCCAGCGCCACGCGCCGCCCTCGCCGCGCACGCGGTACTCGGAGCGGAAGGGGATGCGCCGCGCCTGCGCGGCGAGGAACACCTCGCGCGCGGCGGCCGCGTCGTCCGGGTGGATGGCCGCGAGCCAGCCGTAGCCGACCCCCGCGGCCGGATCCTGCCCGGTGAGCTCGCGCCACCGGCGGCTGAGGAACGTGCAGGTCCCGTCCTCCGCCGTCACCCGGAGCGCCACCGGCGCCACGTCGGCGATCTCGCGGAAGCGCGCCTCGCTGTCGCGCAGCGCGCGGGTCGCGTCCTTGCGGACGCGCGAGAGCTCGAGGTGCGTGGCGATGCGCGCCGTGAGCTCGCGCGCCGAGAACGGCTTCACGAGGTAGTCGTCCGCGCCGGCGGCGGCGCCGTCCACCCGCGCCTCCTCGCCGGCGCGCGCCGACAGGATCACCACCGGGATCTCGCGCGTGGCCGGATCGGCGCGCAGCTCGCGCAGGAGCTCGAACCCGTCCAGCCCCGGCATCATGACGTCGGTGAGGACGAGGTCGGGCGGCGAGGCGCGCGCGGCGCCGAGCGCGGCGGCGCCGTCGTCCACCACCTCCACCGACCAGCGCCGGGAGAGGATGCCGCGCAGGTAGGCGCGCATGTCGGCGTTGTCGTCCGCGACGAGGATGCGCCCCGCCGCGGCGCCCGCGCTCCCGCCGGGAGCGGCCGCGGAGGAGCCCGCCCCGCCGTCGCCTGCCGACGGCGCGCGCGATGGCCGGGCGTCGTCGGGCAGCCACCGCTCGATCTCCTCCACGAACGCCTCGGCCGCGGCGCTCCCGGCCGGTGGCGCCTCGGGGGCACCGATGCGCTCCGGGTCGAGGTGATCGCTGCCGAGCGGCACCCGGACTGTGAAGGCGGTGCCCTGGCCCTCCCGGCTCTCCACCCGGATGGCCCCGCCGTGGAGCCGGACGAGCTCGCGCACCAGCGCGAGGCCGATGCCGGAGCCCTCGATGCTGCGCGAGCGCGCCGCGCGCACGCGGTGGAAGCGCTCGAAGAGGCGCGGCAGCTCGGCCTCGGCGATGCCCACGCCGGTGTCGCGCACGACGAGCTCGGCGGCCCCCGGCACGGCGCGCACCGCGACCGCGATCTCCCCTTCGAACGTGAACTTGAAGGCGTTGGAGAGGAGGTTGAGGACGATCTTCTCCCACATCTCCCGGTCGACGAGCACGGGCGCGGGGAGCGGCGGGCACTCCACCGAGAGGCGCAGGCCGGCGCGCTCCACGGCCGAGCGGAAGGTGCTCGCCAGGTCGGCGGTGACGGCGGCGAGGTCGGTCGCGCGGTAGGTCGCCTCCACCCGCGCCGCCTCGATGCGCGCGAAGTCGAGGAGCGAGTTCACCAGCCGCAAGAGCCTGAGGCCGTTGCGGTGGACGAGGCCGAGGGCGTCGCCGGAGAGCGCCGGTCCGCGGAGCGCGTCCTCGAGCGGGCCGAGCATGAGCGTGAGCGGCGTGCGGAACTCGTGGCTCACGTTGGAGAAGAAGGCGGTCTTGGCGCGGTCGAGCTCGGCGAGCGCCTCCGCGCGGCGGCGCTCCTCCTCCCACGCCTGCGCGTTCGCCACGCCGGCCGCGATCTGGCCCGCCACGAGGTCGAGGAAGCCGCGGTACCCGTCGTCGAGCGGCCGCATGGGGTTCGTGCCGGCCACGAGCACGCCCGCCTTGCCGCCCCGGCCGCTCGCCGCGATGGGGAGCACCACCGCCTGCCGGGGCGGGACGGCCCCCGGCGAGCCCTCGAGTCGGAGCGACGCGGGCAGCGCCTCGACGAGCGCCGCCCGCTGCGTTCCGGCGACGCCGCCGGGCGACCACCACGGCCCCGGCACGTCGCCGCCGAGCTCGACCCTGGCGGGCACGGCGAACCCGGTGGCGAGGGCGCCGGCGGCGCCGGCGAGGTCGAGGCGGCGGTGCCC
>DASTGH010000708.1:0-13133 GCA_035719345.1 Anaeromyxobacteraceae bacterium
AGGACGGCCAGCAGGTGAACGGGAAGAGCATCATGGGCGTGCTCACCCTGGCGGCCGCCAAGGGGAGCGAGATCGCGGTGGTGGTCGAGGGCGAGGACGCCGACGCTGCCATGACCGCGCTCGCCGTCCTCATCGAGAACGGGTTCGGGGAGAAGTGAGGGGATGGCGGGGTCCACCACGCTCATGGGCCTCGCCGCCAGCCCCGGCATCGCCGTGGGGAGGTGCTGGCCGGTCGACCGCCGCCGGGTGAAGACGCCCAAGCGGCGGGTGCTGCCGGAGGAGATCCCGGGCGAGCTGGCGCGCCTGCGCCACGCGCTCGACGCCGCCGACCGGCAGCTCGCCGAGGTGCGCGAGAAGGTGGAGTCGATGGAGGGCGGCGACCACACCGCCATCATCGACATGCACCGGATGATGCTGAAGGACGAGATGCTGGTGATGGAGGCGCAGCGGCTCATCCGCGAGGACGCCGTCAACGCCGAGTGGGCGGTGAAGCGCGCCGTCCGCAAGATCAAGGGCGCCTTCTCCGACGTCGCCGACGAGTACTTCAAGGAGCGGCGCGCCGACGTCGACTTCGTCGGCGAGCGCATCATCAAGAACCTCATGGGCGAGGCGGTGGACGTCCAGGAGCCGCCGCCCGAGGGGGCGGTGGTCATCGCCCACGATCTCTCGCCCGCCGACACCGCGCTCCTCCTCCACGAGCGCAAGGTGGCCGCCTTCGTCACCGACGCCGGGACGAAGACGTCGCACACCGCCATCGTCGCCCGCGCGCTGGAGGTGCCGGCGGTGGTGGGCGTGGGCCGCATCTCGCAGCTCGCCGACAAGGGCGACTGGATCGTGGTGGACGGCCAGCGCGGGATGATCGTGCTGAACCCGTCCGCCGGCGAGCGCGCCGACTACGAGGCCGCGCGCGAGCGCTGGCTGGCCGCCGAGCGCGAGCTCATGGCGACGCGCGACCTGCCCGCCACCACCGAGGACGGCGTCTCGGTGCGGCTGGTCGGCAACATCGAGTTCGCCGAGGAGGTGAAGAGCCTGCTCGACCACGGCGGCGAGGGCGTGGGGCTCTACCGGACCGAGTTCCTCTACATGGGCCGGACCGACATGCCCGGCGAGGAGGAGCACTACCGGACCTACCGCCGCATCCTGGAGGACCTGGCGCCGCGGCCGGTCACCATCCGCACCTTCGACCTCGGCGCCGACAAGCTGCCGGCCGGCGTGCGCAGCCACGACGACAACCCGGCGCTCGGCCTCCGCGCCATCCGCTACTGCCTGCGCCACCCGGACATGTTCCGGGCGCAGCTGCGCGGCCTCCTCCGCGCGAGCGTGCACGGCAACCTCAAGGTGATGTTCCCCATGGTCTCGGGGGCGGCCGAGCTGCGCGCCGCGCGCCGGGCGCTCGCCGACGCGCGCGAGGAGCTCCGGCGCGAGGGGGTGGAGGCGCGCATGCCGCCGGTGGGCATCATGGTGGAGCTGCCCTCGGCCGCGCTCATCGCCGATCGCCTCGCCCGCGAGTGCGACTTCTTCTCGGTCGGGACGAACGACCTCATCCAGTACACGATGGCCATCGACCGGCAGAACAAGGACGTCGCCTATCTCTACCGCCCGCTCCACCTGGCGGTGCTGCGGACGCTCCAGCTCGTCTGCGAGGCGGGGAGGACGGCCGGGATCCCGGTCTCCATGTGCGGCGAGATGGCAGGGGAGCCGATGTACGCGCTCGTGCTGCTCGGGCTCGGGTTCTCGGAGCTGTCCATGAACGGCGCCTCCATCCCGCTCGTGAAGCGCGTGGTGCGCGCCGCTTCGGCCGCCGACGGCCGACGCCTGCTCGAGCGGCTGCTCGAGCTGACCGCCGCCGACGACATCGAGCGGGAAGTGCGCGCCGAGATGAGCCGGCGCTTCTCCGGGCTCCTCGATGTCGAGACCGAGGTCGGCCCGGTCGGCGGCTGACTTCCCGGGCGGACGCTTCCGCCCGTGGTGCGCGGCGCGGCGCAGCGGCGACTCCTCCGTCATATTGACAGGGCGGACCGCGGGAGCGTAGTTTCACGGGCCCTTCCCGCCTTTCCTTCCGTCCGCTCAGGGGATTCTCACACATGCCGCAGACCGACTACCTCTTCACCTCCGAGTCCGTGACGGAGGGCCATCCCGACAAGATGGCCGACCAGATCTCGGACGCGGTCCTCGACGCCGTCCTGGCGCAGGACGCGAAGGGCCGGGTCGCCTGCGAGACGCTCCTCAAGACCGGCTACGTCATGATCGCGGGCGAGATCACCACCACCGCCCGCATCGACTACTCGCGGCTGGCGCGCGAGGCGGTGAAGCGCATCGGCTACACCGACTCGGAGATGGGCTTCGACGGCAACACCTGCGCCGTGCTGGTCGCCTGCGACCAGCAGTCGCCCGACATCGGGCAGGGCGTCGACACCGGCGGCGCCGGCGACCAGGGCATGATGTTCGGCTACGCCTGTGACGAGACGCCCGAGCTCATGCCCGCGCCCATCCAGTACGCGCACGCGGTCACGCGCCAGCTCGCCAAGGCGCGCCGCGCCGGGCTCGACTTCCTCCGCCCCGACGGCAAGAGCCAGGTCTCGGTGGAGTACCGCGGCGGCAAGGTCGCCCGCATCGACACGGTGGTCGTCTCCACGCAGCACTCGGCCGACGTCTCCAACAAGAAGCTCCACGCCGCCGTGCGCGAGGAGGTCATCGCCAAGGCGCTGCCGAAGAAGCTCCTCGACCGGAAGACCAAGATCTTCATCAACCCGACCGGCCGGTTCGTGATCGGCGGCCCGATGGGCGACACCGGCGTCACCGGCCGCAAGATCATCGTCGACACCTACGGCGGCATGGGGCGCCACGGCGGCGGCGCGTTCAGCGGCAAGGATCCGTCGAAGGTGGATCGCTCCGCCGCGTACATGGGCCGGCACATCGCCAAGACCGTGGTCGCGGCCGGGCTGGCGCGGCGCTGCGAGGTGCAGGTCGCCTACGCCATCGGCGTGGCGCAGCCGGTCTCGGTCATGGTCGACACCTTCGGCACGGGCGCGGTGGCCGAGGAGAAGATCGCGGCCGCGGTGCGCGAGGTCTTCGACCTGACGCCGCGCGGGATCATCGAGGGGCTCGACCTCCTCCGGCCCATCTACGAGCGGACCGCCGCGTACGGTCACTTCGGCCGCTCCGAGAAGGACTTCACCTGGGAGCGGACCGACCGGAAGGACGCGCTCCGCGACGCGGCCGGCCACGCCAAGATCCGCGCGGTCGGCGCGTAGCTCCGGGTGGATCCGGCGCCCGCGCTGGTTGCCGCGGCGTCCCGGGCGCCCCGGCGATGGGCGCCGCCGCGCTGGTGGTGGCGCGACGTGCTCGCCACCTACGCGGCGTCCCGGGCGGCGCTCCTGCTCGCGGCCTGGTTCGGGCGCTACTTTCCCCGCGACGAGCACTACCCCGTGGCGCTGGCCGCGCGGCGCGGCTGGCTCCTCGTGCCCTGGCGCGCGCTCGACGTCTGGGGCCGCTGGGACTCGAACCTGTACCTCGAGATCGCGCGCGATGGCTATTCCGCCTCGCGCGCGACCCTGCTCGCGTTCTTCCCGGGCTATCCGTACCTGGCGCGCGCCGCCGGCGCCCTCGGGGGCAGCTCGGAGGCGGCGGTCTACCTGGCAGGGCTCGCGGTCTCGAACGTCGCCGCGGTCGCCGGGCTCACCTGCCTCCACCAGCTCGCGCGCGAGCTCCTCGCCGACGAGGAGGCCGCCGGGCGCTCCGTCCTGTACCTGCTGGCGTTCCCGGGCGCGCTCTTCCTCTCCTGCTTCTACTCGGAGGCGCTGTTCCTGGCGCTGGGCGCGGGCGCGTTCCTCGCCGCCTGCCGCGAGCGGTGGGTCGTCGCCGGCGTCCTCGGCTTCTTCCTCGCGCTGACGCGCCCCGTCGGCGTGCTCTTCGCAGCACCGCTGGCGGTCCTGCACCTCGAGCGGATCGGCTGGGACGTGCGGCGCCTCCGGTGGCGCGTGCTCGCCCTCCTGCTCGTGCCGGCGGGCCTCGGCCTCCACGTCGCCACGGGCTGGCGCATCACCGGTGATCCGCTGGCCATCTTCCACGTCCAGGCGGGATGGGGGCGGGCGCTGACCGACCCCTGGACCACGCTCACCCATCCGCGCGGGTTCCACGGCTACATGTCGCGCATCGACGGCGCGGTCGCGGTCGCGTTCGCGGCGCTCGGCGTCGCCGCGCTGGTGGTGTTCCGCACGAGGAGCCTGGGCCTGCTCCTGCTGCTCCTGGTGGCGCCCATCCTGCTCAGCGGCACGCTCATGAGCGGCACCCGGTTCCTGGCCGTGGCGTTCCCGGCGTTCCTGCTCCTGGCGCGGTGGGGTCGTCACCCGGTGCTGGACCGTGCCTATCTCGCCTGCGGGTGGTCGCTGCAGGCGCTCATGATGGCGGCGTGGAGCCAGTTCTACTGGCTCGGTTGACGCCTGGACGGACACCGGGCGCGGAGAGCATCGGTCGCCCATGGCTGGTGCTGGCGCGGCTCCCTCCCTAAGATGCCGCGCGCATGAACCTCGTCGAAGCGGCCGTCCTGGGGCTGGTGCAGGCCCTGACGGAGTTCCTCCCCGTCTCCTCCACCGCGCACCTGCTCGTCTTCGGCGAGCTGTTCGGGCAGAGCCTGGGCGACGAGCGCTTCCGCGCCTTCGTCGCGATCATCCAGATCGGCACGACCCTGGCGGTCATCGCCTACTTCCGCTCCGACCTCTGGCGGCTCGTGCGGGCCGCCCTGGCAGGGCTCGCCGCGCGCGCGCCGCTCGGGACGCCGGAGGCGCGCCTGGCGTGGCTCCTGGTGATCGGGACCCTCCCGGCGGCCATCGCCGGCAAGCTGCTCGAGCGGCGCATCGAGGCGCTCGGCAACGCCACCATCGCGTTCTCGCTGGTGGTGTGGGGCCTCATCCTGCTCGCCGCCGAGCGCTGGTCGCGGCGGCGGCGGACGCTCTCCGACGTGGCGCTCGGCGACGCGGTCGCGATCGGCGTGGGGCAGGCGATGGCGCTCGTCCCGGGCACCTCGCGCTCGGGGGCGACCATCACCACCGGCATGCTGCTCGGGCTCGCGCGGCAGGACGCAGCGCGCTTCAGCTTCCTGCTGTCCGTGCCCATCACGCTCGGTGCAGGCCTCTACAAGCTGCGCAAGGTGCTGCCCGCGCTGCACGGCGAGCCGGCCTGGGCGGCGGCCACCGCGCTCGGGACGGCCGTGGCCCTGGCCGCCGGGTACCTCGTCATCGGCTGGCTGCTCGCCTACCTGCGCACGCGCACCACCTACCTGTTCGTCGGCTGGCGCCTCGTCGCCGGCGTGCTCATCGCGGTCTTGCTGTGGCGCGGCGTCCTTCCCATGTCGGACGAGGCGCCCCGCCCTTCCGCCGCGCCGACCGCCGCCGCGCCGGCGCGCTGACCGCGTTTCCGGGGCTCGCGGGCGGCGCCGCCCCGCCGCGGTGGAACTCCGGGGGGCAGCCCCTTATCCTCGCTCCTTCATGAGCACGGCCCCCACGGCCGGCCCGGAGGGGCCCGCGCTGGCGCTGGACCGCCTGCGGCGCGTCCTCGCGGCGCGCGAGCCGGGGAGCTTTCCGTTCGATTCGCTGCCGCCGGACGCGGTGCCGGAGGGTGGCCTGCGGCGCGCGGCCGTGCTCGTCCCGCTCTTCGAGGCGGGCGGCGAGCCGCACGTCCTGCTCACCCGGCGCCGCCCCGACCTCCGTCACCATGCGGGCCAGGTGAGCTTCCCGGGCGGCCGGGTCGAGCCGGGCGAGGAGGCGCGGCAGGCGGCGCTGCGCGAGGCGCACGAGGAGATCGGGCTCGACCCGGCTCGGGTCGAGGTCCTCGGCCGGCTCGACGAGACGCTGGTGCTCGTCTCCGCGTTTCGCTTGACGCCGTGGGTCGGCCTCGTGCCATATCCGTACCCCTACCTGGCGCACCCCAGGGAGGTGGAGGCCATCCTGTACGTCCCGCTCGCGGCGCTCGCCCGGCCCGGCGTCCACCGCACCGAGGAGCTCACCGCGTACGGGGTGCCGCACCAAGTCCATTTCTACGACCTGCCCGAGGCGACCGTCTGGGGCGCGACCGCGCGCGTGCTGCACCAGCTCCTCGGGCTCTGGAAGGACGCATGAAGATCCATCCGGTGGTGATGGCGGGCGGCTCGGGGACGCGCTTCTGGCCGCTCTCGCGGCAGGCGAGGCCGAAGCAGTTCCTGCCGCTCGCCGGGGACGCCGCGCTCCTCGTCGACACGGTGGCGCGCCTGCCCCCGCTGGCCAAGCTCGACCGCACCTACGTCGTGTGCGGTCCCACGCACGCGCCGGTCGTCCGGCAGCTCCTGCCCAAGTTGCCGAAGGAGAACGTCGTGGTCGAGCCCACGGCGCGCAACACCGCCCCCTGCGTCGGGCTCGCCGCGCTCCACGTCGCCCGCAAGGATCCGAAGGGCGTCATCGCCATGCTGCCGGCGGATCACCACGTGGCCCGGCCGGCGGCGTTCCGGGACGCGCTCGCCGCCGCCGCGGAGGTGGCCGAGGGCGGCGCCATCGCCACCATCGGCGTGAAGCCGACGCGCCCGGAGACCGGCTACGGGTACCTCAAGGTCGGTCCGCGCCTCGCCACCAAGGGCGCCGCCCAGCCCGGGCTCGAGCCGCGCAAGGTCGCCCGCTTCGTCGAGAAGCCCGACGCCAGGACCGCGGCCCGCTACCTGGCGGAGGGTGGCTACCTCTGGAACGCCGGGATCTTCGCGTTCCGCGCCGACGTCATCCTCGAGGAGATCGGCGCCGCCATGCCCGACCTGGGCGCGCTCCTCGAGAAGGTCGACGCGGCGCTCGGCACGCCCCGCGAGAAGGCGGTCCTGCAGAAGCTCTACCCGCAGGCGCCCTCCATCTCCATCGACTACGGCGTCATGGAGAAGAGCGCGCGCATCGCGGTCGTCCCCGGCGACTTCGGCTGGAGCGACGTCGGCAGCTTCGCCGCGCTGCCGGAGGTGCGGGCCGCCGACGCCCAGGGCAACGTGGTCGCGGGCGAGGCGCTCCTCTTCGACACGCGCGACGCGGTCGTCCTCGGCCACGAGCGCCGTCCGGTGGCGGTGATCGGCCTCGAGGGCGTGGTGGTGGTGGACGCGGGCGACGCCATCCTGGTGTGCCGGCGCGACCGTGCCCAGGACGTGCGCAAGGCCGTGGACGAGCTGCGGCGGCGCGGGCGGGAGGACGTGCTCTAGCGCCGCGCGACGCGGAGGAGCGCTGCGATGCCGGACGCACCGTCGCCCACCATCTTCCGCGAGTACGACGTCCGCGGGCTCGTCGACCGCGACCTCACGGAGCGCGCGGTGGAGCAGGTGGCGCAGGCGGTGGGGACCCTGGTGCGGCGGGCCGGGGGGCGCCGCGTCGTCCTCGGGCGCGATTGCCGGCTCTCCAGCTCGCGGCTCGCGGCTCGCGCCGCCGCCGGGTTCTGCGCCGCCGGCGTGGACGTCGTCGACCTCGGTGTGGTCCCGACGCCGCTCGTCCAGTTCGCCGCCGCGACGGTGCCCGCCGATGGCTCGTGCGCCGTGACCGGCTCCCACAATCCGCCCGAGTACAACGGCCTCAAGATCGCGGTGGGCGGGACGACGCTCCACGGCGAGGCGATCCAGGAGCTCTCGGCGCTGTGCCGGTCCGGCGCGCTCGCCTCCGGCGCCGGGACCGCCTCGCGCCACGACGTCTCCGGCGCGTACCGCGCCGCGGTGGCGGCGGGCATCCGCCTCGGCGCGCGGCGCCCGAAGGTGGTGGTGGACGGCGGGAACGGGACGGGCGGCCCGGTGGCGGTCCCGCTGCTCCGCGAGCTGGGCGCCGAGGTCGTCCCGCTGTTCGCCGAGATGGACGGTCGCTTCCCGAACCACCACCCGGATCCCACGGTCGAGGCGAACCTCGCCGCGCTGCGGGCGCGGGTGCGCGAGACCGGCGCGGACGTGGGCATCGCCTACGACGGCGACGCCGATCGGCTCGGCGCCGTGGACGAGCGGGGCGGCGTGCTCTGGGGCGACCAGCTCACCATCCTCTTCGCGCGCGCACTCCTCGAGGAGCACCCGGGGGCGGCGGTGGTCGCCGAGGCCAAGTGCTCCATGAACCTGTTCCAGGACGTGGCGCGGCGAGGGGGCCGGGCCATCATGTGGAAGGCAGGCCACTCCATCATCCGCGCCAAGATGCGCGCCGAGGGCGCGCTCCTCGCGGGCGAGATGAGCGGGCACCTCTTCTTCGCCGACCGCTGGCACGGCTTCGATGACGCGCTCTACGCCTCGGCGCGGCTCGTCGAGCTGCTCTCGCGCACCGGCGCGCCGCTCTCGGCGCTGCTCGCCGATCTGCCGCACACCTTCTCCACGCCCGAGCTGCACCTCGCCTGCCCCGAGGACCGGAAGTTCGAGGTGGTGCGGCGGGCGCAGGCGTGGTTCTCGGCGCGCCACGAGACGGTGACGGTGGACGGCGTGCGCATCGTGTGGCCGGACGGGTGGGGCCTGGTGCGGGCCTCGAACACGCAGCCCCTGCTCGTGCTCCGCTTCGAGGCGACGACCGACGCCCGGCTGCGCGAGATCGAACGGTACGTGAGGGACCGGATCGGGGAGATCGCGGCGGAGGTCGGCGACGCGCCGGCCCGGGAGGGACGGCCATGACGGCGCTGGCGCTGGGGGTGGACCTGGGCGGCACGAACGCGCGGGCGGCGGTCGTGGACCGCGACTCCGGCGAGATCGTCGCCGCGCACAAGGAGCCGCACCGGGAGCGGAGCCCGGAGGCGGTGGTGGCGACGGTGGCCCACGCCGTGCGCCAGGCGTCGCACGCGGTGGGGGGCGGCGCCCGCTTCGCGGCGGTGGGCGTGGGCGTGGCGGGGCAGTGCCTCGGCCGCACCGGCGTGGTGCTCAACGCGCCCAACCTCGGCTGGCGCGACGTGCCGTTCGGCGCGATGCTCGAGGCCGCCCTGGGAACGCGGGTCCGCATCGCGAACGACCTCGCCGTCGCGGCCTGGGGGGAGCAGCGGTTCGGGGCGGCGCGCGGCGTCGACGACGCGATCCTGGTCTTCGTCGGCTCCGGCGTCGGGTGCGGGCTCATCCTCGGCGGACGGCTGCACGACGGCCACCGCGGCGTGGCCGGGGAGCTGGGCCACGTGAAGGTCCGCCCCATGCGGCCGACCACGCCGGCGCGGCGCTGCGGCTGCGGGCAGGTGGGCTGTCTCGAGGCCTACACGAGCGGCGTGAACGTCGCCGCGCGCGTGCGCGAGGAGCTGGCGGCGGGCGCCGTGTCGCGAGTCCGCGAGCTGGCGGGCGGCGACCTCGAGCGCGCGAACGCGGCCCTCGTCGAGGCCGCCTACCGGGAAGGTGATCTCTACGCGCGCGCGCTGTGGGAGGAGGTCGCGGACCTCCTCGGCAACGCCCTCGCGTCCGTCGTGACGCTCCTCAATCCCGCCCGCCTCATCCTCGGCGGCGGCGTCCTCCTCGGCTCCGAGGGCCTCCTGAAGCTCGTGCAGGAGGCGTTCTGGGCCAAGGTGTCGAAGAGCGCCGGCGAGGGGACGACGCTGGAGCGCGCGCACCTCGGCGACGACGCGGGGGTCATCGGGGCGGCGCTGCTGGAGTAGCGGAGCTCGACGGCGGTACGGGGTCGTGGTCGGGGTGCCGGCCCGGATCTTGGAGGTCGGCGGCGGATCCCCCTCGCCCGCGCCAGCGGGAGAGGGCCGGGGTGAGGGCCAGGGCGACGGCTCGGGCTCCGGCCAGGGATCCGCGAGTACGCCTCGCGCCGCCTTCGGCGGCAGTCGGCGTGCAGGATCCCTATCGCCCTTCGCGCCGTGGTGGGCGTGGTACATGGAAGTGGCGCCGCTCACGTCCCCGACCGCGACCGACCCCGACCCCGTCGCCCGTCCCCGTTCCCGTCGCCCGTCCCCGTCCCCGTTCCCGTCGCTCCGTCCCCGTACGCACCTGCGCGTCGCGGCGCGCGCTCGCCCCTCAATCCAGCACGTACCTGAACGTGTACGTGATCTCCGTCGCCACCTTCTGCCCATCCTTCATCGCCGGCCGGAACCGGCAATGCCGGCGCACGCTCTCCACCGCCGCTGCCGCGAAGCCGTACCCCGGATCCCCGAGCGCGCGCACGTCCCTGACCCGCCCCTCCTCGTCGATGACGAGCCGGAGCTTCACCTCCGCCTCCCGCTGCTGCCGCCGCGCCTCCACCGGGTACTCGTCCCGGGGTGGCTCGCAGCGCTCGACCTGCGGGAGCGTCGTCACCTGCGTCGGCGGGACGTAGCGCTCCGCCGTGTAGGGTTGGGCGGTCCCCGGCGCCTCCGCCCGCGGCGGCGCCTTCCCGTACGCGGTGTTGCCGGTGGGCGCGGCGAAGCCACCGGCGATCGTCGTCGATTGCATCGTGACCCCGATGCGCACCGGCCCGGGCTTCGCGCCGGGCGGCGCGGCGTCGTTGGGCGGCGGCGGCGCGTCGTCCGGGCGCGGCGGCGGCGGGGGCGCGTCCGGCGGCGCCGGCGGAGGCTCCTTCACGAACCGCTGCAGCCGCGCGCGCAGCGGCGAGGTCGGGGCGGGAGGCGAGGGCGCCGGCCGCGGCGGCGGAGGCGGAGGGGGCCGCACCGTCTCCACGATCTGGACCTCCACCGGGTCGGCGCGGCGCTCGGGCGGCGGGCGCGCCAGGAGCAGGGCAGCGAAGAGCGCGGCGTGCAGCGCGACCGATGCGCCGTAGGCGGCGGGCCCGCGCAGACGCCCGGCGTCGGTCATCGCTCCTTCTCGATGTTGATGGCGAAGCGCGAGACCCCCTCGCCCTTGACGAGGTCGATGACGCGCACCACCGCGCCGTGCTGCGCCGCCCGGTCGGCGCTGATGATGGCGCGGGTGTCGCGGTCGCGCGCCACCGCCTCGCGCGTGCGCGCCAGCAGCTCCCCCTCCGTCCGTCGCACGCCGTCGAGGTAGATGGTCCCGTCCCGCGTGAGGACGACGGCCAGGGTCGTCCCGACCGCCTCGCCGGCGTGCGCGGCCCGCGGCAGGTCGACCTCGATCGCCTCCCGCACGATGTACGTCGCCGTCACCATGAAGATGATGAGCAGCACGAGCACGATGTCCACGAGCGGAGTGACGTTGATCCCGGTGATGAGGTCGTCGTCGCCCTCGGACGCGATGTTGCCGGCCATGCGCTAGCTCGCCTCCGGCGGCGCGGCCTTGAGCCAGGCCACCACCGAGTGGCCGAGCACCGAGGCCCGCTGCGCCGCGCGCCGGAGCCAGCGCTGGTAGAGGTTGAACATCACCACCGCCGGGAGCGCCACGAAGAGCCCCACCGCCGTGGCGATGAGCGCGTCGGAGATGCCGGCCATGACGCTGCTCGCGCCGGCCGCCCCCGGGTGCGAGGCCAGGTCGGCGAAGGCGCGGATGACGCCGAGCACCGTCCCGAACAGGCCGATGAATGGGGCGTTGTTGCCCAGCGTCCCCAGGAAGGCGAGGCGGCGCTCGTACTCGAGGCGGGAGCGCTCCAGCTGCGCGTTGACGATCTCGATGACCGCCTCCGGCCCCTTGCCGGCGTGCTCGACCGCGGCGCGCACCACGTCCGCCTCCATGCCCTGCCGGCCGTCGACCGCGGCCCGGGCGCCGGCGAGGTCTCCGGCGAGGAGGCGCCGGGCGAGCGCGTCGGGATCGGCCAGCCGTCGCACGGCAAAGAAGGCACCGCGCTCCAGCATGATGCCGACGGAGACGACCGAGAGGATGACGAGCAGCCACAGCACCCAGTCGGCGCCGAGGTTCGTCACGGCCAGGAGCTTCTGCGTGAGCATGGCTGGGATCTCGCGCGTGCGCGGGGCGGCGTCAAGCGGCAGGCGCGGCGTCGCCCGGCGCCCGGAGACGGCCGCGATCGATCACTGACCGTGAATTCCACGCACGGCGAGGCGGGGGCGGACGTGGATCCCGCTCGGATCGTGCGCGAAATTCGTGTGCCGCAGAGTTGCGGAGCGGATCCCGGCGCGCTACTCTGCCTTCGGTCTGACCCGCAACACTCCTTTCACGGAGGGAACACGATGGCTCCGAAGAAGAAGGCCACGACGAAGAAGACGGCTGCGAAGAAGACCACGAAGAAGACGGGCGCCAAGAAGACGGCGGCGCGCGGCAAGAAGGGCTAGCGCTCTTCGCAGCGAGCGCACCGCGCTTTCGAACGGCCGCCTCCGGGCGGCCGTTTCTTTTTTGCGCTAGGCCTCGAGCCGTGTCGCTCTCCGCCGACGAGATCGCCGCCGTCGTGGCCGAGCTCGCGCCCCTCGCGGGATCGCGCGTCGACGCCGTGCGCGTCCATGCCGAGCGCGCGCTGACGCTGGAGCTCTTCGGTCGCGCCGGGCCGGCGACGCTGCTCGTCTCCGCCGAGCCCGACGTGACGCGCCTCCACGCCGTCCGCGAGCGTCCGCCGCAGCCCCCCGCCCCGCTCGCATTCCAGGCGTTGCTGCGGCGAGAGCTGGCCGGTGCGCGGCTCTCGGCCATCGCGGCGCGCCCCGGCGACCGGGTGGTCGAGCTGGCGTTCGACGCCGCCGCGGGACCGCTCCGGCTGGTGGCTGAGCTGACGGGCCGGCACGGCAACGTGTTCCTGGTGGGAGCGGACGGCGTCATCCGCGCCAGCGCCGGGCGGAACCTGTCGCAGCGGCGCGACCTCGTCCCGGGAAAGCCGTACGTCTCGCCCGCGGAGCGGCCGGCGGGGCTCGCCGCCGCGCCCGAGGTGCTCCCCGAGGACGGGCCCACACCCGCGGGCGGGGGCCCGTTCCCGCTCTCCGAGGCGCTGGAGGGGCGTTATCGCCAGCTGGAGCAGGAGCGGCTCGCCGTCGAGGGCCGCCGGCGCCTGCGCGAGCCCATCCGCGCCGCGGTGGCGCGGTCGCGCCGCGCGCTCGCCAAGCTCGGCGAGGAGGCGGCGAGGGTGCCGGCGGCGGAGGAGGACCGCCGCACCGCCGACCTGCTCAAGGCGAACCTCCACGCGCTCCGCCGCGGCATGAAGGACGCGACGCTGACCGAGTGGACGGAGGAGGGCCCGCGCCCGGTGCGGGTGCTGCTCGATCCGGCGCTGCCGCCCCGCGAGAACATGGAGCGGTACTACCGCCGGTACCGGCGCATCGCCGAGAGCGCGGCGCGGGTGGCCGCGCGCGCCGCCGAGGTGCGGGCGAGGGAGGCG
>DASTGH010000709.1:0-6444 GCA_035719345.1 Anaeromyxobacteraceae bacterium
GAGGCGGAGGACGTGGGCGGGGTGGCGAGCGCGAGCCTCCGGATCACGGGCACCGTCGGCGCCCCCGCACTCACCGCCTCGGCGGCGCTCGACCGGGGCCGGTTCCGGGAGGTGGAAGGGCTCGCGCTGGTGGTCGACCTCGCCGATCCGGGGAAGCAGGCTCGCCTCACGGCGCGGATCGACCGCGCCGGCGCGCGGGTGCTCGAGGCGGACGTGTCGGCGCCGCTCGACCTCGCCGCGCTCCTGCGCGATCCCGCGTCGGCGGCGACGCTGGCCGAGGCGCCACTGCACGGGTCGGTCACCGTCCCCGGCCTCGACCTGGCCTCGGTTGCGGGCCTGGAGGGCATCCCGCCGGACCTGCGCGGGCGGCTGACGGCGCGCGTGGACGTCGCCGGCACCGTGCGGAGGCCGCGCGGGAAGGCCGGGGCCGCCCTGGCCGGCGGCGCGATCGGCGGCTACCGCGAGATCGCGGCCTCGCTGGAGGCCGACGCCGCGGAGCACGAGACGTCGCTCTCCGGGCGCGCCGCGCTGGCGGGCGAGGAGGTGCTGCGCTTTGCCGGGCACATCGCGCTCCCGCTGGAGCGGCTCGGCGACCGCCCGGCACGCGAGGTGGCCGCTCTCGGCGCGCGCGTGGAGGTGCCGCGGGCCGACCTGCGCCGCGCCGACGCGCCCCTGCCGCTCGCCGGCGAGGTGGTCGGCACCGCCGAGCTGTCCGGGACGCTCTCCGCCCCGCTCGCCTCCCTGGCGGCGTCCGGGAAGCGGCTCGAGATCGCGGGCCGGCCGCTCGGTGACCTCGACGTCACCGGCCGGGCCGACGCGCGGGCGCTGCACGCCGAGCTCCTCCTCTCCGTGCCTGCGGGCGGCACGCTCCGCGGCAAGCTCGACGCGGACACCGGCATCGGCGCGGCCGCGCTCCGGCGCGGCGACGTCCGGCGCGCCCCCGCCCGCGCCAGCCTGGTGGCGAGCGCGCTCGATCTCGGGTTCGTGCCGGCGGTCGCGCCCGGGCTCGTCCGCTCGGCGTCGGGCAAGCTGGGCATGGACCTCGTCGCCTCCGGCCCCCTGGCGCGCCTCGTGCCGCGCGGGACGGTGACGCTGGCCGGCGGCAAGGTGGCGGTGACGGAGTACGGCGACTGGAGCGACCTGAACCTGTCCGCCTCCCTCACCGAGGACGTGCTGCGCGTGGACCGCTTCACCGGCCAGGGCCGGAAGGGGCAGTTCGACCTGCAGGCGGAGGCGAAGGGCCTCTCGCGGAAGGGAGCGCCCGCCGACGTGAAGGCCTCGCTGCGCACGCAGGGTCTGGCGGTGGCGCGCGCCGGTGACGTCCTCGCCACGGTCACGCTCAACACGGCCATGATCGGCACCGCCTCCACCGAGCGGTTCGACGGCGAGGTCCGGGTGGCGCGCGCGGAGATCCGGCTGCCGCCCCGCATCTCCGGCCGCAAGATCCAGCCGATCTCGCCGCGTCCCGACGTCACCATCGGGCCGTTCGCGAAGCCGGGGGCGCGCGCGCCAGGTGTCGTGACGGGTGTCCCTCCCGAGCGCCCGTTCGAGGCGAAGGTGCGGCTCCTCGCGCCCAACGGCATCATCGTCATCGGCGAGAACCCGCGGGTCGACATCGAGGCGAAGGCCGACGTGACCGGCGAGTGGTCCGAGGGCGCGCTCTACCTCTCGGGCGTGGCCGAGACGCTGCGCGGCGACGTCGAGCCGCTCGGCGGCCGCGTGTTCGAGGTGAAGCGCGCGCGCGTCAGCTTCACCGGCGGCGACTGGCAGGAGGGCGGCGTCGAGGTGAACGCCACCTGGACGAACCCCATCGCCACCGTGACGGTGAACGTCACCGGGACGCTGCAGAAACCCGAGGTGAAGTTCTCGAGCTCGCCGCCCCTGGACGACACCCAGATCGCGCTCCTCATCGCCACCGGCTCGCGCACCGAGCTGCTCCCCGGCACGGGAGGCGTGCAGAACCCGCTCGCCACCGGCAGCGAGGCGGCGGTGGGCACGCTCTCCAGCATCTTCGTGAAGGAGGTCCTCGCCGACAAGCTGCCGGTGGACACGGTCAGCGTCGACGCCTCGCAGCTGCGCGCCGGCAAGTACCTCGGGCCGAAGCTCTACATCGGCTACACGCGCCGCTGGACGGCGAAGCCGGAGGAGGGCCAGAACACGAACGAGGTCCGGCTCCAGTACCAGATCAGCCCGCGCTGGAACTTCGAGGCGCGCGCCGGCGACTCGGGTACCGGCGGCGGCAGCCTCATCTGGTCGAAGGACTACTGAGGGCGCGGAGGGAGCCGAGGTTTCTCCGGCGCCGCTGCGGCGGGTACACTGCGTGCCCCTCGACGGGAGCCCCGATGCGCCCATCCCTCGCCCTGCCGCTGCTGCCGCTCCTCCTCGCCGGGTGCGACAGCGCGACCGACTCGACGACGTGCCTGCGCGCGACGGTGAGCTACGCGGGCGGCGCCTCGGGGCCCACCTACGTGAAGGTGGCGGGGTCGGACGGGAGCCTGTACCTCGCCCACCAGGCCACGTCGCCGGCGGCCGTGGCGGCGGACCCGCCCAGGGTGTGCTTCGCATCGCCGGACGGCGACGTCGCGCTCACCGCGGTGGCCTGGATCGACCGCTCCGGCGGCGCGCCGGCCGGCACCTGCGTCGACCTGACGGCGGACGTCTGCGCGCCCGCGCCTGCCGATCCGCAGGGATCCGGCACCTCCGTGCTCCACCCCGGCGAGTCGAACGAGGTGACCGTGGTCGTCACCGACCCGGTGGCTCCGGGCGCCGGCGGTTGACGCGGAGGCGTGCCCGGAGTATCCATCCATCCGGATGGAAGGATTGATGGATCGGCCACGCGGCGTCGACGCGCTGCTGGCGGTGCTCGGCAGCCTGGCCGACCCCACACGGCTGCGGCTGCTCGTGCTGCTGGAGCGCCACGAGCTCGGCGTGGTGGAGCTGTGCGACGTGCTCCGGCTGCCGCAGTCCAGCGTCAGCCGCCACCTCAAGGTCCTGGCGGAGGAGGGGTGGCTCGCCTCGCGGCGGGAGGGGACCGCACACCTCTACTGCATGGCCGACGGGCTCGCGCCGGCTTCGCGCCGCCTGTGGAAGGTGGCGCGCGCCGAGACCGAAGGCTGGTCCACCGTGGAGCACGACGCGCTCCGGCTGGCGCGGCGCCTCGCCACCCGGCGGGAGGAGGCGGACGCCTTCTTCGCGGGGGCCGCCGGCGAGTGGGAGCGCCTCCGCGCCGAGCTCTACGGCCGCGCCTTCGCGGAGGAGGCGATGCTGGCGGTCCTGCCGCGCGGGCTCGTCGTGGCCGACCTCGGCTGCGGCACGGGCGACCTCGCCGCGCGGCTCGCGCCGCACGTCGGACGCGTGCTGGCGGTCGATCGCTCGGCCGCCATGCTGCGCAGCGCCCGGCGGCGCCTGGAGGGGCTCGCCAACGTCGAGCTGCACCGCGCCGACCTCGAGGCGCTGCCCATCGAGGACGGGGCCTGCGACGCGGCGCTGCTCGTGCTCGCGCTCTCGTACGTCGCCGAGCCCGAGCCGGTGCTGGCGGAGGCCGCGCGCGTGGTGCGGCCCGGCGGCGCGGTGGCGGTGCTCGACCTCTCCCAGCACGGCGACGAGGCGTTCCGGCGGCGGATGGGCCAGGCGACGCTCGGGTTCGAGCCCGCGGCGCTGTCGGCGCTCCTCGCCCGGGCTGGCCTCGCCGCCGCGAGCTGCCGCCCACTGCCCCCCGAGGCGGGCGCGCGCGGCCCCGCGCTCCTCGTCGCCCGCGCCGAGAAGCCCGCCTAGATTCCTCACCCCGAAGATCCACAGGAGAAGCCCCGATGCCCCCGAGCAGCGCCCGCGCCGTGAAGAAGACCGCCGCCTCCCGCCTCGAGCACAAGGTGAAGGACCTTTCCCTCGCCGAGTGGGGCCGCAAGGAGATCGACCTCGCCGAGAAGGAGATGCCCGGTCTCATGGCCGTGCGGAAGGAGTACGCCAGGAAGCAGCCGCTGGCGGGCCAGCGCATCACCGGCTCGCTGCACATGACCATCCAGACGGCGGTCCTCATCGAGACGCTCAGCGAGCTCGGTGCCGAGGTGCGCTGGGCCTCCTGCAACATCTTCTCGACCCAGGACCACGCCGCGGCGGCCGTGGCGGTGGGCAAGGACGGCACGCCCGACGATCCGCGCGGCGTCCCGGTCTTCGCCTGGAAGGGCGAGACGCTGGAGGAGTACTGGGACTGCACCGAGCGCGCGCTCGACTTCGGCGGCGGGAAGGGCCCGACCCAGATCGTGGACGACGGCGGGGACGCCACGCTGCTCTTGCACAAGGGCGTCGAGTTCGAGAAGGCGGGGAAGGTGCCCGCGCCCGAGACCGCCGACTCCGAGGAGTTCGCCATCGTGCTGCGGCTCCTGGCGCGCGAGCTGAAGAAGGACCCGAGGCGCTGGACCCGGGTGGCGGCGGAGTGCCGCGGCGTGACGGAGGAGACGACCACCGGCGTCCACCGGCTCTACGAGATGCACAAGGCGGGCACGCTGCTCTTCCCGGCCATCAACGTGAACGACTCGGTGACGAAGTCGAAGTTCGACAACCTCTACGGCTGCCGCCACTCGCTCGTGGACGGCCTCATGCGCGCCACCGACGTCATGCTCGCCGGGAAGGTGGCGGTGGTCTGCGGGTACGGCGACGTGGGCAAGGGCTGTGCCCAGTCGCTGCGCGGCCAGGGCGCCCGCGTGCTCGTCACCGAGATCGACCCCATCAACGCGCTGCAGGCGGCGATGGAGGGGTACCAGGTGGTCCGGCTGGAGGACGTGGTGAAGACCGCCGACGTCTTCATCACCGCGACCGGCAACCTCGACATCATCACCGTCGACCACATGCGCAAGATGAAGGACTGCGCCATCGTCGGGAACATCGGCCACTTCGACAACGAGATCGACATGGCCGGCCTGAAGGGCGCGCCCGGCGTGAAACGCGTGAACATCAAGCCGCAGTACGACGCGTTCGTGTTCCCCGACGGCCACCGCGTGCTCATCCTCGCCGAGGGCCGCCTCCTCAACCTGGGCTGCGCCACCGGTCACCCCAGCTTCGTCATGTCGAACAGCTTCACGAACCAGACGCTGGCGCAGATCGAGCTGGCGCAGCACCGGGACCGATACCAGAAGCAGGTCTACGTCCTCCCCAAGCACCTCGACGAGAAGGTGGCGCGCCTCCACCTCGACCAGATCGGCGCGAAGCTGACGAAGCTCACGAAGAAGCAGGCCGCGTACATCGGCGTCTCGCCGGGCGGGCCGTTCAAGCCCGATCACTATAGGTACTAGCGGTACGAGGGGGACTGGTCGCCGGCGCCCTCGCGTGTCGCGATCGTCGTCGAGGACGAGTTCGAGGAAACGTTTCGGGTCTTGGAGGTCGGCGGCTGATCCCCCTCTCCCGGCCCAACCGGGAGAGGGCCGGGGTGAGGGCAGGGCTCCTTTGCGCCCGCCCTCCTCCTCCACCCGAGCACCGCGAGGAGCCCGACCCCCGCCGCGATGGCGACCGCGATCCCCCGCCCGAGCTGCGTCGGGCGGTACTCGAGCCTCACGGTGTGCCGCCCCTCCGGCACCGGCACCGCCATGAACGCGAAGTCGGCCCGTGCCAGCGGCGCGGGCCGGCCGTCCACCGCCGCGCTCCAGCCCGGGAACCACGGGTCGAGCACCACCGCCAGCCCGGCGCGCGGAGCCGTGACCTCCGCCTCGAGCCGATCCCCTTCCACCGCCACCGCGATCGCGGCCAGCGGCCCCTCCGGCGCGCCGGGCTCGACGCCGAGCGCCGGGGCATCCGGCGCGAGCACGGCGCGGTCCCCGCCGGCCGCCTCCAGCATGAGGCCGGCCAGGGCATCGTCGGGCGCGCGCGTCCACGCGCCGGTCCAGAACACCCGCGGCAGCGCGGGTGCGCGGTAGGCGTGCGTCGGCCGCTCCCACTCCTGCCGGACCGGCCCGATCAGCGGCAGGTCCCGGGGCTCGTCGGCGACGACGAGCGGCGCGGAGAACAGGGGCCACAGCGCCGAGGTGGGGTCCGGCCGCGGGAAGTTCGTGTCCTCCGTCACGGGGCCGGGCGGCCGCACCGCGTCGTCCTCGGTGGCGACGAGCAGCGAGCGCACGCGCTGCACGACCGTCGGGCCATACCCGGTCACGCCCTCCCAGCCGTTGCGGAGCGGGGCGTTGGCGGTGCGGCCCCACTTCGCGATCACCGCCACCCTCCGCGGCGCGGGCGTGGACGGGACGAGCGGCGCGAGGTCCGCGAGCATGGGGCGCTCCGCCGCCGCCGGGCCGACCGGGTTCCACGTTCCGAAGGCGACGTACAGGCACGGTTTGATATTAGCACCTTAGTGACCCAATTGGTCTATCAATCTGATACTGAATTTATGTTCAAGGGCAATTGGGGCATTGAAATGGTGCTTCCTATAGCATTAAGCATGTGTATAACTCGTAACAATCT
>DASTGH010000710.1:0-5193 GCA_035719345.1 Anaeromyxobacteraceae bacterium
CAAGACGCGTCCTTTCCAGCTGGTCACCGGCCGCGTTTGGAAGGGCACCGCGTTCGGCGGCGCGAGGGGCCGCACTGACGTGCCGAAAATCGTCGACTGGTACATGGAGAAGAAGATCAACATCGACGACCTGATCACCCACACCCTGCCGCTCGAGCGCATCAACGAGGCGTTCGATCTCATGCACGCGGGAAAGTCGATCCGCACCGTCATCACGTTCTGAACGGAGGAAGCGCCATGATCAAGCTGTATGACTTCGAGCTGTCGGGCAGCTGCTACAAGATCCGCCTGCTGCTGAACGCCCTCGACCTGCCGTACCAGAAGGTGAACGTCGACTTCGTGAACAAGGAGCACCGCACCGAGAAGTATCTGAAGCTGAACCCGTTCGGCTCGATCCCCATCTTCGAGGAGGACGGGTTCATCCTGCGCGACAGCGCCGCCATGCTCGTGTACCTCGCCAAGAAGTACGACAAGAAGGGCACCTGGTATCCGGACGACGCCGCCACCCAGGCCCGCATCCAGGAGTGGCTGGCGACGGGCGGCAGCGACATCATGAACTCCGCCGCCGCCCGGCTCGTGAAGATCCTGAACTACCCGCTCGATCTGGAGAGCCTGCAGACGAAGGCGAAGGCGACCTTCAAGATCATGGACGCGCACCTGGCGAACCGCCAGTACGTCGCGGCCGACCACCCGACGATCGCCGACATCGCCTGCTTCCCGTACACGGCCATGGCAGGCGAGGGCGGCATCGACCTCGCGCCCTACCCGAACATCCTGAAGTGGATCGAGCGGATGAAGAGGATGCCGGGCTTCATCCCGATGCCGGGCATCCCCAAGGCGGCCTGAGGCCGTCCGCCGCGCCGTCTCCGCCGCCCGGCCGCGGCCCCTGCGCGCCGGGCGGCGCCCTTCGACTCAGCCTGCCCTGAGCGAAGTCGAAGGGCCCGGAGGACCGGGCGTCCGCGGGCTGCGAGGTGCACGACATGGTGACGCTGGTGTCGCAGAGCCGGTGCTTCGACGGCGTGCAGAGCATCTTCCGCCACGAGGCGCGGGAGACCGCCTGCACCATGCGCTTCGGCCTGTTCCTGCCGCCGCAGGCCCAGCCTGGCGCCCGCGTGCCGGTGCTCTACTGGCTCTCCGGCCTGGGCTCGACCGAGGAGAACTTCGTCCTCAAGGCGGGCGCGCAGCGGGTGGCGGCCGAGCTCGGGCTCGCCATCGTCACCCCCGACACGAGCCCGCGCGGCGTCCGCCACCCCGGCGACGACGCCAGCTACGACTTCGGCCTCGGCGCCGGGTTCTACGTGGACGCGACGCGCGACCCGTGGGCGAAGAACTACCGGATGTACTCGTACGTCACCTCCGAGCTGCCCCGGCTCGTCGCCGAGCAGTTCCCGGTGGACGCAGGGCGCGCCGGTATCTTCGGGCACTCGATGGGAGGCCACGGCGCCCTGACCATCGCGCTCAAGAACCCGTACGCCTACCGGTCGCTCTCGGCGTTCGCGCCCATCTGCGCGCCCATGCGCTGCCCGTGGGGCGAGAAGGCCTTCACCGGCTACCTGGGCCCGGAGCGCGCCGCGTGGGAGGAGTACGACGCGACCGCGCTCGTGCTCCGGCGCGGCTGGAAGGGCCCGCCCATCCTCGTCGACCAGGGCACCGCCGACCAGTTCCTGGAGGCCCAGCTCCACCCCGAGCTGCTGGAGGAGGCCTGCGCCAGGGCCGGCGTCCCGCTCGAGCTCCGGCGTCGCGAGGGGTACGACCACGGCTACTTCTTCGTGGCGAGCTTCGTCGAGGAGCACCTCCGCTTCCACGCCCGGCACCTCTCGCGCTGAGGTCGTGGTCCCGCTTCGGATCGCGGCGCTGCTGCTGATCCGTGAATCACCATCCGTGCGGCCACCTCGCTAGTCCGCCCAGGTTCGGCTCACCGCGCAACCAGCGCCTCCCTCGGAGGCGAGAGGTGCGCGACCGATGGAAGTCACGGCCCGCCCCGCCCCACCGTCCGGGGCCAGGGTGAGAAGAGGCTGGGGCGCGACGAGGGGTCGCCGCGCCCTCGCGGGCCGGCCGAACCCTCGGGCGCGATCGGCGGCCAGACCACCCGACTCCCCGCCCCGCCGTCAGCGTCGCCCCGTCCTCCTCCTCGGCCGCGCGCCGGATTGACGCCCGGCGCTGCAGGTTCGCGCCCGGCGCCACCCATGAGGAGCGAAGAGGCCATGCAGATCGAGAAAGCTGCGAAGGCTTGCATCATCGCCGCGGCCGTGACGAGCGGTGTGATCGATGGCCGCGCCGACGCCGCGTCGGCCGGGCCCGAGCCGGATCCGAAGCGAATGGAGCAGCTGGAGCAGCGGATCGCCGAGCTCCAGCGTCGCGTCGACGAGGTGTCGGCCCCGCGAGCGGACGGGACCGGGTCGTCCGCGCTCACCGTCGCCACGCCGTCCGGGCTGGCCCCGGAGGCGATGCGCCTGGAGTCCGCCGACCCGCCAGCGGCGGAGGCGCCGGCGACCCCGTCGCCTTACAAGGCCACCGACTTCACCGTCTACGGTCGCGTCAACGTCTCGTTCGATGTCGGAAGCCAGGGGCTGACCGCGGCGCCGTGCCTCGCGGCCTCCTCGCCCTGCGCCCCTCCGCAGGGTCAGCTTCGCTGGCTTCCCGACGTCGCGAGCAATCTCTCCCGCTTCGGGGTGCGCGGATATCACGACCTGGCGGGGAAGGAATGGCGAGCCGTGTTCCAGCTCGAGACCCAGGTCGACGTGGCCGCGACCCCCGGCAGCAAGCCGAACGGGAACAATGACACCATCAACCCCGGCAACACCGCGGTGGTCGGCGCGCTCGCCTCGCGCAACAGCTACGTCGGCGTCGCCACGCCCCTGGGTGCGCTCAAGATCGGCAAGAACGACACGCCCTACAAGAACGTGACGGCGGACTTCGACTTCCTCGCCGACACCCCCGGTGACTACAACAGCATCATGGGCAACACGGGTGGCGACAACCGCACCGAGTTCGACGCGCGCTTCCCGCATGCCATCTGGTACGAGTCCCCGGACGTCCAGGGCGTGCGCGTGAACGCGATCTGGTCGCCCGGCCAGAACCGCTTCGATGACAACATCGGCTTCGCCATCGGCGAGAACGCCTGCGCCGGAGGGAACTCCGGCCCGTGCAACGACGGCTCGTTCGGCGACGGGTTCGGCTTCTCGGCCGAGTGGCGCGGCTTCGGCGCCAAGCTCATCGGCGCCTACGAGATGCACCGGAGGACGAACCGCACCGGCGACGCCGGACAGGACACGCCGGCGGGCACGTCGGTCGTCGGGACGGCGAACGAGTACGCCTACAAGTTCGGCGCGAGCTATGCGTTCCAGCCCACCGGCACGACGATCGCCGGCATCTACGAGGTCATGCGGCGCAGCGATGCGGCATCGTTCAACGAGCGAGACCGGAACGGCTATTTCATCTCGGCGCTGCAGAAGCTCACCGGGAGCGACGAGCTGATGGGGAGCTGGGCGCACGCCGGCAAGACGCTGGGCGATCCGGGCGTCGGGCCCATCGACAACACCGCCGACATGCTCGCCGTCGGGTATCGCCACTGGTTCAATCCACGGACGACCGTGATCGTGAGCTACGCGCACCTGAGCAATGCCACGGGCGCGCACTATGCCCTCGGGCCGGGAGGCCACGGCGTGACGTGGGACTGCAAGGACGGCAGCGGCCCGTCGACCGCCAGCGCCGGCCCGGGAATCGGCCTCATCGGCAACGGGACGGGGTGCTTCACCGGGACGAAGCCGCAGGCCGTCTCGGTGGGGTTCACCTACGACTTCTGACGTCGCTGCCGGGTCGAGCTGAGTTGCGCGATGGGGTCCGGGGGGGAGAGCTTCTCCCCGCGTGCGCCGGGCTCCGCCACGAGCAGGCGGGGTCCGGCGCGCGTCCTCCCGGTCCGCCCGCCGGACCGCGCGCCGCGCGCACAGGCCCGCCGGCCCGGGGCCGCGCGCTGGCACGCATGCTGCTCCGCCGGCGGGGAGCATGCTCGCGCGCATCCGGACCTCCGCCGTGCTCGGCATCGCCGCCGTGCCGGTCGAGGTCGAGATCGACGCGGTGCAGGGCATGCCCCACACCGACGTGGTCGGGCTCGCCTCGAGCGCGGTGCGCGAGGCGCGCGTCCGGGTCGAGGCGGCCGTGCGCAACTGCGGCTTCGACCTGCCCGAGAAGCGGCTCACCGTGAACCTCGCCCCGGGCGACCTCCGCAAGGAGGGCACCGGGTTCGACCTGCCCATGGCGGTGGCGCTGCTCGTCGCCTGCGACGCCCTCACCCCGGAGTCCGTGGAGGGCCTGCACTTCACCGGAGAGCTGTCGCTCTCCGGCGAGGTGAAGGCCGTGCGCGGGGCGCTCCCGCAGGCCATCGCGGCACGCTGCGCCGGGGCGCGCGGCCTCGTCGTCCCGGAGCCCAACGCGCTCGAGGCGGCGGTGGTGGAGGGCCTTCGGGTCCACCCGGCGCGCCACCTCGGCGAGGTGGTCGCCTGGCTGCGCGGCGCGGCCGCGCTCCCGGCGCGGCTGCCCCGGCCCTCGGACCCTTCCCCCGACGCGCTCGACCTGGCCGACGTCGCCGGGCAGGAGCACGCCAAGCGCGCGCTCGAGGTCGCGGCCGCCGGCGGGCACAACCTGCTCCTCTTCGGACCGCCCGGCAGCGGCAAGACGATGCTGGCGCGGCGCCTCCCGGGGATCCTGCCGCCGCTCGCCTTCGAGGAAGCGCTCGAGGCGACGGTGGTGCACAGCGTGGCGGGGCTCACCCGCGAGCGGGGGCTCCTCACCGAGCGGCCGTTCCGCGCGCCGCACCACTCCGTCTCCGACGCCGGGCTCGTCGGCGGCTCCAACCTGGCCCGGCCGGGCGAGGTGTCCCTGGCGCACCACGGCGTGCTCTTCCTCGACGAGCTGCCCGAGTTCCGCCGCCACGTGCTCGATGCGCTCCGCCAGCCGGCGGAGGAGGGGGAGGTGTGCATCGTCCGCGCCGCGCGCGCGGTCCGCTACCCGGCGCAGTTCATGCTGGTGGCCGCGATGAACCCGTGCCCGTGCGGCTGGTACGGCGCGCCCAGGCGCGCCTGCCGCTGCACGCTGTTCGAGCTGGACCGGTACCGCCGCCGCATCTCCGGCCCGCTCCTCGACCGGCTCGACCTGCACGTCGACGTCCCGGCCGTGCCCGCGGCGGCGCTGCCC
>DASTGH010000711.1:0-3184 GCA_035719345.1 Anaeromyxobacteraceae bacterium
CCTCGCCGCGGAAGGTGGCGCCGTTGCGGGCCCAGACCAGCCGCCCGGCGAAGCCGGACACGGCGGCGGCCGCCACGCCCGCCAGCAGCTCGGTCGGGGCGAGACGCTGGGTGAAGGCGAGCCAGGCGCCGAGCGCGAGCAGGGCATGGCCGGTCCACTCCGCCGCGGCTCGGGCGCGCATCCCAGGAACGCTGCGGCCGGCGGCCGCGGGCGAGAACGCCCCGGCGGAGCGGGCCAGACGCGCACGCACGTGGGGTGTGGGTCGATGGAGGGACACGTGTGCGGTGACGCTCCGTGTGGTGCTTGCTACGGTGCGGGGCATCGAGAGGCCGTCGCCTCGCGACGGGCGGGACGCGGGTGCCCCGGGAGGACGTGGATGAGGCCCATCTCGGTGCGCGCGGCGCTCGCCCTCGCGGTGCTGGCCGCCTGCGGCGGCGGCGCTCCGGCGGGCAGCCCCGGTTCTCCGGACGGAGGCGGCACGACGCTGCCGTCCGGGGCGCTGCAGTTCAGGACGGTGGCGCGCGGGACGGCGCTGAGGGGCGTCCTCCGGGACGGGACCGACCTCGTGGCGGTGGGCGCGAGCGACACGATCGCGACCTCCCCGGACGGCGTCGCCTGGAGCTACCGGTCGAGCGGCGCCGGCCTGTCGCTCTCCGGCGTCGCGACCTCGGGCGCGACCTACGTGGCGGTGGGCGCGAGCGGCGGGATCCTGACCTCGAGCGACAAGCTCCGCTGGACGCGTCGTGCCGAGGGGCTGACGCAGTACGATCTCTCCGCGGTCGCCTGGACGGGGACGCAGTTCGTGGCGGTGGGCGGAGGGTTCCAGCCGGCCGACCCGGGCGTCATCCTCACGTCGCCCGACGGCGTGAGCTGGACCGCGCGCGCCTCCGGCGTGCAGGGGCGGCTGGTGGCGGTGGCCGGCCACGCCGGGATGATCGTGGCGGCCGGATACGGCACGTCGGCGGGGACCGTGAAGCCGCTCGTCACCTCGCCGGACGGGGTGAGCTGGACGCCCCGGGGGGCGGTGGGGGTGAACGGACCGCTCGTCTCGGTGGCCTGGTCCGGATCGCTGTTCGTGGCCGCGGGAGACGGCGGCCTCGCCACCTCGCCCGACGGCGCGACCTGGACGCTGCGCTCCGCGAGCGCCCCCCCGGCTTCTGCGGTGGCGGCCTCCGCGGCGCTGCTCGTGGCGGTCGGGACCGACGGGGCCCTGACGTCGACCGACGGCCTCACCTGGACGCGCGCCGGCGCCGGGGCGGGCAGCTACCCGTACCAGGCGGTGGAGGCCGGCGGCCGCTTCGTGGCGGTCGGCGAGGACGGCCTGATCGCGAGCTCGCTCGACGGCGCCACCTGGACGAAGCAGGCCGGCACCACCTCGCGGCGGCTCTACGGCCTCGCCTGGTCCGGCCAGCGCTACGTGGCCGTCGGCGCCGCCGGCGCCGTGCTCACGTCGGACGATGGCCGCCGCTGGAGCGCGGCGCGCTCGGGCGTGACCCGGGACCTCTACGCGGTGCTCTGGTCGGACGCCGCCGGCTTCGTCGCCGTCGGAGACGGCGGGACGATCCTGACCTCGCCGAGCGGCGACGCCTGGACGCCGCGCGCCGCGGGGACCACGGCGTGGCTGCGCGGCCTCGCTCGCTCCGGCGCGACGCTGGTGGCGACGGGCAGCGGCGGCGTCGTCCTCACGTCGGCCGACGGGGCGGCCTGGCAGGCGCGCGCTTCCTCCACGGCGCGGCACCTCCGGGCGGCGACCTGGACCGGGACCGCCTTCGTGGCGCTGGGCGAGCCGCCCGACGTGGTGACGTCCGCCGACGGCGCCACCTGGGAGGCCGGGAGCGCTCCCACCACCGGCGCCGAGTTCGTGGACGCCGTCGCCGGCTGGCGAGGCCAGGTCGTGGCGGTGGCCGGCGCAGGCATCCTCCTCACCTCGCCCGACGGCCGCGCCTGGACCCGGGGCGCGCTCGGCACGACCGCGTCCTTCCGCGCGCTCGCGGGATCGGATCGGCTGCTGGTGGCGGTGGGCTCGGGCCAGGACGCGGCCGGGACCGACGTGCTCGAGTCGTCCGACGGCGCCACCTGGCGCGCGGCCGATCGCGACCGGGCGTGGCAGCTCGAGGCGGTGCTCTGGGACGGCACCCGGTTCCTGGCCGTGGGCGAGCAGGGCGCGGTCGTCGAGGCGATGCCCGTGCCCTGATCGCGCTCGCCGCGCCGCCCGGCGGGCGGAGCGCGGGCTCGACGCGCGCGTTACACCGGGACGGTGCCGTTCCGCATCCGCAGCGACTTCCAGCCGACGGGCGACCAGCCGCGCGCCATCCGCGAGCTCACGGAGGGATTGCGCCGCGGCGACGAGCAGCAGGTGCTGCTCGGCGTGACCGGGTCGGGGAAGACCTTCACCATCGCCAACGTCGTCGCCGAGGTGCAGCGGCCGACGCTCGTCATCGCCCACAACAAGACGCTGGCGGCGCAGCTCTACGGCGAGTTCAAGGAGCTCTTCCCCGACGCGGCCGTCCACTACTTCGTCTCCTACTACGACTACTACCAGCCGGAGGCGTACGTCCCCTCGACCGACACGTACATCGAGAAGGACTCCTCCATCAACGACGAGATCGACCGGATGCGGCACGCCGCCACGCACGCGCTCCTCACCCGGAACGACGTGCTCATCGTGGCGTCGGTCTCCTGCATCTACGGCCTCGGCACGGCCGAGGCCTACTACGGCCTCCTGCAGCAGGTGGAGAAGGGGCAGGAGTTCCTGCGCGACCGGTTCATCCGCTCGCTCATCGACATCCAGTACGAGCGCAACGACCTCGACTTCCACCGCGGCACGTTCCGCGTCCGCGGCGACACCATCGAGGTGTTCCCGCCCTACGAGGAGGAGCGGGCGATCCGGATCGAGTTCTTCGGGGACACGGTGGAGTCGATCCACGAGTTCGACCCGCTCCGCGGCGTGACCCTCGCCGAGCTGGACAAGGCCGCCATCTTCCCGAACAGCCACTACGTCTCCGCGCCGGAGACCCGCAAGCGCGCCATCGACGGGATCCGGGAGGAGCTCCGGGAGCGGCTCCAGCAGCTCACCGCCGGGAACAAGCTCGTGGAGGCGCAGCGCCTCGAGCAGCGGACCATGTTCGACCTGGAGATGCTCGAGCAGATGGGGTTCTGCTCGGGGATCGAGAACTACTCCCGC
>DASTGH010000712.1:0-6995 GCA_035719345.1 Anaeromyxobacteraceae bacterium
CGTCCACCGCCTCGACCGCGAGACCTCCGGAGCCACCGGCCTCGCTCGCACGCGCCCCGCCGCCGCTGCGCTCTCCGAGGCGTTCCGCACCGGCGCGGTGGAGAAGGTCTACCTCGCCGTCTGCGCGCGGTCGCCGGAGCCGCGCCAGGGGCACCTCGAGGCCCCGCTCGGCCCGGACCCCGCGAGGCCGGGGCGCCGCGTGGTCGTCGCCTCCGGTGAGCCCGCGGCGACCGGCTGGCGCACGCTGGCCGAGGCCCCGGGAGGTGGAGCGGCCCTGGTCGAGTGCCGCCCCGAGACCGGGCGGACGCACCAGATCCGGGCCCACCTCGCCCACCTCGGTGCGCCGCTGCTCGGCGATCCCCGCTACGGCGGGCCGCGGCGGGTGCTGGAGACGAGCATCCCGCGCGTCCTCCTCCACGCGCGCCGCCTCGCCCTCGCACATCCGACCACCGGCGCGCCCCTCGCGTTCGAGGCGGAGATCCCGGCAGACCTCGACGAGGTGATCCGCGCGCTCGGGATCCCCCACCCGCAGCGCTGACCCGGGGTACCGGCGCCGCCAGGGTCGCCGCGCGGGATCGGCTCGTTCGACACGCTCCGCTCGACCACTTGGCCGCCGCCCCGCATCCCGCCCGCTGGCACGGGCGGCGCAACGGAGCACGGGCCGTCGGCGCCGCCAAAGGGGGTGTGCGCCCGCGCCAGAGGTGGTACGCGAATGATCCGCTGGAAGCTCGCGACGAAGGTCCTGGTCGCCCTCTGCTGTGCCCTCTCCGGCGCGCTGGTGGTCGGTGCCGTCTCGTTCCTCGACGCGCGGGACCTCTCCGAGCGCCTCGCCGACGTGTCGTCGAACGACGTGCGGGCAGTCGACGCGCTCGGGCACCTGGCCGAGGGCACCGCCCTGGCGGCTCGCTACCTCAACACCCTCTACCTCGGCGAGCTCGGGAACGACGACCCCATCCGCCACGAGGCGGCCGCGGGGCTCGCCTCGGCGCTGGACCAGATCGCGGAGGCGCGCGCCCACTTCGCCCGCACGCAGCACGAGGGCGCGGTCGCTCGCGCCTGGCAGGCGACGCAAGCGCCGCTCGACGCGTGGCTCGGCTCCCTCCGACAGGCGCGCGACGGCGTCGTGGAGTGGGAGCAGGCGCGCGCGCTCGGCCGCGCCGACGCCGCCGGTATCTATTCCCGGGCCTGGGGCGCGTGGAAGGTCCAGCGGGCGACGGGCGCCCACCTCTTCGACGCCATCTACCGGCTGCAGACGGCGATGACCGACGACGCCGCCGAGCAGAACGAGGCCGGCCAGCGCAACGCGCGCCGGAGCCTCGCCGCCATCGGCGCCGCCGTGCTCGCGGTCGCCATCGCCGTCGCCGCCCTCGCGCTCCTGCTGGCGCGCACCGTCTCGCGCACGATCGCCGCGGTGACGTCCGAGGCGCGTCGGCTCACCGAGGCCGCGCGCCGGGGGGACCTGGCCACGCGCGGCGACCTGGCCGCCGTCCACCCCGAGTTCCAGCCGATCGTCGAGGGCATGAACGCGACGGTCGAGGCGTTCGCGCGCCCCGTCGAGGTCACCCGCGCCACCCTCGACCGCATCTCGCGCGGCGAGATGCCGGAGCGCCTCACGGAGCGCTGGCAGGGCGACTTCGCTGCCATCCAGGACGCGCTGCACCGCTCCGTCGACGCGGTCGAAGCGCTGGTCGCGGACGCGAAGCGGCTGGCGTCGGCGGCGGTGGAGGGCGCGCTCGCCACCCGCGCCGACCCCGCACGCCACCAGGGCGAGTTCCGCGCCGTCATCGAGGGCGTGAACGCGACCCTCGACGCCACCGTCGGCCCGGTGCGAGCGTCGGTCACGGCCCTGGAGCGGCTGGCCGCGCGCGACCTCACCGCTCGCATGGAGGGCTCCTTCCGGGGCGACCACGTCCGCCTCAAGGATGCGGTGAACGCCACCGCCGAGCACCTGCAGGAGGCGCTGCGCGAGGTGTCGCGCGCCGTCGACCAGGTCGCCGCCGCCTCGGGCCAGATCGCATCGTCCGCGCAGCTCATCGCGTCCGGCGCGTCGGAGCAGGCCTCGTCGCTCGAGGAGACGGGGTCGCAGCTCGACTCGATGGCGTCGATGACCCGCCAGGCGTCGGACGGGGCCCAGCAGGCGTCCGCCCTCGCCCAGCAGGCGCGGGCGGCCGCCGCCGGCGGCGCCGATACCATCGCCGACATGAGGAGGGCGGTCGCCGAGATCAAGGAGAGCGCCGGCGCGACCGCGCAGATCATCAAGGAGGTGACCGAGATCGCTTTCCAGACGAACCTGCTCGCGCTCACCGCCGCCGTCGAGGCGGCGCGCGCCGGGGACGCCGGGCGCGGCTTCGCGGTCGTGGCCGAGGAGGTGCGGGGGCTGGCGCTCCGCTCCAAGGAGGCGGCCTGCCGGACCGACGCGCTCATCTCCCGGTCGGTGAAGCAGGCCGAGGCGGGCGAGGCCTCGGCGGCGGACGTGGAGGGCCAGTTCGCGACCATCTCCGCCCAGGTGGGGAAGGTCTCGGACATCGTCGCCGAGCTGGCGGCCGCGTCGCGCGAGCAGGCGACCGGCATCGCGCAGGTCAACGGCGCCGTCGCGCAGATGAGCAAGGTGACGCAGCAGAACGCGGCCAGCTCCGAGGAATCGTCCTCGGCCGCGACGGAGCTGTCCGTCCAGGCCGACGCGCTCGCGGCGGTGGTCGCCTCGTTCCAGCTCGCGGCGGCGGCGGCGCAAACGCCGGCGCCCGTTTCTCCCCCCGCCCGGCGGCCCCCCTCCGCGCGGGCGGCCACCCTCCCGGCGGGGTGACCGGCCGCCCGACCGTCGGGCTGCGCGTCGACGGCGGAGCGGATACGTGGTTACCTCCGGTCGACATCTCGACCGCTGGGAGACCACATGGCGACGACGGAGCGCGCGGTGCAGGAGGCGGCCGGGCCCCGCCTTTCACCGTACATCCCGCCCGAGACCTCGCTGCGCGAGCTCACGCCGCGCGCGGTCATCCTCGGCACCATCCTCGGAGCCATCTTCGGCGCGTCGTCGCTCTACCTCGTCCTCAAGGTCGGGCTCACCGTCTCCGCGTCGATCCCGGTCGCCGTCATCTCCATCACCCTCTTCCGGCTCGGCTCGAAGCTGGGGGTGAAGGACGCGACCATCCTCGAGAACAACATCGTGCAGACCGCCGGCTCGGCCGGCGAGTCGATCGCGTTCGGCGTCGGCGTGACGATGCCGGCCATCATGATCCTCGGGTTCGACCTCGAGATCACGCGCGTCATGCTGGTCGCCATCCTCGGCGGGCTGCTCGGCATCCTCATGATGATCCCGCTGCGCCGCGCGCTGATCGTCGCGCAGCACGGGAAGCTCAAGTACCCCGAGGGCACCGCCTGCGCCGAGGTGCTGAAGGCCGGCGCGTCGGAGGAGTCGCGCGCCGCCGCCTCGGCCGAGGCGCGCGAGGAGGAGGCACGGCGCGGCGGCGGCCGGCTCTCGGCGGCCACCATCTTCACCGGCTTCGGGATCGGCCTCCTCTACAAGACGGCCATGGTGGCGCTCAAGGGCTGGAAGGACGTGCCGGAGAAGGTCTTCGGCAAGCCGTTCACGGCCGGATCGATCTCGGCGGAGATCTCGCCGGAGCTCCTCGGCGTCGGCTACATCATCGGCCCGCGCATCGCGTCGGTGATGTGCGCCGGGGGCGTGCTCGCCTACCTCGTGCTCATCCCGATGATCCGGTTCTTCGGCGAGGCGATCCCGGGCGCGCTGGCGCCGGGGGGCGTGCCCATCCGCGAGATGGGGCCCTCGCAGATCCGGAGCGCCTACGTCCTCTACATCGGGGCGGGGGCGGTGGCGGCGGGCGGCATCATCAGCCTGCTGCGCTCGTTCCCCATCATCGTCCACGGGCTGCGCGAGGGGCTCCGGGACGTGGGCGTCGGCGCCGCGCGCCTGGCGGCGCTGCGCCACCGCACCGACGACGACCTGCCCATGAAGTTCGTGTTCGGCGGGATCGCGGCGCTGGTCGTCGCCATCGTCGTCGCGCGCCCGCTCCACATGAACATCCTCGGCGCGATCCTCATCGTCGCGTTCGGGTTCCTCTTCGTCACCGTGTCGTCGCGGCTCACCGGCGAGATCGGCTCCTCCTCGAACCCGATCTCGGGCATGACGGTCGCGACGCTGCTCCTCACCTGCCTCGTCTTCCTCGTGGTGGGCTGGACGGGCGGCACGTACTACGTCACGGCGCTGTCGGTGGGCGCCATCGTCTGCATCGCCGCCTCGAACGGCGGCTCGACCTCGCAGGACCTCAAGACCGGGTACCTCGTCGGGGCGACGCCGCGCTCGCAGCAGATCGCGATCCTCTTCGGCGCGCTCCTCTCGGCGCTCGTGCTCGGGCCCATCCTGCTGCGGCTCAACTCCTCGGCGACCACCTACGTCCGGGCGGCGGAGGTCGCGCCGGCGGGGCTCCAGGTGGATCCGTCCTCGCTGCCGGGCGACCGGGAGCGGGTGCCGGCGGCGCAGGCCGGCGGCGAGGCGGCCGCGCTGCTCGTGTGGCACAAGACCGACGCGGCCGGCGGACCGCCCGGGCGCTACCTGGTCGACGACTCGGGGCAGGCGCGCTGGCTGGTCGACCCCGGCATCAACGGACAGTTCACGAGGCGCGCCGACGGCAGCGAGGTGCGCAAGTTCGACGCGCCGAAGGCGACGCTCATGTCGTACATCATCAAGGGGATCCTCGACCGGCGGCTGCCCTGGGGACTCGTCCTCTTCGGCGTCATGATCGCGATCGTGCTGGAGATGTCGGGGATCCCTTCGCTCGCCTTCGCCGTCGGCGTGTACCTGCCGCTCTCGTCCTCGTCTCCCATCTTCATCGGCGGGCTCGTGCGCTGGCTGGTGGACGCGCGCCGGCGCCGCGCCCTGGCGGGCCGCGGCCTGAGCGAGGAGGAGATGCTCGCGGAAGGCGACAAGAGCCCCGGCGTGCTCATGGCGTCCGGCTACATCGCGGGCGGCGCCATCGCCGGCATCCTCATCGCGTTCATGGCGGGCGTCCTCGAGCCGGTGGACCGCGTGCTCACGAGATGGGCCGAGACGTCGAACCCGTTCTTCGCCGGCCCGAGCTCGGATCTCCTCTCGCTCCTGCCCTTCGCCATCCTGACCGGTCTCCTGCTCCTCACCGGCTGGGAGAAGATCCTCGCCGGCCGCGCGGCCCAGGCCGCGGCACGGCCGGCGGCGCAGGTGCGCTGATCGCGCCCGGAGACAGCGGGAGCCGTTCGGGCCCGTCATCACTGACGGTTCACATCGGAGCCGTCGCTCCCACATCCGCGTACCGTTTTCACGGGACGGCCGCCTGGCTACACTCCGCGGCCATGATCCGGCTCCTCGTCGCACTCGCCCTCGCCGTGTCCCTCCTGCCCGCCGCCGCCCGCGCGCAGGTCGACGTCAACATCCGCCTCGGCCTCCCCGTCGCCCCGCCGCTCGTCGTCGTGCAGCCGGGCGTGCAGGTGGTGGAGAACTACCAGGAGGAGGTGTTCTTCACGAACGGCTGGTACTGGGTGCGCCGCGACGACCGCTGGTGGCGCGCGCGCACGCCCCGCGCCGCCTTCGTCTACGTCGAGCCGCGCTACGTGCCTCGCACCATCTACCGGCTGCCGCCCGGCCAGTACAAGCACTGGCATCACGAGCAGGCCAAGGCCGAGCGCCGCGAGTGGAAGGAGCACGAGAAGGCGGAGCGCAAGGCGTGGAAGGCCGAGCGCAAGCACGAGAACCACGAGCACGAGCACGAGCACGGCCACGGCCACGGCCACGGCGGCCACGACCGCGACTGAACGCTTCAGCGGGTCGCCGCCGGCGCGTCGCCGCCGACGGCGATCCCCGCGCGCGAGAGCAGCCCCTCCAGCTCCCGCTTCGAGACCGCGCGGCGGAGCGCCTCGGCCGGCGCCACCGTCCCGGCCTTCACCAGCTCGAGCAGCGCGTCGTTGAGCGTGACCATCCCCTGTGCCCGGCCCGTCTGCATGATAGACGGGATCTGGAAGGTCTTGCCCTCGCGGATGAGGTTCGCGACGCCGCTGTTGCAGACGAGGATCTCGAGCGCCGCCACCCGTCCTCCGCCCACCTTCTTGCAGAGCGTCTGCGAGACGACGCCGCGCAGCGACTCCGACAGCATGGTGCGCACCTGCGCCTGACGATCGACCGGGAACTGGTCGATGACCCGGTCCACGGTGGAGGGCGCGGTGTTGGTGTGGAGCGTGCCGAAGACGAGGTGCCCGGTCTCGGCCGTCTCGATGGCGATGGCGATGGTCTCGAGGTCGCGTAGCTCGCCCACGAGCACGATGTCCGGGTCCTCGCGCAGCGCCGCCCGCAGCGCGCGCTTGAACGAGTCGGTGTGCACGCCCACCTCGCGCTGGTGCACGAGGCAGCGCCGGCTCGGGTGCACGAACTCGATGGGGTCCTCGATGGTGATGATGTGGTCGTCGCGCGTGCGATTCACGTGGTCGACGAGCGCCGCCAGCGTCGTCGACTTCCCCGAGCCGGTCGGGCCGGTGACGAGCACGAGCCCCTTGGTGAGGGCGCACAGGTCGAGCACCGCCGGGGGGATGCCGAGCTGCGAGGCGGAGAGCACGTCGCGCGGGATGATGCGGAACACGGCACCCATCCCGCGCCGGTCGGCGAAGACGTTGACGCGGAAGCGGGCGACCTCCGTCTCGTGGGCGAAGTCCGTGTCGTGCGACGCCTCCCACTCCTCGCGGTTGCGGGCCGGGGCGATCGACCAGAGCAGCGCGGCCAGCCGTTCCGGCGCGAGGCGCCCGTAGCCGGAGAGCGGCACGACGTCGCCGTCCACGCGCAGCGCCGGCTCCTCGCCCGAGGTGAGGTGGAGGTCCGAGCCCCGGAAGCGGGCGAGATCGGCGAGCAGCGCCTCCATCGCCTCGCGCGGCTCGGCGGGCGCGGGCGTGGCCCGGAGCACCGGGCCGTGCGCCGCGGCGCCCGGCGCGGGGTCGGGGGCGGGGGCTGGGGCTGGGGC
>DASTGH010000713.1:0-5098 GCA_035719345.1 Anaeromyxobacteraceae bacterium
GCGGCGGTGGCGGCGGCGGCGGCGCGGCCGAGGCGCCGGCGCAGGGCGGGATGACGGGCGGCATGTAGCGAGGTTCTAGGAGATGCCATGAGCGAGCAGGCCACATCTTCCACCCCACCTCCGCGCCACGGCTTCGGCGCCGGCACCCTGGCGCTCGTGCTGGCCGCGGGCCTGGCCGGCGGCGGCGGGGGCGCCTGGTGGCTGGGCCACCGGCACGAGCACGGCGAGCCGACGGGGGCGGCCACGGCCGAGTCGAAGCCCAGGTACGTGTGCCCCATGCACCCGTCCGTCGTCTCCGACCACCCCGGCGACTGCCCGATCTGCGGGATGAAGCTGGTGCTGGCGGCCTCGACTCCCGCCTCGCAGGCGGGCGGTGCGGCGGCGGCCGCCGAGGCGGCGCCGGCCCGGTACGTCTGTCCGATGCACCCGAACATCGCCTCCGACAAGCCGGGCGAGTGCCCGATCTGCGGCATGAAGCTGGTGGCCGTGAAGCCGGGCGAGGGCGCCGGAGCGGCGGGCCGCGCCGGCGGCGCAGGCGGGGCCGAGGGCCTCGCCACCGTCCAGATCGACCCCCAGCGGCAGCAGCTCATCGGCCTGCGCACGGCGCGCGCGGCGAAGGGCCCGGTCGGCGGGAGCTGGCGCACCAACGGCCGCGTGGCGGTGGACGAGACGCGGGTGCACCACGTCAACATCAAGGTCGGCGGCTTCGCCGAGCGCGTCTACGTGGACTACGTCGGCAAGTACGTGAAGGCGGGCGAGCCGCTCTTCTCCATCTACAGCCCGGAGCTGCTCTCGGTGCAGGAGGAGTACCTGCTCGCGCTCCGCACCCGCGATGCGCTGGGCCAGGGCGGCGCCACCGGCTCGGCCGGCGACGACCTGGTGGCCTCGGCGCGGCGGCGGCTCGAGCTGTGGGACATCCCCGCCTCCGCCATCGAGGCGCTGGAGAAGACCGGGAAGCCCAAGAAGGAGCTCACCATCCAGGCGCCCATGTCCGGGGTGGTGACGAAGAAGGACGTGGTCATGGGGCACCGCATCGAGGACGGCGCCATGCCCTACGAGATCACCGACCTCTCCCAGGTGTGGGTGCTCGCCGACGCCTACGAGACCGACCTCTCGCGCCTCAAGCTCGGCATGGGCGCGACGCTGTCCCTGCAGGCGTTCCAAAACCGGCAGTTCAAGGGCCGGGTCATCTTCATCGACCCGCTCCTCGACGCCAAGACGCGCACCGCCAAGGTCCGGCTCGCCTTCCCCAACCCCACCGGCGAGCTGCGGCCGGAGATGTTCGGCGAGGTCACGATGCGCACCCCGCCGCGCGACGGCCTGCGCATCCCCGCCGACGCGGTCATCGACTCGGGCACGAAGAAGGTCGTCTTCGTGGCGCTGGGCGAGGGCAAGTTCCAGCCGCGCGAGGTGCGCCTCGGCGCCGGCGACGTCGACTACGTGGAGGTCCTGGGCGGGCTCTCCTCCGGCGACGAGGTGGTGACCCGCGCCAACTTCCTCATCGACTCCGAGTCCCGGCTGCGCGCCTCGCTCGCCAGCATGGGCGGCGGCAAGCCATGATCAAGCGCATCATCCGCTTCTCGGCGGAGAACCGGTTCATCGTCATCGGCGCGGTGACGGCGCTCCTGGCGCTGTCCTTCTGGTCGATGCGCAACATCCCGCTCGACGCGCTGCCCGACCTCTCCGACACGCAGGTCATCGTCTACTCGCGCTGGGACCGCAGCCCCGACATCCTCGAGGACCAGGTCACCTATCCCATCACCACCGCCCTCCTCGGCGCGCCCAAGGTGAAGGCGATCCGCGGCTTCTCGGACTTCGGGTTCTCCTGGGTGTACGTCATCTTCGAGGACGGGACCGATCCGTACTGGGCCCGCACCCGCGTCCTCGAGTACCTCTCCAAGATCACGCCGCAGCTGCCGCAGGGCGTGAAGACGGAGCTCGGGCCCGACGCCACCAGCGTCGGCTGGGTCTTCCAGTACGCGCTGGTGGACCGCACCGGGCAGCACTCCTCCGACGAGCTGCGCTCCTTCCAGGACTGGTTCCTGCGCTACGCGGTGCAGGCGGTGCCGGGCGTCTCCGAGGTGGCGACCGTCGGCGGGCAGGTGCGGCAGTACCAGATCACGGTGAACCCGACCGCGCTCGCCTCCTACGGCCTCTCGCTGGAGGCGGTCATCCAGGCGGTGAAGCGCGGCAACAACGACGTGGGCGGCCGCCTGGTCGAGATCTCCGGCCGGGAGTACATGGTGCGCGGCCGCGGCTACGTGAAGAGCCCGCGCGACCTCGAGTCGCTCGTCCTCAAGGCGGAGGGCGGTACCCCCATCACCGTGAAGGACGTGGCGCAGGTGACGCTCGGGCCGGAGATGCGGCGCGGCGTGGCCGACCTCGACGGCCAGGGCGACGTGGTGGGCGGCATCGTCGTCATGCGGCAGGGCGAGAACGCGCTCAACGTCATCGAGCGGGTGAAGGCCAAGTTCGAGGAGCTCCGGCCGTCCTTGCCGAAGGGCACCGAGATCGTCACCACCTACGACCGCTCGGAGCTCATCGGCAACGCGATCGACACGGTGACGCACAAGCTCGTCGAGGAGATCGCGATCGTCTCGCTCATCATCCTCGTCTTCCTCTGGCACATCCCGTCGGCGATCGTGCCCATCGTCACCATCCCCATCTCCGTCGCGCTCGCCTTCATCCCCATGTACGCCATGGGCCTGAACGCGAACCTCATGTCGCTCGCCGGCATCGCCATCTCCATCGGCGTGCTGGTGGACGGCGCCATCGTCGAGGTGGAGAACGCCTACAACAAGATCCACCTGTGGCAGCAGGGCGGGATGAAGGAGGACTTCCACAAGGTCCGGCTGGAGGCGCTGCTGGAGGTGGGCCCGAGCGTCTTCTTCTCCCTGCTCGTCATCGCCGTGGCGTTCATGCCGGTGTTCACGCTGGTGGACCAGGAGGGCCGGCTCTTCAAGCCGCTCGCCTACTCCAAGAACCTGGCCATGGCCATCGCCGCGCTGCTGGCGGTGACGCTCGACCCGGCCATGCGCATGCTCTTCGCCCGGGCGACGCCGTTCCGCTTCCGGCCGAGGCCGCTCGCCTGGCTCGCCACGCAGGCGCTGGTGGGGAAGTACCACGCCGAGGAGAAGCACCCCGTCTCGCGGCTCCTCCACCGCCTCTACGAGCGGCCGTGCCGGTTCGTGCTGCGCCACCCGCGGCTCACCGTGGCCGCCAGCCTGGCGCTGGTGGCGGCGACCGTGCCCGTCTACCTCCGGCTCGGCAGCGAGTTCATGCCGCCGCTCGACGAGGGGACCATCCTCTACATGCCGTCGGCGGTGCAGCCCGGCATGTCGGTGGCCGAGGCCCAGAACGCGCTCCAACTCCAGGACAAGATCCTGCGCACCTTCCCCGAGGTGGAGCGCGTCTTCGGCAAGGCGGGCCGCGCCAACACCTCCACCGACCCGGCGCCCTTCTCGATGATGGAGACGACGGTGCTCCTCAAGCCGCACGACCGGTGGCGGTCGAAGCCGGCCTGGTGGACCTCGTGGGCGCCCGCCTGGCTCGCGCCGGCGCTGCGCCCGTTCTGGCCGGACCGCATCGACGTGGAGCAGCTCAAGAACGAGATGGACGCGGCGCTGCAGCTACCCGGCCTCTCCAACGCCTGGACCATGCCCATCAAGGGCCGCCTCGACATGCTCTCGACCGGCATCCGCACGCCCATCGGGATCAAGATCGCGGGGCGCGACCTCCAGGAGATCGAGCGGATCGCGGTCGAGACCGAGGCCGCGCTGCGGAACGTCGAGGGCACGCGCTCCGTCTACGCGGAGCGGGTGGCGGGCGGATACTTCCTCGACTTCGTGCTGAAGCGCGACCGGCTGGCCCGCTACGGCCTCTCCGTCGACGACGCCAACATGATGGTGATGACCGCGGTCGGCGGCGACGAGCAGGGTACGACGGTCGAGGGGCGGGAGCGCTACGGCATCAGCGTCCGCTACGCCCGCGACTACCGCGAGGACCTCTCGGCGCTGCGCCGCGTGCTCCTGCCGCTGCGCGGCGGCGGGCAGATCCCGATGGAGGAGATCGCCGACGTGAAGCTGGTGCAGGGTCCGTCGATGATCCGCAACGAGAACGGGATGCTGGCCGGCTACGTCTACGTGGACTTCGACACCTCGCGCTACGACATCGGCACGTTCGTGGAGCGCGCCAAGTCCGCGGTGGCGGGCGCGGTCAAGGTGCCGACCGGCTACTCCATGAGCTGGAGCGGCCAGTACGAGAACATGATCCGGGTGCGCGAGCGCCTCAAGATCATCGTCCCCATCACGCTGCTCCTCATCTACGCGCTCCTCTACATGAACACGAAGTCGAGCGCCAAGGCCGGGATCGTGATGCTGGCGGTGCCGTTCTCGGCGGTGGGCGCGGTCTGGCTCCTGTACCTGCTCGGCTACAACGTCTCCATCGCGGCCTGGGTCGGCATGATCGCGCTCATGGGGCTCGACGCCGAGACGGGCGTGTTCATGCTGCTCTTCCTCGACCTGTCCCACGACGAGGCGAAGGCGGCGGGCCGGCTCAGGACGCGGGGCGAGCTCACCGAGGCCATCGTCCACGGCGCGGTGAAGCGCGTCCGGCCCAAGGCGATGACGGTGGCCGCCGCGTTCATGGGCCTGCTCCCCATCATGTGGAGCACCGGGACGGGGGCCGACGTCATGAAGCGGATCGCCGCGCCCATGGTGGGTGGCCTCGTCACGTCCTTCCTGCTCGAGCTGCTCGTCTACCCCGCGGTCTACATGCTGTGGAAGGGCAAGGGGCTGCCGCGGTCGCTGCCGGCGGCGGTGCCCGAACCGGCGGCGCTGGCGCGGACGAGCTGATGGCGCCGCTCGATCGAGATGGGGGGTCCGGGGGGAGAGCCCGCTCCCCCGGGGACGACGCGCACCCTTCGTCGCCCCCGGTCATCTCTGTCCTCGATGGCGGGGACGAGCAGCGCGCCGGACGCACCGTCGAGGGCACCGTGAACGGGGCGCCCCTGACGGTGCTCGCCGCCCTGGCGCTCGGGGCGCCGCAGTCGATCGGCGCGCCCGGTCCGGGCGACGCGGCCCCGGCGCGCGCCGCGGAC
>DASTGH010000714.1:0-6303 GCA_035719345.1 Anaeromyxobacteraceae bacterium
CGCCGCTGCCGGCCGGCGCCGACGCGGTGGAGATGCAGGAGGAGGTCACTCGCCGGGGAGCGTTCGCCACCTTCGGCCGCCCGGCCGTGTCGGGTCGCTTCCTGCGGCGCGCCGGCAGCGACGTGGCGGGAGGAGCCCGCGCGCTGGCGCGCGGCACGGTCGTGGACGCCGGCGCCATCGGCCTGGCCGCGGCGCTCGGCCGCACCGAGGTCGCCGTGCACCGCCGGCCGCGCGTGGCCGTCCTCGCCACCGGCGACGAGCTCGTGCCGGTGGACCGGACGCCCGCGCTCGGCCAGATCGTGGACTCGAACAGCCACGCCGTCGCCGCCGCCTGCCGCGAGGCGGGGGCGCTCCCGGTGCTGCTCCCGCTCGCCCCCGACCGGCGGGACGCCCTGGCCGCGGTGCTGGCCGGCGTCGACGGGGTGGACGCGCTCGTCACCACCGGTGGCGTGTCGGTCGGGGCGAAGGACCTGGTGCGCGACGCGCTGGAGGCAGCCGGGGCGCGCCTCCGCTTCTGGCGGGTGGCGCTGCGCCCGGGCAAGCCCATCGCCTTCGGGCGGCGCGGGCGGACCGCCGTCTTCGGCCTGCCCGGAAACCCGGCCAGCGCGCTCGTGACGTTCGAGCTGTTCGTGCGCCCGGCGCTGCGCCGCCTGGGCGGGCTGCCGGGGAGCGGCCGAGCGGTGGTGCAGGCCCGGCTCGCCTCGGCCTGCGAGCGGGAGGCCGGGCTCACCCAGTACCTGCGGGCGCGCGTGCACGCCGACGGCCCGGTGCTGTGGCTCGAGCCCCTCCGGACGCAGGTGAGCGGCGACCTCAGCTCCATGACCTCCTTCGACGCGCTGGCGGTGCTGCCGCCCGGGGAGGGCCGGCTGCGGCGGGGAGCGGCGGTGGAGGCGATCCTGCTCGCCCCACCCCGGACTTCCTGACGCGCCGCGGCCGGTGCATGCTATCAACGGGGCGTGTCACCCGCGTGGCAGAGGCCGGACGAGTACGACCACGTCGTGGTCGTCGCTCACCAGGACGCCCAGCTGCGCGACGCGATCGGCGAGCGGCTGGAGGCGGCGCCCGGGCGCGCGCGCGCCCTCGCGCTCGGCAGCTACCCGCGCTTCAGGGTGCTCCCGGCGCGCGACGGCGCCGAGGCGCTGCGGCTGGTCAAGGCCGAGGTCTCCGTCCTGGCGCTCGACCTCGACCTCGCCAAGCGCAGCGGCCTGCAGGTCATCCAGGAGCTGCGGCCGGTCCGCTCCGACCTCGCCATCCTCGCCTTCACCTCGGGCGCGGCCGCCTCCGAGGCGGTCGCCGCCGTGCTGGCCGGCGCGGATCACTTCCTCGAGTACGAGGTGGACGCCTTCGAGCCCGCGCTCGAGCTGGCCATCGACCGCCGCCGGCTGGCCCGGCTCATCCTGCACAGCGAGGCGGAGATGGAGGAGGCGCGCCGCCGCCTGGCGCGCCTGGGCGGTTCGCTCGGCCCCGGGCTCCCGGGTCTGCGCGCCCCCACCTCCGCCGAGGCGATCATGCCCTTTCACGAAGCGGCGAAGCGCTATCTCACTGCCTGTACGAAGCTTTTTCCCGGCGATCCGCGCGGACTGGCGGAGCGACTCGGCGTGTCGTACTTCGCGCTGAGGCGCCTCCTGAAGCGCTACGGCGTCCCATTTCCCGGGCGCACCCGAAGTGCGTCCCGCAGACGCCAGACTGGATCGCACTCGCGCTGACTGTTAATTACTCGCGTTGCGGATACCGCCATGGTCGTGATGCGGAATCCGCAACGTGCAGCAGCGCTGTGTTGCCGCACGCGCAGTCTGGATCCCCGCCCAGGAGCTCACCACCATGGCCGCACTCGCCGACAAGTTCGCCGTCAACCTCAAGAACGAGCGCCTCCGCAAGAAGCTCTCGCAGGAGGCGCTCGCCGCGAAGGCGGGGCTCTCCGTCTCGTACATCTCGATGCTCGAGCGCGGGCAGCGGACCCCGCCGCTCGACACGCTCGAGTCGCTGGCCAAGGCGCTCAGCATCTCGGCCACCTCGCTCCTGTCGTAAGGGACGCGCGCGCGGGGTCCGCCGCCGGCTCGCGGGGGCCGCGGCGGACCGCCGCAGACGCCGTCCCCGGCGCGCGTGCGCCCGCCGCGCTCCGGGCTTATCCTTCCCCTCCTTCGGCGCGCCCGGCGCGCCTCACCCGAGGAGCGACTCCCATGGCGCGCATGGTCATGTGCAAGAAGCTCGGCAAGGAGCTGCCCGGGCTCGCGGCGAAGCCGTGGAACAACGAGCTCGGTCAGCGCATCTACGACAGCATCTCCCAGGACGCCTGGAAGATGTGGCTCGAGCACTTCAAGATGATCATGAACGAGTACCGCCTGTCGCCCGCCGATCCGCGGACGAACCAGGTCCTGTTCCAGCAGGCGGAGGAGTTCTTCTTCGGCGAGGGGGCGCAGCTGCCGCCCGACTACACGCCCCCGCCCTCGAAGGGCTAGCGCGTGGGCGCGCCCGGCGCGCTGGGCGACCCCGGCGCCATCCTGCTCGTCTCCACCTACGAGCTCGGGCACCAGCCGGCCGGCCTCGCCACCCCCAAGGCCTTCCTGGAGCGCGCCGGGTTCGCGCCGGCGGCGCTCGATCTGGCCGTCGAGCCGCTCGACCCGGCCCGCGTGGCGGCGGCGCGCCTCGTCGTCCTGTCCGTGCCCATGCACACGGCGCTGCGGCTCGGGCTGGCCGCCGCCGATCGGGTGCGGGCCCTGAACCCCTCGGCCGCCCTCGCCTTCCACGGGCTGTACGCGGTCCTGCACGCGCCGCTCCTCCGGGAGCGGGGCGCCATCGCGGTCCTGGGCGGGGAGTGCGAGGAGGCGCTGGTGGCGCTGGCGCGCCGGCTGGACGCCGGCGAGGGGCCCCCGGCCGTCGCCGCGCTGGCGCGGCCGGAGCGCCTCGACTACCCGGTGCCGTCGCGCGCCGGCCTGCCCCCACCGGAGCGCTACGCCCGCCTGGCCACGGGCGACGGCACGCTCCGGGTCGCCGGGCATGCCGAGGCGACGCGCGGCTGCAAGCACCGCTGCCGGCACTGCCCGGTGGTGCCGGTCTACGGCGGCCGCTTCTTCGCCGTGCCGGTGGAGGTGGTGCGCGAGGACGTGGCGCGGCAGGTGGCGTCCGGCGTCGAGCACGTCACCTTCGGCGACCCCGACTTCCTCAACGGGCCCCGCCACGCGCTGCGGGTGGCGGAGGCGCTCCACGCGGCCTTCCCGGCGCTCACCTTCGACTTCACCGCCAAGGTGGAGCACCTCGTCCGCCAGGAGGCGCTGCTCCCGCGCCTGGTCGCGTGCGGCGCCGTCTTCGTCGTGTCGGCGGTGGAGTCGCTCTCCGGGCGCGTGCTGGCGGTGCTCGACAAGGGCCATTCGCGCGGCGACGTCGTCCGGGCCTTCCAGGCCTGCCGCGACGCCGGTCTGGCGCTTCGCCCGAGCCTGCTCCCGTTCACGCCCTGGTCCACGCTCGACGACTACCTCGACCTGCTCGAGACGTTCGCCGCCCGGGGCTGGGTCGAATCGGTCGATCCGGTCCAGCTCTCCATCCGCCTGCTCGTGCCGCCAGGCTCGCTGCTCCTCGCCGAGCCGGAGCTGCGCGACGCGCCGCTCGATCCCGCCGCGCTCTCGCACGCCTGGCGCCACCCGGACCCGCGCATGGACGCGCTCCAGGCAAAGGTGGCCCGGGTGGCGGAGGAGGGCGCCACGTCCGGCGCGGCGCCGGGCGAGACGTTCGAGCGCGTCCGCCGCCTGGCGCTGGCCGCGGCGGGGCGGCCGCACGAGCACGTCGGAGCCGTGGCGGCGGACGCGGGCCGGCGCTCGCCGCGCCTCACCGAGAGCTGGTTCTGTTGAAGCGAGCCCACCGCCGGCCAGTTGGCCGGCATGGAGTGATTCCATCAGGCGACCGGCAGCGCCGGCCGGATCTCGACCTCGAGGCGCCGGTGCGCCTCGCGCAGCGACGCCTCGACGTCCTCCGGCCGCTCGCCGCGCGCGAAGGCGAAGCCGAGGTAGGCGTCGCCCTCCGGCAGCGGACGGACCTCGCGGCCCTCGGGGATGGTGACGACGACGTCCTCGACTCCCGCGACCGCGCGGGCGCGGTCGAGGCCGCGCAGCTCGCGCAGCACGCCGGCCTGGGGGATGGGCAGCATCATGACGCCCGCGGCGCGCCGCTCCCGCGCCAGCGGCGCCAGCGGCCGGCCCATGGCGTGCGCGATGACGACCTCCTCCAGCGAGACGCCGGCGCCGAAGCGGAGCGTGCGGCCGCAGAGCCCGCCGATGGAGCGCGCCGCCACCTCGAGCACGACCGGCCCGGACGGCCCGAGGCGCAGCTCGGCGTGCAGCGGCCCCTCGGCCAGCCCGAGCGCGCGGGCCGACGCCGCCACCAGCTCGGCCGCGCGCTCCTGCAGCGGCCCGGGATGCCGCGACGGGGTGACGTAGAGCGTCTCCTCGAAGAACGGCCCGTCGAGCGGGTCGGGCTTGTCGAAGAGCGCCAGCACCTCGAGCCGCCCGCCGCGGAGCAGGCCCTCGAGCGCCACCTCCGCGCCGGGGACGAAGCCCTCCACCAGCAGCGAGCCCCGGCCCTCCGCATCGCTCGGCCGCCGCTCCGCGCGCGCCTCGTGGAGGATGGCCTCGATCCGCCGCCACGCGGCCACGAACGCCGCCGGGCCGTCGGCGCGGATGACGCCGCGGCTGGCGGAGAGGACGAGTGGCTTGAGGACGCACGGGTACGGCACGGCGGCGGCGGCGCGCTCCGGACCGTCGCCGAGCGGGTGGAGCGAGAACGGGGGGACGGGCAGCCCCGCGGCGCGGAGCGCCTCCCGCTGCAGGTGCTTGTTGCCGGCGCGCCGGGTGGCGTCGGGTGGGTTGTGGGCGAGCCCGAGCCGCTCCGCCGCCAGCGCCGCGATGACGGCGGTGCCCTCGTCGGTGGGGACGACCCCGCCCACCGGCCGCTCGCGCGCCACCTCCGCGATCCGCTCCGCGGCGCGCTCGGGGTGCCGGTAGTCCAGGGAGACCTGGCCGGACACGCCGCCGAAGGTCTCCTCCACGCGGTGGCAGAGGTCGCTGCCGAGCAGCACCGGGACGCCCATGCGGGCGGCGGCCGAGGCGAAGTCGCCGGTGCGGTAGCTGCGGGTCGGGACGAGCAGGAGGAGCGCCGGATCCATCGCTCCGATCGTAACGCGGCCGGCGCCGGCCCGCGCGCGCCGCTGCTATGCTCGCCCCATGCTCCAGCGCATCGGCATCTCCCTCGAGGACGAGCTCCTCGACCGCTTCGACGAGCTCATCGCCGAGAAGGGGTACGTGAACCGCTCGGAGGCGGTGCGCGACCTCATCCGCGGCGAGCTGGTGCAGCGGGAGTGGTCGGCGTCGCGGACCGACGAGGAGCGGGTGGTGGTGGTCACGCTCGTCTACGACCACGACTCCTCCAGCCTGGCGCAGAAGCTGACGCACATCCAGCACGAGAACCACCTGGCCGTCGTCTCCTCGCTGCACGTGCACATGGACGCGCACAACTGCCTGGAGGTGCTCGTCCTGCGCGGGCGCGCACGCGACATCGTCGGGATGGGCGAGAGCCTCGTCTCGACGCGCGGCGTGAAGTTCGGGAAGGTGGTGCCGGCCACGACGGGACGCCGCCTGGGGTAGGGTCCGACACGCACCGGGCGCGAAACCCCCGCCGGCGCGAGGCCACTCGCGTGAGGCGGGAGCGACCCGGCACCATCCGGGGTGATGGCCCGGCGTGGGCGCCTGGCGTACCTTTCGCTCCGCATGGACGAGACCACGGTTCCGGCCTGGGAGTTCGACCCTGCGTGCGACCTGCGCGACGTGGTGCGGCTGGCGATGGAGCACCTCGCCCCGCCGAGCTTCGTGGGGCGCGTGCTCTCCACCCGCGGTGACGCGCTCACGGTGCAGGTGATCGAGGGCTCACCCAGCGACGACCCCCGCTCGCTCTACTACGTGGGGGGCCACGGCGCGTTCGTCCTGGCGCGTCGCGAGGAGTGGCCGCCGCGGCCGGGCAGCTCCCGCAAGCGGCTCCTCCTCACGCTGCTCGCCTTCCCGCAGCCGACGGTGACCGCGCCGCCGGCGCCCTGAGCGTCCACCCTCCGGACGCTGCCTGGCGCTCGTTCGGGCGCTGATCCTGGGATGAGCGCTGAAAGGCGAAGGGGGTCGCGGTCGCCCGCAACCCCCTTCTCGTTCTGCTGGTGGACCCGACCGGGATCGAACCGGTGACCTCCTGAATGCCATTCAGGCGCGCTCCCAGCTGCGCCACGGGCCCGAACTGTCGCGCTACGACTGCTAGACCGCCTCCGCCTCC
>DASTGH010000715.1:0-6488 GCA_035719345.1 Anaeromyxobacteraceae bacterium
CTTCGCGAACCCCTGCTACACGCAGATCCACCCCACCTGCATCCCGCAGTCGGGCGACTACCAGTCGAAGCTGACGCTCATGTCGGAGTCGCTCCGCAACGACGGACGGGTCTGGGTGCCGAAGAAGAAGGGCGACAACCGCCCGGCCAACCAGATCCCCGAGGACGAGCGCGACTATTACCTGGAGCGCGTCTACCCGTCCTTCGGCAACCTCGCCCCGCGCGACGTCTCCTCGCGCCAGGCGAAGTACCGCTGCGACGAGGGGCTGGGCGTCGGGCCGGGCGGCCGCGGCGTCTACCTCGACTTCGCCGACGCCATCAAGCGCCTCGGCAAGCACGTCATCGCCGAGCGCTACGGCAACCTCTTCGAGATGTACGCGCGCATCACCGGCGACGATCCCTACACGGTCCCGATGCGCATCTACCCCGCCGTCCACTACACCATGGGTGGACTGTGGGTCGACTACAACCTGCAGTCGAGCATCTCCGGCATGTTCGTGGGCGGCGAGGCGAACTTCTCCGACCACGGCGCGAACCGCCTCGGCGCCTCGGCGCTCATGCAGGGCCTGGCCGACGGCTATTTCATCCTGCCGCTCACGGTCGGCGACTACCTCGCCTCGGGCGGCATCGCCAAGGCGACCGTCGATCACGCCGCCTTCAAGGACGCCGAGCGTGACGTGAAGGCCCGCCAGGACAAGCTCCTCGGCGCCAAGGGCACGCGCTCGGTCGACTCGTACTGGCGCGAGCTCGGCAAGATCATGTGGGAGGAGTGCGGGATGGCCCGCAACAAGGAGACCCTCACCCGCGCCCTGGAACAGATCCCGAAGCTGCGCGAGGACTACTGGCGCAACGTGAAGATCCTCGGGTCGCCCGATGGCCTCAACCAGGAGATGGAGAAGGCGACGCGCGTCGCCGACTTCATGGAGCTGGGCGAGCTGCTCTGCTACGACGCGCTCATGCGCAACGAGTCGTGCGGCGGGCACTTCCGGACGGAGTACCAGACGCCGGACGGCGAGGCGCAGCGCAACGACGCGGAGTACGCGTACGCCGCGGCCTGGGAGTGGAAGGGCGAGGGAGCGACCCCGAAGCTGAACAAGGAGCCGCTCGTGTTCGAGAACATCCAGCTGGCCACCCGGAGCTACAAGTGAGCGAGACCTTCAAGCTGACCCTCGAAGTCTGGCGGCAGAAGGATGCGTCGGACCCGGGCCGGTTCGTGCGGTACCAGGCCACGGCCAACGAGCACATGTCCTTCCTCGAGATGCTGGACGTGCTGAACCAGGATCTCATCACCAAGGGCGAGGAGCCGGTCGCGTTCGACTCGGACTGCCGCGAGGGCATCTGCGGCATGTGCGGGTTCCTCATCAACGGCTCGCCGCACGGCCCGGTCCACGGCGGCACCGTCTGCCAGCTGCACATGCGGCACTTCAAGGACGGTGACTCGCTCCGGCTCGAGCCGTGGCGCGCCAAGGCCTTCCCCATCATCAAGGACCTGGTGGTCGACCGCAGCGCCTTCGACCGCATCATCCAGGCCGGCGGCTTCATCTCGGTGCGCACCGGCTCCGCGCCGGAGGCGAACTCGATCCTGGTCCGCAAGGAGAACTCGGACCGCGCCATGGAGGCGGCCGCCTGCCTCGGCTGCGGCGCCTGCGTGGCCGCCTGCCCGAACGCCTCGGCCATGCTCTTCACGGCCGCCAAGGTGAGCCATCTCGGGCTGCTGCCGCAGGGCCAGCCGGAGCGGCTCGACCGCGTCCTGGCCATGGGCACGCAGAACGTGGTCGAGGGCTTCGGGCACTGCACGCTCATGGGCGAGTGCGAGGCGGTCTGCCCCGCCCACGTGCCGCTCGAGGTCATCCCGCGCATGAACAAGGACTTCCTGCGCGCGAGCCTCACCAAGCGCGATCAGAAGGCTTCCGCCGGCGGCGGGTAGGTCCCCCTCCCCTTCGCTACGCCGGTGCGTGCGCCACCCCGTCCAGCGGCGGGGTGGCGTTTTTCATTTCAAGCGATCACGCGTCGCGGAGGGCGCGCGATCATTCCGGTACGGCGCCGTCCCAATCTGGGACCGCACAGCGGCCCGGCGTGGAGGCCGGGACGCACGCGCCCCGGGAACCGCGGGCGGCGCGGCTGGCGCACAGCTTGCTGTGGACCGGCTCGTCCACGCGAGGCCGCCCGCCATGATGCGACGAAACGTCTTGAAGTGCTGGTTCCAGGCCGCCGTCGCGCTCGCGCTCGCCGGGGATGCGCTCCTCACCTGGCTGCCCTGAGGCCTCCATGTTCCTCCTCTTCATCCCCGTCTTCGCTGCCAGCGCCGCCGCCGACGAGCCCTCGGTCCACCTCGCTGCTGCGCGCCGGCGGGCCGTGGTCGGCGCGCCCCGGAGCTCCTCCCGCCCGGCTCCGGACCGGCGGCGCGACACCACGCGCGCGCCCGGCCGCCGGATCGGGCATCGCAGCCTCGGCAAGCTCGCCGCCGCGCTCCTGGCGATCCTGGGGGCCACCGCCCCCATCGGGCGCGCCGCAGCCCTGCCGCCCGACGAGGCGTCGCCGCCGGCGCAGCAGGCGTGGACGCTGCGCACGCGGGCGGTGATGAGCGGGTCGTCCACGCACTCGGACCCGGCGGGCTACAAGATCTACAGCGGCATCGGGGTCGAGGCCGGCGTCGCGCGCCAGCTGAGCCGCGCCTTCGCGCTCGAGCTCACGATGAGGACGGAGTCGCGGGAGATCGACGTCGACAGCGGCACCGGGACGGACACCCGCCTCGGTTCGCTCGAGCTGCTCCCCATCTCGCTCATGGTCCAGTACTTCCCGCTGGCGGGGACGTTCCGGCCCTACGCCGGCGCCGGGGTCAACCTGACGGTCTGCTGGGAGAAGAGCGGCGCGCTCGACGGCACGCAGGTCTCGCCCAGCGTGGGTCCGGTGCTCCAGGCCGGTGTCGACGTCGCGCTCTCCTCGGCGCTCTTCCTGAACCTCGACCTGAGGTGGAACCTCCTGCGGACGGACGTGAGCGCGCAGGGGACGAAGGTGGCGACGCTCGAGATCGATCCGCTGACGCTCGGGGTCGGGCTCGGGGTGCGCCTCTGACCCCGCGCGCGCTCGTCTTCGTCGCCGCGCTCGCCACCGTCGACCTCGCCGCCTTCCCCGCCCTCGGTGCCGACTCCGTCCTGGTCCGGGAGATCGCGGTCGAGGGCAACGAGCGGACGTCGCGCGAGGTGATCGAGCGCGCCCTCGACGTCCGCCCGGGCGACGCGGTCGATCCCGACGCGGCCGCGGCGCTGCGGCAGCGCGTCTACAACCTCCGCATCTTCCGCGAGGTCGACGTGCAGCTCCGCCCTGCCGACGGCGGCATCGTCGTGGCCGTCGCGGTCGAGGAGCGCTGGACGCTCACCCCCATTCCCATCGTCGGCGCGGTGGACGGCGCCTTCCAGGCGGGTCTGGCGCTCCTCGAGCAGAACCTTCTCGGCGAGCGCAAGGAGCTGGCGCTCGTGGGGGTCTACTCGACGAGGGGGCAGACGGCGATGGCACTGTACCGGGACCCGGCCGTCGGCGGGTCGCGCGCCATCCTCGCCTCGGAGCTGATCGCGGAGAACAAGGTCCGCCAGCGCGCCGACGGCGCGCGCGTCACCCACGCCTGGCGCGACCGGCACGTCGAGGCGAGCGTCCGGCCCGGGGTCCAGTGGACGCCGCGGCTCGGCGTGCGGGCCGGGCCGTTCGCCGTCCTGGCCGAGAGCGAGGCCGAGCCCGGCTTCGCGCCGCCGCCGCCCTCGGGCCGTGCGGTCGGCGTGGCCGCGGATCTCGAGTACGCGGGCCAGGACTACCGCGAGTGGTTCGACTCCGGCCCGCTCCTCACCGCGCGGCTGCGGTCCTCGCTCCCGGCGCTCGGCGCGGAGCGGGCGTTCACGCAGGCCTGGAGCTTCGCGCTGTGGACCGTCCCCGCCTTCCGCGACCACGCCTTCTCCCTCTCGGTGACGGGCGTCGTGGCGCAGGGCGATCCCGTCCTCGACGCGTTCCCGCTGGGCGGACGGCGCGGCTCGCGCGGCCTGCGCGAAGGGGGCCTCTGGACCGAGCGCGGCGCCACCGCCAGCGCCGAGTACCAGGTGCCCTTCTGGCGCCCGGGGTGGGGCACGGTCGCGGCCATGGCGTTCGTCGACGGGGGCGTGGCGTACTGGGCCGGGAGCACGACCCGCTACGTCGCGCCCGGCGCCGGCGTCCGCGTCTACGTCCGGAACGTCGCCGTCCCGGCGTTCGGGGTCGACATGGCGTCGTCCTCCGCCGGCGCGGGCCTCGCCATGAGCTTCTTCCTCGGGTTCGGTGGCTGAGCGCGGCGCCGGTCAGGGCGCCGCTGCGCTGCGCGCGTCGCCCGCGGCCCGCACCGCGCCGTCGAGCTCGTCCGGCGTGAACGGCTTCACCAGGACGGCATGCCCCAGCTCGCGCAGCGCGGCGACGTCCGCCGGCTGGGTGAGGCCCGTCGTGAGCAGGGCGGCGAGCGACGGCGCCACCCGACGCACCGCGGCGAGGAGCTCCACGCCGCGGTCGTCGAGCGCGCGGACGTCGGTCAGCAGGAGGTCGAACGGGAGCTCGGCGGGCGCGGCGAGGCGGCGCACCGCCTCCTCCGGCGACGCCGCCGCGACGACCTCGTGTCCGAAGACGAACAGCCCCCTGCAGATCGTCTCGCGCTGCCTCGGCTCGGGGTCGACGACCAGGATTCGCACGCGCGGGGAGGCAGCAAGACGCGCGCCGCGGCTCGGGCGGCGGGATCGGACGCCGGCGCGGCGCGTGGAGGCGACGGGCAGCATCCGCGCCGCGGCGATGCGCCATCCTGGCGCGCCATTCCGGGACGGCCACCGCGGGCGCGGTGGTAACATCCGGCCGCGTCGCCGCGCCGCACGGCGGCCGGTCGGGCGCGCGGCTCGGCTCCGGAGGCCGATATGTTCGTCCAGCACCCGCCGGGTGAGGTGCGCGTGTCGCGCGACGGGGAGCTGCTCGCGGCGGACGATGCCGCGGCGCGCCTCTTCGGCTTCGCCTGCGCCGCCGACATGATGGGCGCGCCCCTCGAGCGGCTCTTCCCGGACCTGCGCCGCGCGGTGTCCGACGAGCGCGAGCCGGGCGCCACCTACCGCTGCCGGAGGAGGGACGGCCACCGCTGGACGGCGCGCGTGACGCGGCGGGGCGACGGCGCGGGGCACGCGACGCTGGCGATCGAGCAGGCGGTGGACGAGGTGGCCGGGCTCGTCGCGAGCGTGCTGGACGCGCTCCCCAACATCGTCTTCCTGAAGGACCGGCAGCACCACTCGCTCTTCGTGAACGCGCGGTGGTGCGAGTTCACCGGGATGCGCCGCGCGGACGTGTTCGGGCTCGTGGATCACGAGTTCATCCCCAGGGACGAGGCGGACGTCTTCTGCGCCATCGACGACCGCGTCTTCGCGACGGGCGAGACGTGGGAGAACGAGGAGCTGTTCACGAACGCCGCGGGGGTCACGCACACCTTCATCACGCGCAAGACGCCGATCACGGACGAGAGCGGCCGGACCGTCCTCCTCGGCGTCAGCACCGACATCACCGATCGCAAGGAGGCGGAGGAGGCGCTGCGCCGGGCGCGCGACGAGCTCGAGCGCACGGTGGCGGAGCGCACGCGCGAGCTGAGGGACGCCAACGCGCGCCTGCAGGAAGAGGTCGCCGAGCTGCAGCGCGCCCGGGAGCGGCTGCGGCAGAGCGAGGAGCGCTACCGCACGGTGTTCGAGACCACCGGCACCGCGAACGTGCTCCTCGACGCGGACGGCGAGATCGCGGTGGCGAACGAGGGGTTCGCGCGCCTCGTCGAGGCGACGCCCGCGCAGCTCGGGGCGACGGGGACGCTCGCCGGGTTCGTCGCGGAGGACCGGCGCGAGCGGCTCGGCCGGGAGCTCCGGGTGAGCGGCGACGAGCCGCGCAGCTTCGAGGTGCGGCTGCGGACGGCGACCGGTCGCGTGCGCGACGGGATCGCGACGCTGAGCGTCGTCCCCGGCACGGGCGAGCGGCTCGTCTCCATCCTCGACGTGACCGAGCGCAAGCGCGCGGACGAGGAGCTGTTCCGGGCCGAGAAGATGGCGGCGCTCGGCCAGATCATCGCGGGCGTGGCGCACGAGATCAACAACCCGAACAACTTCGTCTACTTCAACCTGCCCATCCTGGAGCGCTACGTCGACGCGCTTCGGCCGCTCGTCGAGGAGCGGCTGGCGAGCGACCCGGAGCTGCGCCTCCTCGGCATGCCCGCGGCGGCGTTCGTCGCGGACGTCGAGCGGCTCATCGAGAACATGCGGCACGGATCGCAGCGCATCACCGCCATCGTCGGCGAGCTCAAGAACTACGTGCGCGCGCAGGAGAGCGAGGAGCGGCGCCCCGGCCGCCTCGAGCCCGTGATCGAGCGCGTCATGACGCTCGTCGGGAAGCAGGTCCGGAAGATGGTGAAGCGCCTCGACGTGGAGGTCGCGGCGCCGCTCCCACCGGTGGTGATGAACC
>DASTGH010000716.1:0-2733 GCA_035719345.1 Anaeromyxobacteraceae bacterium
AGGCCCGCGGCGGCGACGAGCAGCGCGCCGGTGCAGACGGACGCGATGCGCGCCCCGCGCGCGTGCGCCGCGGCGATGGCGCGCGGCAGGTCGCCCCGCTGCGCCTCGCCCCAGGCGCCGCGCTCGGCGCGCTCGCCCCACCCGCCGCCCGGCACCACCAGCCAGTCGGGCCGGCCCAGCGCTGCACCGGAGCGCAGCCGCAGGCCGTTCGCGCCCTCCACCTCGCGCGCCTCACCCAGCGTCACGAGCGCGCACGTGACCGCCGCCCCCGCCCGCGCCGCGTGGCGCAGCGCCTCCCAGGGCCCGAGGGCGTCGAGCTCGTCCCAGCCGTCGAACAGCACGATCTCCACCGTCGTCACGGTGCTCCTCCTTCGCGGACGAAGCGCTGCCGGTAGTCCCTCGGCGGCACGCCGAGCTGGCGCCGGAAGGCGCGCCGCAGTGCCTCGCGCGTCCCGAAGCCGCACGCCTCGGCCACGGCCTCCACGCCGGCGCGGCCCTCCTCCAGCCGCCGCCGCGCCGCCTCGACGCGCACGCGCTCCACCCAGCGCGCGGGCGTCGCGCCCACGTCGCGAGCGAAGACGCGCGCGAAGTTGCGCGGGCTCATCGCCGCCCGCCGCGCCAGCGCCGGGACCGACAGGTCCGCGTCCGGGTGCTCGAGCGCGAAGGCCTGCACCTCGCGCAGGCCGTCGCGCTCGGCGAGCTGCGCCGCGAGCTGGGCGCTGAACTGCGACTGGCCACCGGGGCGGCGCACGAAGAGCACGAGCTCGCGCGCGACGCCGAGCGCGACGTCGCGCCCGTGGTCCTCCTCCACCATCGCCAGCGCCAGGTCCATCCCCGCGGTCACGCCGGCCGAGGTCCAGACACCGCCGTCCTTCACGAAGATGCGGTCCGGCTCGACGCGCACGCGCGGGTGCTGCGCCGCGAGCCGCGCGCACGAGCCCCAGTGCGTCGTGGCGCGCCGCCCGTCGAGGAGGCCGGCGCGGGCGAGGAGGAGCGCGCCCGTGCACACCGAGCCGAAGCGCCGTACGCGACCGCGCACGGCGCGCAGCGCGGCGTGGAGTCGCCGGTCATCGAGGAGCGAGCGCACGCCTTGGCCGCCCGCGACGAGGAACGTGTCGATGCCCGCCGGGAGGCGCGACAGCGCGTGCTCCGCCACGAGCGCGTACCCCGACGAGCTCTCCACCGGCCCGGCGCCCGGAGCGACGATGACGGTGCGGTAGGCGCGCAGCTTCCAGCCGCGCTCGTCGACGAGGAAGCGCGCCGCCCGGCCGAACACCTCGAGCGGGCCGACCACGTCGAGTGCCTGGACTCCGGGGAAGGCGAGGACCGCCACCGTCCGCACCGCCCGGGAGGAGCTCCGCGCCACCATGGACCGAGCATGCCGCCGGCCGCCGCCGGCAGCAAGGACGGTGACGCCACCTTTCCTGCCATCGCCCCGTCTCGGGGGCGCGAAGGTCACGCGATCCGCAGGTGCTCGGCGCCGAGCACGGGCGGCAGCGGCTCGAACGCCAGCGAGCGCTCGATGACGTTGCGCAGCTCGCGCACGTTCCCCGGCCATCGATGCGCGTTCAGCGCGGCGAGCGCGTCGGGGGCGAGCACGGGCGGCTCGTGGCCTGCGGGCGTGAGCAGCCGGACGAAGTGCCGGGCGAGCGCGATCACGTCATCGGGACGCTCGCGCAGCGGCGGCACGCGCAGCGGAACCACCTGCAGCCGGTAGAAGAGGTCCTCGCGGAAGAGCCGCTCGCGCACCAGCCGATCGAGATCGCGGAACGTGGCGGCGACCACCCGCACGTCGAGCTTCAGGGGCTTGCGCTCGCCGAGCGGAAGGATCTCGCCGTTCTCGAGGAACCGCAGCAGCTTCGGCTGCACGTCCAGCGGCAGCTCGCCGATCTCGTCGAGCAGGACGGTCCCACCGTCGGCGGCGCGCAGCACGCCCGGATGGTCGGTCGCCGCGCCCGTGAACGCGCCCTTGCGGTAGCCGAAGAGCTGGCCCTCGAACAGGTCGCGCGGCACGGCGGCGCAGTTGAACGCGACATAGGGCTTGGCGGCCCGGGTCGACAGGTCGTGGATGGCGCGCGCGATCACCTCCTTCCCCGAGCCCGACTCGCCGGTGATGATCACCGTCGAGCGCGACCTGGCGAGCCGGACGAGGTCGGCCTTGAGCTGCCGCATCGGCGCCGAGGCGCTCACGAAGCCCGGCAGGTCGGGCACGTCGGCGGCGGCCAGCGCCAGCCCCGTCGCGACCGGATTCCCGGCGACTCCGCGAAGCGCCGCCAGCTCCAGCGCGAGCTCGGCGACGGCGGCGAGCGCGGTGAGCGCGCCCCGGACCTCGCCCGCGACGGCCGCGCCTCCCGCGCCGAGGCGCAGGCGGCGGCCCGCGCCATCGCCCAGCTCGACCCACTCCGTCGGCGTCACCGCCTCGAGTCCCCTGCGCAGGAGCGGCGTGGCCCGGCCGGCCGAGTCCAGCTCCTCGAGGCAGACGACGGCGGCCCCGTCGCCGTGTCCCGAGGTGAGCTCGGCGGCGAGGGCGACGAGCTCGCGGCGGATGAGCGCCGGGCTCATCCCGCGCGTGGCGAGACGCTGGATGGGCACGAGCAGCTGCTCGAGCGAGCTGCCCGTGGCACTCGATGCCGGCCGGTCGACGGCCGGGCGCGCCGGCGAGCTGCCGGTCCGGGGAAGGTGGGCCAGCTCGTCCAGGGCGAAGACGTAGCCGAGCTGCAGCAGCGCCTCGCG
>DASTGH010000717.1:0-3558 GCA_035719345.1 Anaeromyxobacteraceae bacterium
GAGAGCGAGCCGTGGTGCGCCGCGACGGCGCCCTCGCCCAGCCGCTCGCCGAGCGCATGGGCCGCGCGCTCGGCGTGGCGCCGGGTGTTGACGAAGACGAGCGTGGTGCGGTGCTCGCGCACGAGCGCCGCGACGCGGTCGTACGTCTCCGACCACAGCTCGTTCGAGGCGATCGACGACAGCTCGTCGCGCGGCACCTCGATGCCGAGGTCGAGGGCGCGGCGCCTCCCCACCTCGATCACGGCGCAGTCGGGCGCGCCGTCGGGGCGCAGGCGCCCGGCGCCGACGAGGAAGCGGGCGATCTCGTCGATGGGTCGCTGCGTGGCGGAGAGCCCGATGCGCTGCGGCCGGACCTCGGCCAGCGCCTCGAGCCGCTCCAGCGACAGCGCCAGGTGCGCGCCGCGCTTGTCTCGGGCGACGGCGTGGATCTCGTCGCAGACGAGCGTGCGCACCGTCCTGAGGAGGGCGCGGCCGCGCTCGGAGGTGAGGAGCAGGTAGAAGGACTCGGGCGTGGTGACGAGGACGTGCGGCGGCCTCGCCAGCTGCGCGGCGCGGCGCGAGGACGGCGTGTCGCCGGTCCGGACCGCGACGCGGATGGGCGGGAGCGCGGTGCCCGCCTCGCGCGCCAGCGCATCGATGCCGGCGAGCGGCTCGCGCAGGTTCTTCTCGATGTCGTGGGAGAGGGCGCGCAGCGGCGAGACGTAGAGGACGCGGGTGGTGTCGGGCAGGTCGCCGCCGGACGCCTGGGCGACGAGGCCGTCGAGCGCGGAGAGGAAGGCGGCGAGCGTCTTGCCGGAGCCGGTCGGCGCGGAGAGGAGGACGTCGCGGCCGGAGCGGATCTCGGGCCACCCGAGCAGCTGTGGCTCGGTGGGGGTGCCGAAGCGGTCCTCGAACCAGCGGGAGACGAGGGGGTGGAAGCCGGGGAGCACGGGGGGAGGGTGTATTCGCGGCAGGTGCCGGATACCCACGCCCCCTCTGGTCGCCACCGCATCGCGTCGAAGCGGGCACATTCCGGGGCATGCTCCTCAAGGAAACCGCCTTCGTCCGGCTCCTCGGCCTGAAGATCCCGTCGCTCCTGTTCCTCGGCATCAACGTCCAGGAACTGGACGAAAGTGGCTGCGCCGTGGGGATCCCCCTCGGCTTCCGCTCGAAGAACCACCTCGGCTCCATGTACGTGGGAGCGCTGTGCGCGGGTGCCGACCTGGCGGCGGGGCTCATCGCGGCAAAGCTCATCTACGGCAAGCACCGGAAGGTGAAGCTCAGCTTCAAGGACATGCACGCCGACTTCCTCAAGCGCGCCGACGGCGACGTCGTCTTCCGCACGCGCCAGGGCCCCGAGATCCGGCGCGCGGTCGAGGAGGCCGACGCGACCGGGGAGCGCGTGACCATACCCGTGGAGGTCGAGGCTACAGTGCCCTCAAAGTATGGGCCTGAACCTGTTGCAAGATTCACAATGGGCCTGTCACTAAAGCGAAAGAATGATTCTTGACGTGTTGCCGTACCAGATGTACGGAAGTACGGCATGAAGACGACGCTGCTCCTCGACGACGCGCTCGTCATCCGGCTCAAGAACGAGTCCGCACGCCAGGCGCGCTCCATGACGGCGCTGGTGGAGGAGGCGCTGCACCTGCTCTTCCGCGACGCGCGGGCGCCGCGCCCGCCGCTGCCGCCGCTGCCCGTGTTCGACGGCGGCGGACAGCTCGTGGACGTCGCCAGCTCCGACGCGCTGCGTCGGGCGACCGAGGAAGGCTGACGTGTTCCTGGTGGACGCGACCGTCCTCCTCGCCGCCGCGGACGCGTCGAGCCCCGTTCACCGACCCTGCCGGGAGGCGCTGGAGCGCTGGCGCGAGGCGCCCGGCGCCTGGTTCACGTCCTGGGGGACCCTGTTCGAACTGCTCCGGGCCGCAACCCACCCCCGGGTTCTGCGACGGCCGTGGACCGGCCCGGAGGCCTGGGCCTTCGTCGAGGCGTTGCTCGCCAGCCCGGGGCTGCAGGTCATCTCGCCGACCCCGCGGCACCTGGACGTGGCGCGCGAGGTCCTCGGGGAGCTGCCGTGGCTCGCGGGAAATCTCTTTCCCGCCGCGCACCTGGCCGTCCTCATGCGCGAGCACGGCGTCCGCCGCATCTACAGCCGCGACGCGGAGCTCCACCGCTTCCCGTTCCTGGAGGTGGTGGACCCGGCGGCGCTCCCTCGCGCCGCGGGGTAGGGCCCACCTCCACCTCCGCGCGGGGAGCGCACATGGGTTCACCTCCGGAGAAGGGGTTCGGCCAGGGCGATCCGGCGCTGGCGCGCTGGGCCGAGCGCACGTTCCAGCCCGAGGACCCCGTCCTCGCCGAGATCCGCGCGCGCTGCGTTCGCGAAGGGCTCCCGGCCATCGCCGTGGGGCGGATGGACGGCCTCCACCTCGAGGTGCTGGCGCGCGCCGCCGGGGCGCGGCGCGCGGTCGAGATCGGCACGCTCGGCGGCTACAGCGGCGTCTGCCTGCTCCGCGGCATGGGGGCGGACGGCATCCTCCACACGTTCGAGATCGACCCGGCGCACGCCGCCGTGGCGCGCCTCTCGTTCGAGAAGGCGGGCGTCGCCGAGCGCGTGCGGATCCACGTCGGCCCGGCGCTCGAGCGGCTGCGCGACGCCGAGCGTGACGCTCCGTTCGACCTCGTCTTCATCGACGCGGACAAGGGCGGCTACCCAGCCTACCTCGACTGGGCGGCGGAGCACCTGAGGCCGGGCGGCATGGTGCTCGCCGACAACGCCTTCGCGTTCGGGTTCGTCCACGACCCCGCGCGGGCCGGCGAGGACCGCGAGCGGGCGGCCGCCCTCGCCGCGTTCTCCGACCGGCTGGCGCGCGGCGGACGCTTCCGCGCCACGATGATCCCGACCGAGGAAGGGCTCGCCCTCGGGGTGAAAATGCGCTGATCCGCGGCGCCAGGTCACACCTCGTCCACCGGTCCGTCCCTCCGCCAGGAGGTGACCATGAGGACCGCACTGAGGTGGGCGCTGCTCGTCGCCGGCTTCGCCGCGACGTCGTACCTGGCGCACCGCACCTGGCCGTCCCACGCGGAGGCGACGATCCTGCTCGGCGGGGACGCCGGCCGCGCCGCCGGCGATCCCGAGCAGCGGCCGTGGAGCCGGCACGGGTTCCGGGACGGAGAGCGCTGCGTGGTCCAGGGCGAGCTCTACGGCGAGAGTGCGCCCTGCCTGTGAGGGTACGCGTCAGCGGATCCGGTAGCGCAGGAGGCGCACCTCGAGCGGCCCGTTCCACAGGCGATGCGAGATCTCGGGGCGGCCCGGGAGCTCCTGCTCGAGGAGCGGGCTGCCCGAGAGGAACACCGCGCTCCAGCCGTGGAAGCGCGCCACCGCCTCGGCGAGCCCGCGGTAGAAGCCGCGGAGCTTCTTGTGCGCCACGTCGGGCCGGGCAGGCGCCGCGCCGATCCAACACGATGACGCGAACCGAGCCCTGATGGGTTCCAACATGCAACGGCAGGGTGTGCCGCTGATCGTTTCCGAAGCTCCCCTCGTGGGGACCGGACTCGAAGGAAAAGTGGCGAAAGATTCAC
>DASTGH010000718.1:0-5955 GCA_035719345.1 Anaeromyxobacteraceae bacterium
GCGCTCTCGGCCGCGGGCCTGGCCGGCGGGAGCCTGGCCGCCGAGCACGGCGCGGCGCGGCTGGCGCTGGCGCTCCTCATGCCGGGCATCGCCGTCAAGCTCGCGCTCGTCCCGCTCTGGTCGTGGCTCCCGCTCGTCGCCGGGGCGGCGCCTGCCGCCGTGACCGGCGTGGTCATCGCGGTGGTGGACGTCGCCGCGTTCGGCGAGGTGCTCGGCCTGCGCGCCGCGCTCCCCGGGCTCTTCGACCCTGCCGGCGCCTGGCTCGCGCTCGGCGCGGGCAGCGCCGCCCTGGGCGCGCTGCTCATGCTGGCGCAGCGCGACCTGCGGCGGCTCCTCGCCCTCTCCACCGTGACCGACATGGGCCTCCTCGTCACCGCGCTCGCGCTGGGCGGCGAGCGCGGCCTCGCCGGCGCGGCGCTGGGCGCGGCCGTGCACGCCCTGGCGAAGGCGCTCCTCTTCGCCAGCCTGGCCGCGCCCGAGGCCGACGGCGCCTCGCTCGTCGACGCGCGCGGGCTCGCCTCGGCGTACCCGCTCCCGGCGGCGGGGTTCGTCGTCGGCGCGCTGGCCGTGCTCGGCGTCCCGCCGACGCTCGGGTACGCGGCCCACTGGCGCATCCTGGCCGCCGCGGCCACCCGACCGCTGCTTCTCGCCGTCCTCTGCGGCGCCGCCATGCTCTCCGTCGCCGTGTACGCCCGCGCCATCGCGCTCTGCTGGTGGGGCGGTGGGGCGCCGCCGCCGGGGGCCCAGCCCGAGCGGCGCCCGCTGCTCGGCGCGGCCCTGGCGCTGCTCGCCGCGGCGCTGGTCGCAGGCGGCCTCTGGCCTCGGCTCCTGGGAGGTGCGGCGTGAGCGGCCCCGGGAGCGGCGTCCTCTACCGTCTCGTCGAGCACGCGCGCCGGCGCTCGGCCTGGCTCTTCCACCTCAACACCGGCTCGTGCAACGGCTGCGACATCGAGCTCGTGGCCTGCCTCTCCCCGCGCTACGACGTGGAGCAGCTCGGCATCCGGCTCGAGGGGAGCCCGCGGCACGCCGACGTCCTCTGCGTCACCGGGCCGGTGACGCGCGCCACGCGGGCGGCGCTGGAGCGGGTGCACGCCCAGCTCCCGGAGCCGAGGGCCGTCGTCGCCATCGGCTCCTGCCCGGCGAGCGGGAACGTCTTCGCGGGGAGCCCGCTCATCGAGGGCCCCCTCCACCGCCTGGTGCCGGTCGACGTGTACGTGCCCGGCTGCCCGCCCCGGCCGCACGCCATCGTCGACGGCATCGCCCGCGCCATCGAGGTGCTCGCGACCCGCGGCCTCCGCGCGCAGGGAGGTGCCCGGTGAGCCCCGGCCGATCGCTCCTCGCGCTCCTCTGTTTCCCCGGCCTGCTCTACGCCGTTCCCATGGGCTTCCTCATGCTCGGCTTGGAGCGCAAGCTGCGCGCCCGCCTCCAGCGCCGGCTCGGGCCGCCGCTGGCGCAGCCGTTCCTCGACGTCGTGAAGCTCCTCGCCAAGCAGCCCGTGGCACGCGCGGCCGGCGACGCCGCGCTCCTCGGCGCGTTGCCGGTCGTCGCCGTCGGCACCATCACGGGCGCGCTGGCGCTGCTCCCCGTCGGCGGGCGCGGGACCGGGTTCGCCGGCGACCTCGTCCTCCTGGTGGCGCTGCTCGAGGTCCCGCCGCTCTGCCTGGTGCTGGCCGGCTATGCCTCCCGCTCCATCTACGGCGAGGTGGGGGCCACGCGCGAGGCCCTGCTCGGCATCGTCTCGAGCGTGCCGTTCCTCGGGGCGGTGCTGGCGATGGCCGCCGCCTGCGGCAGCCTGCACCTGGCCGCGATCGCCACTGCGACGCCGTGGGCGGTGCGCCTGCCGGCCGTGCTCGCGATCCTCCTCTGCCTCCCGGCGAGGCTGCGCATGAACCCCTTCTCGGTGTCGAACGCCGAGCAGGAGATCCTGGCCGGCCCGCTCACGGAGCAGGACGGCCGGCGGCTGGCGCTGTGGGAGCTCGCGCACGCGCTCGAGCTGGTCGCCCTCGCCGGGCTCGTGGTGACGCTCGCGCTCCCGGCGCTCACCGGGGGCGCGCTCCACGCGCTCGTCTTCGCGCTGGCCTCGGGCGCGGTGATCGTGCCGCTCACGGCCCTGGCGTCGGCCACCGGGCGGCTCAGGCTCGACCAGGCGGCGCGCTGGCTCTGGAGATGGCCGACGCTCATGGCATCCGCCGCGCTGGCGATGGCCTTCGTCGAGCGGCACGGGGGGCGATGACGTGTCGAGCATCCTGCGGCTCCTGGCGAGGAACGCGGCGCGGGCGCCGGACACGGTGCGGCTGCCGGGGAGCGTGCCCGTGCCGGACGGCTACCGCGGCCCGGTGCGGCTCGAGCCGTCGCGCTGCGTCGCCTGCGGGCTCTGCGCCTACGTCTGCGTGAGCGATGCCATCACCGGCGACGACGTGCGCGGCGCCTACGCCTGGGGGTACGACCCGGGGCGCTGCACCTTCTGCGCCCGCTGCGTCGACCACTGCCCGGGGGGCGCCCTCTCCATGTCGGCGGCGCCCGCTCCGGCCTACGCCCGCCCCGGCGAGCTGGCGACCCAGACCCTGGTCGCGCTCCCGCGCTGTCCCGGGTGCGGCAGGGCGGTCCGCCTGGCGACGGAGCCCATCGTCCGCGCCGCGTTCGCCGAGCCCTCGCAGGCGACGCGCGCGCTGCTGCGCGTGTGCGAGCGGTGCCGGCGCCGCCGCCTGCAGCGCGGGATGGCGGAGGCCGCGGGTGTCGCGGACGGCGAACGCGAGGAGGACGCATGACGGCCGCGGCGCTGCGAGAGAGCACGGGCGGGAGCTGGACCGAACGGCCCGACGGCTGGTGGCGGCCGACCGCGCCGGGCGAGGTCAGGGCCGCGGCGCGCGCCCTGCGCGACGGTGGCGCCCGCTTCGCTGCGCTGGTGGTCTCCGCCCCGCGGCCGGGCGCGCTGCGGCTCACCTGGCACTTCGACCTCGGCGGCACGCTCCTCACGCTCGACGCCGCCGCCGCGCCGGACGCGCGCGTGCCGAGCATCGCCGACGTGTATCCCGGCGCCGACTGGGCGGAGCGCGAGGCGCGCGACCACTACGCCGTCGCGTTCGAGGGGCGCGCCGCCACGCCGCCGCTCGTCCTTCGCGACGGCGACGCGCCGGGCGTGATGGCGGGCGCGGGAGGGCCGCCGTGAGCTACCGCATCCCGGTCGGCCCGTTCCACGTCGCGCTGGAGGAGCCCTACAAGATCGACGTCGACTGCGAGGGCGAGACCGTCACCGGCGCCGCCATCCAGATCGGCTTCAACTTCCGCGGGATCGAGTGGCTGGCGCAGCGCAAGAACATCACCCGCTCGATCGCGTTGCTGGAGCGCGTGTGCGGCATCTGCTCCCACACGCACTCGATGTCCTTCTGCATGGCGCTGGAGCGCATCGGCGGGATCGAGGTCCCCCCGCGCGCCCGCTTCATCCGGGTGGTGGTCTCGGAGCTGGAGCGGCTGCACTCGCACCTGCTCTGGGCCGGCGTCGCCGCCGAGCTGATGGGGTTCCAGACGGTGTTCATGGAGGCCTTCCGCCTCCGCGAGCGGGTGATGGACCTCCTCGAGTCCTCCTCCGGCAACCGCGTCAACTACTCCATGAACCGCGTCGGCGGCGTGAACCGCGACCTCGACCGCGCCGCCGCCATCCGCGAGGGCGTCCGCGAGATCCGCGAGGGGACGGCCCGCACGCTGATCCCGCTCTTCACCACGGATCGGACCGTGGCGGCACGCTGCCGCGGCGTGGGCGTCCTGTCGCGCGACGACGCGCTCGCCTTCGGCGCGGTGGGACCGGTGGCGCGCGCCTCCGGGATCGACGCCGACCTGCGGCGCGACCTCGGCTACATGGCCTACGGAGCGCTCGAGTTCGACGTGCCCACGCGCAGCGAGGGCGACGTCCTGGCGCGGATCGTGGTGAGGGCGCTCGAGATCCTGGAGAGCTGCCGGATGGTGGAGCAGGCGCTGGAGCGGATGCCGGCGGGCCCGCTCCACGTCGGAGACGTATACGCGGTCCCACCGGGCGAGGCCGTGATCCGCACCGAGGCGCCGCGCGGCGAGGTGTTCTACTACGTCGCCTCCGACGGGAGCGACACGCTCGCGCGCGTGAAGGTGCGGACGCCCACCTTCATGAACATCCCGGCGGTGGCCGCCATGCTGAAGGGCTGTCAGCTCGCGGACGTGCCGCTGGTGCAGGCGGCGATCGACCCCTGCTACTCGTGCACGGATCGCTGACCCCTGGGAGGCTCGCGTGGGCACGCCGGAGGGTCGCCATTCCAGGCAGGAGCGGTTCGCGCCGGTCGGCGCAGCGGGCCAGGCGCGGATCCGCGCGGCCCGCGTGCTCGTCGCCGGCTGTGGCGGCCTCGGCTCGAACGCGGCGAACCTGCTGGCGCGCGCCGGCGTGGGCCTGCTCCGGATCGCCGACCGCGACGCCGTGGAGCCGTCGAATCTCCACCGGCAGGCGCTCTTCACGGACGCGGACGCGCGCGAGGGGACGCCCAAGGCGCTCGCCGCGGCCCGCGCCATCGCCGCCATCGACCCCGGCGTGAAGGTCGAACCGGTGGTGGCCGACGTCGCCGCCGGCAACGTCCTCGCGCTCCTCGAGGGCGTCGACCTCGCCGTGGACGGATTCGACTCCTTCGAGGCACGGTACCTGCTCAACGACGCCTGCGTGCGGCTCGGCCTCCCGTGGGTCCACGGCGCCTGCCTGGGATCGACGGCGATGGCGCGGCTGGTGGTGCCCGGCGCCACGCCCTGCCTGCGCTGCCTGCGTCGCGACGTGCCCGAGCGCAGGCCCGCGGAGACCTCCGAGGTGGCGGGCATCCTCGGGCCCGCGGTGGCCCTCGCCGCCTCGCTGCAGGCGGCGATGGCGCTCCGCTTCCTGGTGGAGCGCGCCCCGCCGCCGGACTCCGCCTGGATCTGCGCGGACGTCTGGGATCTGCGGGTACAGCGGCTCGAGTTGCCGCCGCCGGACGAGGGGTGCCCGTGCTGCGCGGGACGCGCTAGAGCGAGCGCTCCGCGATCTCGGTCAGCTCGGCGTCGCTGAGCGCGATGGCGTTCGCGCGCATGCTGCTCGCCGCCTTGGCGCGCTCGACCAGCGCCGGGATGGCAGCGCGGTCGAGGCCCCACGCCGAGAGCCCCGGGACGCCCAGCGCGCGGCCGAGGTCGCGGAACCAGGCGAGGCCGTCCTCGACCGACGCGGCCGGCGAGCCGGTCACCCAGCGCGCCAGCTCCGCGAACCGCTCCGTCGCCGCGGCGCCGGGGCCGCGCTGGCGCAGCGCGCGGTGGTTCACCTCCAGGCACGCCACGAGCAGCGCGGCGCAGACCGCGCCGTGCGGCGCCCCCAGCATGGCGCCGGCGGGCGCCGCGAACCCGTGCACGGCGCCGAGGCCGGCGTTGGCGAGGCACAGCCCGCCGAGCAGGCTCGCCACCGCCAGGTCTTCGCGCGCCGCGGCGTCGGCGCCCGCCTCGAAGGCGCGGCGCAGCGAGCGCGCCGAGCGCCGGATCCCCTCCCGCGCCAGCGCGTCGGTCACCGGGTTGGCGCGCGCCGAGAGCCAGGGCTCGACGAGCTGCGAGAGCGCGTCGAGGCCGCTCGACGCGAGGACCGGCCGCGGCACGCCGGCGAGGAGGTCCGGGTCCACGATCGCCAGCCGCGCCAGCATGAGCGGGCTGCGCAGGCTGGCCTTCACGCCCGCCTCGGCCGCGCCCAGGACCGCGTTCCGCGTCACCTCCGAGCCGGTGCCCGCGGTGGTGGGGATGGCGACGAAGGGCAGCGTCGGCCCGGCCAGCGGCCGCCCGCGCCCGATCACCTCGAGGTGCTCGAGCGGATCGGCGCCCGTCGCCGCCAGCGCCGCGACCGCCTTGCCGGCGTCGAGCGCGCTGCCGCCCCCGAGCGCCACCACGCCGTCGCAGCGCGCCGCCCGCGCCGCCGCCGTGGCCTCGCGCACC
>DASTGH010000719.1:0-10196 GCA_035719345.1 Anaeromyxobacteraceae bacterium
GGCCGGCGCGGGCAGCGGGACCGCGGGGGCGCGGCGCCCCTCCACCAGCGACAGGTACGACTGCGCCCGGTCGTGGAACGGGTCGAGCCGCAGCACCTCGCGCCAGAGGCGCTCCGCCTCGGCCGTCTCGCCGCGCGTGAAGGCGCGGATGCCCTGCTCCATGAGGTCGGTGACCGTCACCGCGCCCCCTCGCCGGCCCCGCTGGCGAGCCCCCGGAACAGCTGGAGCGTGCGGTCGAGCTGCTCCTCGGCCTGGGCGATGGCGGCGGGATCGCCGGCGGCCAGCGCCGCCCGGGCGCGCTGCACCACCGCCTCGGCCTTCTGCACCGCGTCCTTGCCGAACCGGCTGCGCGCCAGCGCCGTCGTGACGGCGGGGACGAGCTCCTCGATCTGGCTGATGAGCTTCTCCATCGCCTCCCGGCGCTGCGCCGCCTCGGACGACGCCTGCTTTCGCTCCAGCAGCTCGTCGAGGTTCTCGTCCATGATCCGCTTCAGCTCCTCCTCGGTGAGACCGGAGGTGGCGGTGACGGTGATGGACTGGCGCTGCCCGGTGACGAGGTCGCGCGCCGACACACCCACGATGCCGTCGGCGCTGATGTCGAAGCTCACCTCCACCTCCACCTCGCCGCGCCGCGCCGGCCGGATCCCGGCCAGCACGAACTCGCCCAGGAGCTCGTTCTCGATCGCCTTCTCGCTCGCGCCCTGCAGCACGGCGATGCGGACCGAGGTCTGGTTGTCCTGCGAGGTGGTGAACACGTGCGTCTGGTGCGTCGGGACGGTCGTGTTCCGCGCGATGATGGTCTGGAAGTAGCCGCCCACCACCATGATGCCGAGGTTCTGCGGCGTCACGTCGAGGAGGAGCACCTCGCTCGCCCCCGTGCTCGGGTGCGCCAGCGCGTGCGCCTGGATGGCCGCGCCGAGCGCCACCACCTCCTCCGGGTGGACGCCGCGCGACGGCTCCCGCCCGAAGAAGTCGCGCACCGCCCGCTGCACGCGCGGCATGCGCGTCATCCCGCCCACCAGGATGACCTCGCCCACCTGCGCCGGGCGCACGCCCGCGTCCTTGAGCGTGCGATCCGTCACCTGGATGCAGCGGTCGACGAGGTCGTGGCTGAGCTCCTCCAGCTTCTCGCGGGTGAGCTGGCGCTCGAGGTGCAGCGCCGGCCGGCCCTCGCCGCCGCCCACCAGGAACGGCAGGTGGATGCTGGTCTGGGTCCCGGAGGAGAGGTCGCACTTCGCCTTCTCGGCGGCGTCTCGCACCCGCTGCAGCGCCATCTTGTCCTTGCGCAGGTCGAGGCCCTCGTGCTCGCGCGCGAAGGAGAAGGTGAGCCAGTCCATGATCCGGCGGTCGAAGTCCTCTCCGCCGAGGTACGTGTCGCCGCCCACCGCCACCACGTCGTAGACGCTCTTGCCGATGTCGAGGATGGAGACGTCGAAGGTGCCGCCTCCGAGGTCGAAGACGACCACCTTCTTCTCGATCGTCTTGCCGAAGCCGTAGGCGAGCGCCGCGCTCGTCGGCTCGTTGACGATGCGCAGCACCTCGAGCCCGGCGATGCGCCCGGCGTCCTTGGTCGCCTGCCGCTGCCCGTCGTTGAAGTAGGCGGGCACCGTGACGACCGCCTTCGAGACCCGCCGCCCGAAGAAGGCCTCGGCGTCGCCCTTCAGCTCGCCGAGCACGAGCGCCGAGATCTCCGACACCGCCCAGTCGCGGTCGCCCATCGAGAGGCGGACGTCGTTCCCCTCGGGCCCCGGGACGAGGCCGTAGGGCAGCACCTTGCGGGCGTCCTCGACCTCCTGCGAGCCCCAGCGCCGGCCGATGAGCCGCTTCGCGGCGAAGACCGTGTTCTCGGGGTTGGTGATGGCCTGCCGCTTGGCGAGCGCGCCGACCAGCCGCTTGCCGTTCTTGGCCACCGCCACCACCGACGGGGTGAGGAGCTGCCCCGACCGGTTCTGGATGACGCGCGGCACGCCGTCGATGACCGTCGCGACCACCGAGTTGGTGGTCCCCAGGTCGATGCCGACCACCGGCTCCAGGTCGCTCATCCGAGGAAGCTCCAGCGCAGCTTCTTGAGCAGCGTCCTGGCGGTCTCCAGCGCCGGATCGAGCTCGACGGCGCGCTCCAGCGCCCGCTTCGCCTCGCGCGGCTGGCCCTGCCGGTGCAGCACCGCGCCGAGCGCCTCGAAGGCGCGAGCGTCGCGCGGGCCGGCGCGGACCGCCGCCTCCGCCTGGAGGCGCGCCCCGTCGACGTCGCCCACCTCCAGCGCCAGGCGGGACGCGGCGGCCGCGAAGCGGGGCTCCGCCGGATCGGCCTCCGCCGCCTCGCGGAAGGCGGCCTGCGCGGCGGCCTTGTTCCCCACCATCTCCGCCGCCAGCCCGCGGTCGTACAGCTCCCTGGCGCGCAGCGCGGCGCTCTTCCGCCTGGCGGCATCCGCCAGCGTTCGCGCCTCGGGGTGGCGGGGGTCGAGCCCGAGCGCGGTGAGGAAGTCGTTGCCGGCCTGCGCGAACTTCCCCTCGTCCATGGCCTGCTTGCCGCGCCGGACCAGCTCCTGGACGCGCGCCGCGCGCGCCACCAGCGGGTTGGCGCGCGCGAGCCGCGCCCGCCGCTCGCCGGCGCGGGCCTCGGCCTCGAGCCGGCGAGCCTCCATGCGCGCGAACTCCTCGGGCGGCGCGCTGCTCCGCGCGTACTCGGGGCGCCGGGCCGGGTCGCAGAGCACGTCGCGCGCCTCGGTCAGCGCGCGGAAGATGCGCTCGATCCGCGAGAGGTACGAGCCGAGCCGCTTGCCGGCGAAGCGGTCGGGGTGGAACGACTTCGCCTTGCCGAGGTAGGCGGAGCGCACGTCGTCCGGCGAGGCGTTCCAGCGGACGCCGAGCAGCTGCCAGTGATCGAGCTCCCCGAGGCGGTGGTGGAGGTACAGGATCTCCTTGCGGGTCTCCAGCGGGAGATCCGCCTCCTCCGCCAGGTCGGCGGGCGTGAACACGAAGCCGTGATACCGGTCGAGCGCCAAGGGTCTCCGCCGCCGAGCGAGAGTACCGGGCGGTCCCCCGGGGGTCAAACGCTGCCACGGGCGCGGCGACGGGACAACCCCGCGCGCAGCCAGGGGATTCCCGTCAAGCGAGGAGCAGCTCGAGGAGCGCCTTCTGGGCGTGCAGGCGGTTCTCCGCCTCGTCGAAGACCGCGGACTGCGGGCCCTCCAGCACGTCCTCGGCGATCTCCTCGCCGCGGTGCGCCGGAAGGCAGTGGAGGACGATGGCGCCCGGGTCGGCGACCGCGAGCAGCGGGCGGTCCACGATGTAGCCGGCGAAGCGACGCCGCCGCTCCTCGGCCTCGGCCTCCTGGCCCATGCTGGCCCAGACGTCGGTGTTGACGACGTGGGCGCCCCGCACCGCCTCGCGCGGATCGCGCACCACCTTCGCCTTCCCCCCGGCGCGCGCCAGCAGCGCCGGGTCCGGGTCGTATCCGGCGGGGCAGGCGAGGCGCAGGCGGAACCCGAGCACCACCGCCGCCTCCAGCCAGGAGTTCGCCATGTTGTTGCCGTCGCCGACCCAGGCCACCTCGAAGTCGGCCCGCCGCAGCGCGTCCGCCCCGAACCGCTCCGAGACGGTGAGCAGGTCGGCGAGGAGCTGGCAGGGGTGGGACGCGTCCGTGAGCGCGTTCACCACCGGCACCGTGGCGTGCGCGGCCATCTCCTCGATCTTGGCGTGCTCGAAGGTGCGCACGACCAGGCAGTCGAGGTAGCGCGAGAGGACGCGCGCCGTGTCCCTGATGGGCTCGCCGCGCCCGAGCTGCATGTCGCGGGGGGTGAGCATGAGCGCCTCGGCCCCGAGCTGGAACGCGCCCACCTGGAAGGAGACGCGGGTGCGGGTGGAGGCCTTCTCGAAGACGAGGGCGAGCGTCATGCCGGCGAGCGGGCGCGGCCCGCCCTTGCGGAGCAGCTTCCACTCCGCTCCGCGCTCGAGGAGCGCGAGCAGCTCCTCGCGCGAGAGGTCGGTGAGGCGCAGGAAGTCGCGCTCGGCGCGGGCCATGGTCAGGCCTTCTGCGGCGCGGCGGCGAGCGCGGCGCCGAAGCGCGCCACGGCCTCGTCGGCCTCGGCCGCGGTCAGGGTGAGAGCGGGCATCATCCGCACCACGTCGTCGCCGATGGGGTTCACGAGCAACCCGCGCTCGCGGCAGAGCCGGCCGACCTCGCCCGCCGCCACCCCGCGCAGCACGGCGCCCAGCCAGTGCCCGCGGCCGCGGACCCGCGCCACGCGCCCGCCCGGGGCGAGCGCCTCGAGCCCGCGGCGCAGCCGCTCGGCCACCGGCCGGGCGCGCTCCAGCACGCCGCCGTCCAGCTCCCGCAGCACGGCCAGCGCCACCGCGCAGGCGAGCGGATTGCCGCCGAAGGTGGTGCCGTGGCTGCCCGCGGAGAGGTGCGTGCCCACCTCCTCGCTGGCGAGGAGCGCGCCGATGGGGAACCCGCCGCCGAGGCCCTTGGCCGACGACATGAGATCGGGCACGACGCCTTCCCACTCGTGCGCCCAGAACCGGCCGGTGCGGCCGAGCCCGCTCTGGATCTCGTCGAGGCAGAGCAGCGCGCCGCGCGCGCGCGTGATCTCGCGCGCGGCGCGGAGATAGCCGTCGGGCGGGGTGACGACGCCCGCCTCGCCCAGCGCCGGCTCCACGATGAAGGCGGCGGTCCGCTCGGTGATGGCCGCCTCCAGCGCAGCGGCATCGCCGAAGGGGACGTGCCGGACGCCCGGCACCAGCGGCGCGAACGGCTGGCTGTACTTCTCCTGACCGCCGGCGGTCACGGTGAAGAGCGTCCGGCCGTGGAAGGAGTCGAGGCAGGCCACGATCTCGTGGCGCTCGGGGTGCCCGGCGTCGCCGTGGAACTTGCGGGCGAGCTTGAGCATCGCCTCGTTCGCCTCGGCGCCCGAGTTGCAGAAGAAGGCGCGACGCGCCCAGGGCGTGCGCGCCAGCAGCGCCTCGGCCAGCTCGATCTGGCGGTCGATGAAGAAGTGGTTGGAGACGTGCCAGACGGTGCGCGCCTGCTCGCCGAGCGCGCGCACCAGCGCCGGGTGGCAGTGCCCGAGCAGGTCCACCGCCACGCCGCCGATGAAGTCGAGGTACTCCTTGCCGTCGGCGTCCCAGACGCGCACGCCCTCGCCGCGCACGATGGCGACCGGCTGCTGCCGGTAGTTCGGGGTGAGCGCCTTCGCCGCGCGCTCGGCCCAGGCCTGGTTCTGCGTCATCGGGGGCTTATAGCAGCGAAGCGCGCGCGCTGACCACTTCGCTGCTCGTCACAGGATGTACCGCGACAGGTCCTCGTCGCTGAGCACGCCCTCCAGCCGATCCTTCACGTACGCCGGGTCGACCACGATCCGCTGCCCTCGCTTCTCGGCCGCGTCGAAGCTCACCTCGTCGAGGAGCCGCTCCATGACCGTGTGCAGGCGGCGCGCGCCGATGTTCTCCATGCGGTCGTTCACGTCGGCCGCGACGCGGGCGATCTCCTCGACCGCGGCATCCGTGATCTGGAGGTCGACGCCCTCGGTGGCGAGCAGCGCCACGTACTGCCGCACCAGCGAGTTCCTCGGCTCGCGCAGGATGCGGACGAGGTCCTCGCGCTTGAGGGGCTCGAGCTCCACGCGGATCGGGAAACGCCCCTGCAGCTCCGGGATGAGGTCCGAGACCTTGGAGACGTGGAAGGCCCCGGCGGCCACGAAGAGCACGTGGTCGGTCTTGACCATGCCGTACTTGGTGTTGACGTTCGAGCCCTCGACGATGGGGAGCAGGTCGCGCTGCACGCCCCCGCGCGACACGTCCGGCCCGTGGCCGCCCTCCCGGCCCGCGATCTTGTCGATCTCGTCGATGAAGATGATCCCGGCGTTCTGCGCGCGATCGAGCGCCTCGCGGGTGACGCGCTCCATGTCCACCATGCGCGCCGCCTCGTCCTCGGCGAGCAGCGAGAGCGCGTCCTTCACCTTGAGCTTGCGCTTCCGCTTCTTCTGCCCGCCGCCCAGCATCGAGACGATGGGGTTGTTGCCGAGCTGGTTCATCATCTCGTTGAGGCCCTGGGCCATGTCCTCCATCCCCGGCGCCAGGACCGGCATGAAGGGCATCCCCTTCTCGGCGATCTCGACCTCCACGTCCTCGTCGTCGAGCGTGCCGGCCCGGAGCTGGGTGCGGGCCCGGTCGCGTGCCGCCGTCCCGCCCTCGCGCCGCTCGGGCTCCGGCTCGCCGCGCACCCGCTGCACCGCCGAGCGGAAGCCCATGCCGAAGGCGCCGCCGCCGAACCCGAGCGCGTCGAGGACCTTCTCCTCGGCCGCCTCGCGGGCGCGGTCGCGCAGCTTCAGCATCTCCTCCTCCTTCACCAGCTTCACCGCCGCCTCGACCAGGTCGCGCACCATCGAGTCGACGTCCCGCCCGACGTAGCCCACCTCCGTGAACTTGGAGGCCTCCACCTTCACGAACGGCGCGCCGGCGAGGCGCGCCAGCCGGCGCGCGATCTCCGTCTTCCCGACGCCGGTCGGGCCGATCATGACGATGTTCTTGGGCAGGATCTCGTCCTTGAGGTCGGCCGAGACGCGCTGGCGCCGCCAGCGGTTGCGCAGCGCGATGGCGACGGCGCGCTTGGCCGCGCCCTGGCCGACGATGTAGCGGTCGAGCTCCTCGACGATCTGCCGCGGCGTGAGGTCCCGGGGATCCACGATCACAGCTCCTCGAACGTGATGTTCGCGTTCGTGTAGATGCAGATCTCGGCGGCGAGCTTCATCGCCTCCTCCGCCACCTTGCGCGGCGGCAGCTCGGTGTGGGCGAGGAGCGCGCGCGCCGCCGCCAGCGCGTAGGGCGCGCCCGAGCCGACCGCCGCCGCCCCGCCGCCCGGCACCACGTCCGGCTCGATGACGTCGCCCGCGCCGGAGAGCACGAAGGTGTGCTCCCGGTCGGCCACCACCAGCAGCGCCTCGAGCCGCCGCAGCAGCCGATCGGTCCGCCACTGCTTCGCCAGCTCGACCGAGGCACGGGGGAGCGAGCGCGCGTGCTCCTTCAGCTTCTTCTCGAACAGCTCGAACAGCTGGAAGGCGTCGGCGGTGGCGCCGGCGAAGCCGGCCAGGACCTGGCCCTCGCCCAGCCGGCGCACCTTGCGCGCCGTGGACTTCATCACCGTCTTGTCGAGCGTGACCTGGCCGTCGCCGGCGAGGACCACCTTCGCCTCGCGCCGGACGCAGAGCACCGTCGTCCCGTGGAACATCGGGGGGACCTAGCGCCGCCTGCCGCGCCGCGCCACGCCCGCGCCGCTCATCGCGCGCCGGTGCGCGCGGTCACTTGGCGCGCGGGTGCGCCCGGTCGTAGACGTCGGCGAGCCGCTTCCAATCGAGGTGCGTGTAGCGCTGCGTGGTGGAGAGCGAGGCGTGCCCGAGCAGCTCCTGGATGGCGCGCAGGTCGGCGCCGTTGCCGAGAAGGTGCGTGGCGAAGGAGTGGCGGAGGGCGTGCGGGTGCACGTGGCGCGGCAACCCGCTGGCGAGGACGGCGCGGTCGAGGCGGCGCGCCACCGAACGCTGCGAGAGCCGGCCGCCGCGGTAGTTGAGGAAGAGCGCGCGCCGCGCCCCCGGGCCGTCCGGGCCGGCGGCCAGCGCCGGCCGCCCCTCGTCGAGCCAGCGCGCCAGGGCGGCGCGCGCGGCGCTCCCCACCGGCACGATGCGCTCCTTGCGGCGCTTGCCGGTGACGCGGACGAGCCCCTGCGCGAGATCGAGGTGGTCGAGGTCGAGCGCGGTGAGCTCGGAGACGCGCAGCCCGCTCGCGTAGAGGAGCTCGAGGAAGGCGCGGTCGCGCAGGTCGAGCGGCGCGGCTGGCGCCGGCGCGGCGCCGAACGGCGCGGCCGAGGCCGGCGCCTCCACCAGCGCCGCGACCTCGTCCTCGGGGAGCACCAGCGGCAGCTTCTTCGGCCGGCGCGGCGAGGCGACGCCGCGGGCCGGGTTCGAGGCGGCGAGCCCCTCGCGCACCAGGAAGCGATAGAAGGTCCGGAGCGCGGAGAGCTTGCGCCCGAGGGCCGCGGGCCCGGCGCCGCCGGCGGCGCGCGCCAGGAAGCCGCGCACCGCCGCGGGCGACGACGGCACGAGCGGCACGCCCACCTCCGCCAGGTAGGCGGCGTACTGCGCGAGGTCGGCGAGGTACGCCTTCGAGGTGTGCGGCGAGGCGCGCCGCTCGCTCGCGAGGTGGGTCGCGAAGCGCCGGAGCTCGGGCGCGGCGGCGGGGTCGTCCATGGCTCCCCGATCGTGCCAGAGCGGGCGGCGGGGCGCGAGGAAACGGCGATGAGCACCGCAACGCAGGCGTCGAGCGGCACGCGGCAGAGCGCGCCGCGCAAAGCCGGGTCGGCCACCCGCCTCGGCAGCCCCAGCTTGCAGACGATTTCGGGGTCGTTGGCTGCACGCCGGGCTCCCACGCGGCGGGCGACCGTTCGAAGATCGCCCGCCGCACTCGTTCCCTTCCTGAACCGGGATCGGCCTGCGAACCTGTGCTCGCACTGCCAGTACGCTTATCCCAGGATAAGCGTTCAACGACACAAGGCCGCCGGCGGCACGCCGCCGCCCATCATCTCTGCGCTGGCACCGGCCGAGAACGTGCCGCGATCGTGCGGAGCGCGGCGGCGAGGGGGACCTCGTCCGCGGCAGCGCGCCCGTCTCCGCGCGGCGGGGAGTCGCCGTCGGCAGGGTTTCGCGCGGCGTCCGGCGCTCAGGGCACCTCGGCGACCCACACCCCCTGCCGCCGCGGGTCGAGCACGGCCCAGGCGAGCCGGCGGGGGTCCCGCCCCAGGAACGAGGCGGTGCCGGGGCGCACGAGCGTGTCGAGCGCGGTGAGCCGGCCGCCCTCCCACAGCGCCAGATCGAGCGCCACGCGGTCCTTCCGCGCCCAGGAGACGAGGAGCCGGTCCGGGCGGCCCGGCGCGTACTCGAAGCTCTTCACGCCCTCGGCCACGCGCTCGGGCGCGCCGCTCCCGGCGACCGCCGCCCGCCACAGGTCACACGCCTCGGCCTCCCGCACGCACCCGCTCCGGTAGTAGAGCCAGCGCCGGTCGGGCGAGAAGGAGAAGCCGAAGACGCCGCGCTCCACCTTGCGCGCCGCGGCGCCGCCGGCGCGCCACAGCGAGAGGTCGACGGAGTAGCCGCCCGCGGTCTCGTGCACGAGGAAGGCGATGGCGTCGGCGCCGGCGAGGTCGAGGTCGGAGACGTGCGGCGCGAGCACCTCCGGCTTCTCGCCGGGGCGCGCGCTGGCGAGGGTCCCGGTGCGCGACCGGGGGTCGTAGTCCTGCAGCCAGGCGAGCCGCGCCCCGTCGTCGCTCCAGCGCAGCTCGCCGACGCGCGCGCCGAGCCGGACCGGCGCCGCCTCCCCCGCCGCCAGCCAGAGGTCGCCCTGCCGGCCCGGCGCCGCGTCCTTCACGTAGGCGATCGCGTCCCCGCGGGGCGAGAAGGCGAAGTCGCGCACCTCGCGCCCGAGCGCCGTGGGCGGGCCGCCGGCGGCGCGGGCGACGCGCAGCTCCTGCTCGTGGCCGGCGGTGAAGGCGAAGCGGCGGGCGTCGGGCGCGAAGGCGTAGGCCTGGACGCGCGGGGCGACCGGGCGCGCCACCGCGCCGCTCACCGCCAGCAGGTCGCCGCCGGCCTGCGCGCTCCGCCGCGCCAGCAGCGCGATCCCCTCGCGCGCGCCGAACTCGAAGGTGGTGACCGCCTCGCCGCCCGCCACCTCCGCCGCCGCCCCGCCGGCGACCGGCGCGACCCACAGCCGCCCGCCGGCGGCGTAGCCGAGGCGCGCGCCGGGCCGGTCGAAGGCGTAGAACGACACGCCCTCGGCGAGGCGGCGCGGCTCCGCACCCCACCAGGCGACGAGCGCGCCCGCGCCGGCGGCGTGGGCGTAGGCGGCGAGCGCCGCGAGCGCATGGCCCTCCCCGCTCCAGCCGAAGCCGTGCGGCAGCGTGGTGACCCCGGCGGCGATGGACCGCGCCTCCCCGCCGGCGGACGGCACCACCGCCAGCTCGCAGGTCGCCGTGCCGGGTGGGAGCGTGCGGTCCTTCACCGGCGTGCAGCCGCGCAGCAGCGCCAGGAACGCGCCGTCGGCGGACGGGCGCAGCGAGAGCACCTCGCCCTCGGCCACGCGCCGGCCGGGCCCGGCGGGCCGCTCGGGAGCGCGCGCGCACCCCGGCGCGGCGGCGAGCGCCGCGAAAGCGAG
>DASTGH010000720.1:0-4758 GCA_035719345.1 Anaeromyxobacteraceae bacterium
TGGGTGCGCGCCGAGCGCAGCGCCCGGGTGACGGCGGCCTCGCGCACCGCGCTCGCCGCCACGCTGGCGCTGGCGGTGCTCGTGGGCGTGGCCCTGGCGCTGCTGGCGCGCTCGCAGACGCGCCGCGTGGCGCGCGTCTACCGGCGCACCGCCCGCGAGGCCCAGGCGCGCGCCGATGCGCTCGGCGAGAGCGAGGAGCGTTTCCGCCTCTTCGTGGAGGGGGTGCGGAACGCCGCCATCTACATGCTCGACGCAGAGGGCCGGGTGCGGAGCTGGAACGAGGGGGCGGCGCGCATCAAGGGCTGGGCCGAGGCGGACGTCGTCGGCCGGCACATGTCCGTCTTCTACACGACCGAGGACGTGGCCGCGGGCGTGCCGGAGCGCGAGCTGGAGGCGGCGGCGCGCGACGGGCAGGTGGAGGGGGAGAGCTGGCGGCTGCGGCAGGACGGCTCGCGCTTCTGGGCGGCGGTGACCCTGCGCGCGCTGCGCGGCCGGGACGGCCGGCTCGTCGGCTACGCCAAGCTCGTCCGCGACACCACCGGCCGCAAGCGCGCCGAGATGCGGCGCGCCGCCCAGGACGGGCTCGCCCGCGCGCTGGCGGCGGCGGGCTCCTCCGAGGAGGCGCTGCCGCGCGTCCTGGCGGAGGTCGCGCCGGCCCTCGGGTACGAGCTGGCCGTCGTCTGGGAGGTGCGCGCCGGCCGGCTGGAGCGCGCGGCGAGCTGGGGGCGCCCCTCGCCGGCGCTGGAGGCGTTCGCCGGCGCCGCCGCCGCGCACCGCCAGGGCCCGGGCGAGGGCCTCGCCGGCGAGGTCCTGGCCAGCGGCGAGCCGGGGTGGGTGGAGGACGTGGCCGCGGAGATGGCGCGGCTGCCGCTCGCGCCGCTCGCCCTGGAGGCGGGCCTGCGCACCTCGCTCGCCTTCGCGGTGCGCTGCGGGGGCGAGGTGGCGCTGGTGGTGCAGCTCTGGGCGTGCGACCCGCGCCCGCGCGACCCCGACCTCCTGGCGGTGGCCACGGCGCTGGCGCTGCCGCTCGGCGCCTGGCTGGAGCGGCGGCGCGAGGAGGCGGCGGCGCGCGAGGCGGACCGGCGCCGGGCGGAGGAGCTGGAGAAGCGCGTCGCCGAGCGCACGGCGGCGCTCACCGCCGTGAACGCCGAGCTGGAGGCGTTCAGCTACTCCGTCTCGCACGACCTGCGCGCCCCGCTCCGCGCCATGGACGGCTTCAGCCAGGTGCTGCTCGAGGACTACGCCGCGCGGCTCGACGACCCCGGGCGCGACTACCTCGGCCGGATCCGGGCCGCCAGCCAGCGGATGTCGCGCCTCATCGACGACCTCATCCAGCTCTCGCGCGTGACGCGCGGCGAGCTGCGGCGGGAGGCGGTCGACCTGTCGCAGCTGTTCCGGGACGTCGCGGCCGAGGTCGCGGACCGCGAACCATCCCGGCGCGTCGTCGTGGAGGTGCAGGACGGTGTCCTGGCACGAGGGGACGCGCGCCTTCTCAGGGCGGGTCTCGCCAACGTCGTCGGCAACGCCTTCAAGTTCACCCGCGACACGCTCGACCCGCGGGTCGGCTTCGGGACGACCGAGGGCCCGGACGGCCCCATCTACCACGTCAGGGACAATGGCGCCGGCTTCGACATGGCGTACGCTGGCAAGCTGTTCCAGCCGTTCCAGCGGCTCCACGCCCCCGCGGAGTTCGAAGGGACGGGCATCGGCCTCGCGACCTGGCAGCGCATCGTCCACCGGCACGGTGGGCGCGTCTGGGCCGAGGGCGCTCCGGGTCGGGGCGCGACGTTCTACTTCACGCTGGGCGCGTACTGAGAAGCACGGGCGCGGCGAGAGGCCAGCAGATGGACCGCAAGGTGGTGCTGCTCGTCGAGGACAACCCGGACGACCGCGACCTCACGCTGCGCGCGTTCGAGCGCCACCGCTTCGGCAACGAGGTGGTGGTGGCGGAGGACGGGCAGGCCGCGCTCGACTACCTCCTCGCCCCGGCCGACGGCGGGCGTCCGCGCCCGCTGCCGGAGCTGGTGCTCCTCGACCTGAAGCTGCCCAAGGTCGACGGCCTGGAGGTGCTGCGGCGGATCCGGGCCGAGGAGCGGACGCGGCTCCTGCCGGTGGTGGTGCTCACCTCGTCGGCCGAGGAGAGCGACCTCGTGCGGAGCTACGCGCTCGGGGCCAACGGCTACGTGCAGAAGCCGGTCTCCTTCACCGACTTCGTCGAAGCCTCGCGCCACCTGGGGATGTACTGGCTCGTCCTCAACCGCTCGCCGCCCCGGGACGACGCATGAAGCCGCTCCGCGTCCTCATGGTGGAGGACAGCCCGGACGACGCGCTGCTCGTCACGCTCGAGCTGCGCCGCGGCGGCTATGCGCCCGAGGTGCGGCGCGTCGAGTCGGCCGAGGCGCTCTCCGCCGCGCTCGAGGAGCGCTGGGACGTCGTCATCTCGGACTACGCCATGCCCGCGTTCGACGGGCTCTCCGCGCTCCGCCTCGTGCGCCAGCGCAGGCCGGAGCTGCCCTTCGTCCTCGTCTCCGGCACCATCGGCGAGGAGCGCGCCGTCGAGGCGCTGAAGAGCGGCGCCGGGGATTTCGTCGCGAAGCAGAACCTGTCCCGCCTCGTGCCCGCCATCGAGCGCGAGCTGCGCGATGCGGCGATGCGGCGCGACCGGCGCGACACCCTGGAGAAGCTGGAGGCGGCGGTCGAGGCGCGCGACCAGTTCCTCTCCATCGCCTCGCACGAGCTGAAGACGCCGCTCACCGCGCTGCAGCTGCAGCTGCAGAGCCTCGCCCGGGCGGTGGAGGCCGGCGACGGCGGCGGCGAGCGGCTCGGCCACAAGCTCCGCATGGTCACCCGCTCCACCGAGCGCCTGGGAGAGCTGGTGAACAGGCTGCTCGACGTCTCGCGCGTGGGCGAGGGGCCCCTCGACCTCGTGCGCGAGGAGATGGACCTCGGGGACCTGGTCGAGGAGGTGGCGGCGCGCTTCGCCGACGCGGCGCGCGAGGCCGGGTCGTCGCTGGAGCTGACGGTGCGGCGGCCGGTGCGCGGCCGCTGGGACCGGCTGCGCCTCGAGACCGTGGTCGTGAACCTGCTCTCCAACGCGGTGAAGTACGGCAGCGGCCAGCAGATCGCGGTCGCGGTGCGGACGGCGGAGGGCCGCGCCGTCGTCGAGGTGAGCGACCGCGGCATCGGAATCGACCCATCCGACCAGGCCCGGATCTTCGAGCGGTACGGGCGCGCCGTCCCCGAGCGCCACTACGGCGGCTTCGGGGTAGGATTGTGGGTGTCGCGCCTCGTCGCGGAGGCGCACGGCGGCCGTCTCGAGGTGCAGTCCGCCCCTGGACGCGGGGCGACCTTCACGCTCGAGCTCCCGCTCCAGGAGCCCACCTCGTGATTCCACCCAGCCCGGCCTCCTCCGCCGATCCCTCCGACCCCAGGCCTCGCGCCGCGCGCTGCCACGTGCTCGTCGTGGACGACGACCGCGACATCCGCGAGACGATCGAGGAGATCCTGCAGTACGAGGGCTACGAGGTGCGGACCGCGCGCAACGGCCTCGAGGCGCTGGCGGTGGCGCGCGAGTCGCACCCCGGCGTCATCCTGCTCGACCTCTTCATGCCGGTGATGGACGGCACCGAGTTCCGGCGCCGGCAGGTCCATGACCGGGACCTCGCCGACATCCCGGTGGTCGTCATCTCGGCCGCCGCCGGCCTCGAGGAGCGCATCGCCGCGCTGGGCGTGGCCGCGCACCTCGAGAAGCCGCTCGACCTCGAGGCGCTGTTCGCCACCGTGGCGCATTACTGCCGGTGACACGCAGAAGTTGCGCGCCGGGGCCGCCAGGCGCGCGCTGCCGCCGCCCGGCGCCGCGGGTTCGTGCTAGGAAGCTCCGTCCCACGTGACGGGCGCACCCCTGGCGCGCCGCTTGCTCTGCGTCAGGCCCTTCGCGCAACACCCACCCAGCCGGGTGACCGCATCGCCTCCCCAAGGAGCGTCATGGCTCGCTTCATCGGCATCGACATGGGCGCGGAGACGCTCAAGGTGGTGGAGCTCGCCGCCGAGGGCGCCGCGCCGCCCCGCGTCACGCGCCGCGCGCTCGTCGAGCACCACAAGGAGCCCGGTCCGCGCCTGCTCGAGATCCTCCGCGGGTGGGACTGGGCCGGCGCCGCGGGCGGTGCCGTCACCGGTCGCCTCGGCCGCCAGGTCCAGCTCCAGCGCGTGCCGCTCAAGCAGGCGCAGGCGAAGGCGCACCGCTTCCTCCACGGCCCGGCGCCGGCGACGCTCGTGTCGATCGGCAGCCACGGCTTCTCCGTCCTCGAGCTGCGCGGGGAGGGGCAGGAGGTCTTCCGCGAGAACTCCCGCTGCGCGCAGGGCACCGGCAACTTCCTCCGCCAGCTCGTCGAGCGCTTCGATCTCGACGTGGAGCAGGCGGCCCGGCTCGCCGCGCCGGTGGAGCAGGCGGCGCCGCTCTCCGGGCGCTGCCCCGTGATCCTCAAGACGGACATGACCCACCTCGCCAACAAGGGCGAGGGCAAGGACCGGATCCTGGCGGGGCTGCTCGACGCCATCTGCGAGAACGTGCAGGTGCTGGTGAAGCCGCGCCTGTCGCCGCCGACGGTGCACCTCGCGGGCGGCGTGGCGCGCGCCGAGCGCGTGCGAACGCACTTCCGCGCCTTCCTGGCGCGGAACGGCATGACGCTCGTCGAGGCGCCGCCGGAGGACGGGCTCTACCTGGAGGCGCTGGGCTGCGCGCTCGCCGCCGCGGAGCAC
>DASTGH010000721.1:0-7100 GCA_035719345.1 Anaeromyxobacteraceae bacterium
GGTTCACCACCGCCTCCATGACCATGGCCCGGTCGAGGTCGATGGCCGGCAGGCTCTTCGCCAGGTCGAGCCGGACGGCGTCCGCGGCGAGGCCGCGCGCCAGCGCCGATCGCCGCGCCGCCTCGGCCAGCACCTTGTTCATGGAGGAGGTCGCGAAGACCGGGTTCGCCGGCCGCGCCACCTTGAGCAGCTCGTCGACGAAGCGGTTCACCCGCCGCACCTCGTCGTCGATGAGCTCGGCGTACTCGTTCACCTCGCCGTGGTCGGGCAGGATGCGGCGCAGGTACTGGGCGGCGCCGGCGATGGCGTTGAGCGGGTTGCGCAGCTCGTGCGCCACCTGGGCCGACATCTGGCCGACCGCGGCGAGCCGCTCGGCGTCGAGCAGCCGGCGCTCGAGGCCGCGGCGATCGGCGATGTCGCGGATGACCATGACGATGCCGAGGTAGGCGCCGTCGCGGTCGCGCACCGGCGCGTAGGTCGTCTCCCAGCGCCCCTCCTTCTCCTTGATGATGGAATGACCCGGCCCCGCGTCCTGGCCCTCCCGCAGCCAGCCGAGGACGCGATCGAGCATGGCGTGGGTGGCCTGCGGGTGGCAGTCCTTCACCGGCTGCCCGCCGCCGCCGGCGAGGTTGCGCAGCGCCCGGCCGGCGGCGTTGACGAGCGCCACCCGGTCCTGGGCGTCGATGAAGATGACCCCGTCGGCCATGGAGTCGACGACGGCCTGCAGGCGGTCGAGCGCGGCCGCGGTCTCGCGCCGCGCCATCGACGCCTGCCCCCGGGCGCTGTGGACGGCGACGGCCCCGCCCGCCAGCGCCAGCACGACCACGCCCGCCGGCGTGCCCCACGCCGCCGCCGCGCCGAGCGAGAGCAGGGCGGCGCCGGCGAGCACGGCGATGGCGACGTGTGGTCGGGGAGGCATGGCGCCGGGATTGTACCCGGCGCGGGCGCATCACGCGCGCTGCCACCGCAGGAAGCGCCGGCCGGCCCGCTCCAGCGCGGCGTCGGTGAGCTTCCCGAAGAGCGCGAAGAGCAGGATGGCGGAGACGATGAGCTCGGGCCGGCTCGTCGTCTGCCCGTCCACCATGAGGAAGCCGAGCCCGCGGCTCGCGCCCATGATCTCGGCCGCGACCACGAACATCCAGGCGAGGCCGAGCCCCGAGCGCAGGCCGGTGATGTAGGCGGGGAGCGTCGCCGGCAGGAGCACGCGCCGGACGAGCGCGAACCCGGAGAGGCGGAAGACCCGGCCGACCTCCACCAGCTTGGGGTCGATGGCGCGGATTCCCGAGGCGAGGTTCAGGTACACGGGAAAGAAGGCGCCGAGCGCGATGAGCGCCGTCTTCGACGACTCGTGGATGCCGAGCCAGAGGAGGAAGAGCGGCGCCCACGCCATCGAGGGGATGGCGCGCAGCGCCTGCAGCGTCGGATCGAGGAGCCGGTGGACGCGCTGGTCGTGGCCGGTGAGCGCGCCGAGCGCCGTGCCGGCCGCGGCGCCGAGCGCGAAGCCGACCGCGACGCGGGCCAGCGTCGTCCCCACGTGCCCGGCGAGCTCGCCGCCGCGGGCGAGGCCGGCGATGGTGGCGAGGACGGCGGAGGGCGCGGGGAGCCAGTGCGCGGGGACGAGCGCGAGGCGCGAGGCGAGCTCCCAGAGGAGGAGGCCGAGGACGGGGAGGTAGTACCCGGTGTACGCGCCGTCGAGGAGGCGCGAGGAGACCCCCTCGGACTCGGCCCTTCGACTCCGCGACGCTGTCGCGTGGCGTAGCCTGTCCTGAGCGTAGGCCCCGCCCTTCGACTCCGCTTCGCTACGCTCAGGGCGAACGGAGGCGAGGCCGAAGTCGAAGCGCTCAGGGCGAACGACCTCGTTCGCGATCGGCGACGAGGCCGCCGGCGGACGGACCCCCTCCCCCGCCACGCGGCGGGGGAGGGAAGGGGAGAGCGGAAGGACCTTCTCGCTCACTGCACGACCTTCTTCGCGAACGACGGCTCGATGAGCGCCGCCGCGACCGCGTCGACGTCCGTGTCCTGCTTCACGATCCCGCTCTTCTTCAGCACCGATCCCGCCGCGACGATGGTCGTCCGCTGCGCCTCGCCGATGAGCGGCCGGCTGAGGTCGGTCCGGCCCAGCACCGCCTTCGCCACCGGCTCCGTCAGCTTCGCCTCGCGCTGCAGGATGCCCTGCAGCTCGTCGGGGTGCGCGAGCGAGAACTGGCGCGCCTTCTCGTAGGCGCCGATGACGCGCTCGACGTAGGCCGGGTACTTCTGCGCGAACTCCTCCCGCACGTTGAGCACGCCGTAGGTGTTCCAGTCGGGGTTCCGGAAGAACAGCTTCGACCCCTTCTCCGCCTCGGTCGTGGCCATGAGGGGATCGAGGCCGGACCAGGCGGCGACGTCGCCACGCTCCAGCGCGATCTTGCCGTCCGGGTGCTGCAGCGGGACGATCTCGACGTCCTTGTCGCTGAGGCCGGCCTGGTCGAGCGCCCGCAGCAGGAAGATGTGCGGGTCGGTGCCGCGCGTCACCGCCACCCGCTTCCCGCGCAGGTCGGCGACGCTCTGGATGCCGCTCGCCGGCGTGGTGACGAGCGCCGTCCACTCCGGGCGCGAGTAGACGTAGACCGACTTCACCGGGTTGCCGTTGGCGCGGGCGAGGAGCGCCGCCACGCCGGCGGTCGAGCCGAAGTCGACGGAGCGCGAGGCCAGGAACTCGAGCGCCTTGTTGGAGCCGAGGCTCTGCGTCCACTCCACCTTGACCCCGTCCTTGGCCAGGTCGTCCTCCAGGAACCTCTTCTCCTTGAGGAGCAGCGAGACCGGGTTGTAGTAGGCGAAGTCGAGGCGCACGACCTCCGGCCTGTCCGCCTTCTTGCTGCAGGCGGGGAGGAGGAGCGCGGCGGCGAGGAGCGGGGCGAGGGAGCGGGTCGTCATGCGGCCTCCTTCCGGTCGTGGCGTCAGGCGATGCGGTCGCCGCGCGAGCCGTGGCGGCGGATGTGGACCAGCGCCGCGTAGCGCGGATCTCCGGGATCCTCGGCCAGCGCCCGGCGCTCCTCGAGGTGCGGGCGGATGCTCCGCTGGCCGAAGACGCGGCGGTCGCGGCCCACCGGGCAGACCTTGATGCAGACGCCGCAGGGCCAGCGCGCCTCGTCCTTCAGCACCTGGTGGTGCCGGGTGCAGGCGTCCTTGTCGAGGTCGCCCACCACCTCGCCCGGCCGCTTCGCCAGCGCCGAGACGGGGCAGGCGCGCGCGCAGGCGTCGCAGCCGCCGCACGGGTCCTGGTCGACCATGGCGTCGGGCGGGAGCGGCGCCGCGGTGAAGACGGAGACGAGGCGGACGCGCGGGCCGTACTCGGGGGTGACGAGGTTGTGCGAGAGGCCGAGCGCGCCCAGGCCGGCGTACTTCGCCGCCATGACGTGGCTGAAGAAGGCGAAGGGGTTCCGGAGCAGCACGTCGAGCCCGCCGTAGCCGTCGCGGGGGATGGACACCGAGGCGTGGCCGCGCTCGGTGAGCTGCACCGCCAGCTGGTAGGCGATGCCGTCGAGCAGCCGGTTCGTGGTGTCGTACTGCTCCTGGTAGTGAATCGAAGGGGTGGTGTCGATCACCGGCAGGAGGATGGGCAACCCGAGCACGATCACGCTCTCGGCCTGGCTCCACAGGTCGCGCGGCCGGTAGCCGCGCGGCACCTCCCCCTGCTCGTCCCAGCGCGCGGCGGGCGCGATGCGGACGAGGGTGGCGCCGAGAGCGCGCGCGCGGCGGCGGACGTGGCGGGCGAGCAGCTCGGGAGAGAGGGCGGCCATCACAGGACGAAGTCGCCGACCGGCTCGGCGGTGGGGAAGAGCTCGCGGAAGACGGCGGTGCGCAGCCGGGTGAAGTCGGGCGAGACGCGGTCGCGCGGGCGGGGCAGGGCCACGTCCACCAGCGCCCGGAGGCGCCCGGGCCGCGGCGAGAGCACCGCCACGCGGTCGCCGAGGTAGAGCGCCTCGTCGATGTCGTGCGTGACGAGGACGACCGTGGTCCGCTCCGCCTGCCAGATGCGGAGCAGCTCCTCCTGCATCTGCATGCGGGTGAAGGCGTCGAGCGCGCCGAACGGCTCGTCCATGAGCAGCACCCGCGGGCGGTTGACGAGCGCGCGGGCGATGGCCACCCGCTGCGCCATGCCGCCGGAGAGCTGGTGCGGGAACGCACCCTCGAAGCCGCGCAGGCCGACCAGCGCGAGGTGCTCGTCCACGGCCTTGCGGCGCTCGGCCGGAGCCTGCGCGGCCAGGCCGAAGGCGACGTTGTGCGCCACGTCGAGCCAGGGGAAGAGCCGGTGCTCCTGGAAGACGAGCCCGCGGTCGACCCCCGGGCCCCGGATCGGCTGCCCGCCCAGGGTGACGCTCCCCTCGTACTCGGTCTCGAGGCCGGCGAGCACGCGCAGCAGCGTGCTCTTGCCGCACCCGGAGGAGCCGACCACCGCCAGGAACTCGCCCGGGCGCAGCGTGAGCGTCACGTCCTCGAGCGCGCGCACCTCGCGCGGCCCGTGGCGGAAGGTCTTGGAGAGGCCGTCGACGGCGAGCGAGGCGTCCTGCATGGCGGAGGAGTATCTTGCGTAGCGGAGGACCATCCTGTCAAGCGGACGCGGCCGCGGCCCGGGCCGTCGCCACGGGGGAGTGCGGGCCCCGGCGCTCGCCGCTATGACGGACGCCGGCACCCGAACCGCCCGGCGGCGCCCGAGGGCCAGGCCGCCGGCGAGGAGCACGACATGCGCATCCACGAGGACATCACGAAGACCATCGGGAACACGCCGCTCGTCCGGCTGAACCGGATCACGGCGGGCCTCAAGGCGCAGGTCGTCGCCAAGCTGGAGAGCTTCAACCCCCTCTCCTCGGTGAAGGACCGCATCGGCGTCTCCATGATCGAGGCGGCCGAGCGCGAGGGGAAGATCAAGAAGGACACCATCCTGCTCGAGCCGACCTCCGGCAACACCGGGATCGGGCTGGCGTTCGCGGCGGCGGCCAAGGGATACAAGATCGTCCTCACCATGCCCGAGACGATGAGCATGGAGCGGCGCAAGCTCCTCAAGGCGCTCGGCGCCGAGCTGGTGCTGACGCCCGGCACCGAGGGGATGAAGGGCGCCATCGCCCGGGCGAACGCGATGGCGGCCGAGGACAAGCGCTTCCTCATCCTGCAGCAGTTCGAGAACCCGGCGAACCCGGACATCCACCGGCGGACGACGGCCGAGGAGATCTGGCGCGACACCGACGGCAAGATCGACATCTTCGTCGGCGGCGTCGGCACCGGCGGCACCATCACCGGGGTGGCCGAGGTCATCAAGCCGCGCAGGCCCTCGGTGAAGATCATCGCGGCCGAGCCGAAGGACTCCGCCGTCATCTCCGGCGGGAAGCCCGGGCCGCACAAGATCCAGGGGTGGGGCGCCGGCTTCATCCCGAAGGTGCTCCGCACCGACCTGCTCGACGAGACCATCCTGGTCTCGAACGAGGACTCCGGGGCCATGGCGCGGCGGCTGTGCAAGGAGGAGGGCATCCTCTCCGGCATCTCCTGCGGCGGCGCCGCCTGGGCGGCGCTGGAGGTGGCGAGGCGGCCCGAGAACGAGGGCAAGCTCATCGTGGTGGTCCTGCCCGACATCGGCGAGCGCTACCTGTCCACCTGGCTCTTCGAGGACGGGGCGCAGTCGTCGCCGCCGCCCGCACCGGCGGCGAAGCCCTGACCCTGGCCTGCCCGCCCTGCCGGAGGGGCGTCCGCTTGACGAGCGATGCGTCCGTTATCTAGGATGCGGTCTCCGTCATCCCGGACGCCCCGCATGCCCCCTCATTCGTCCGCCGCCGCCGCCCTCCCGCCCACCCCGCTGCGGCGCCCCCGCGCGCTCTCGCACCTCGACCGGCTGGAGGCCGAGGCGATCCACGTGCTGCGGGAGGTGGCGGGACAGTGCTCGAGCCCGGTCCTGCTCTTCTCCGGCGGCAAGGACTCGGTCTGCCTCCTCCGGCTGGCGGAGAAGGCGTTCCGGCCGGGCCGCTTCCCGTTCCCGCTGCTCCACGTCGACACCGGCCACAACTACCCCGAGGTCATCGCCTTCCGTGACGCGCGCGCCGCGGAGCTGGGGGAGCGGCTCATCGTCCGCTCCGTCGAGGACTCGATGGCGAAGGGGCGGGTGGTGCTCCGGCACGCCGGCGAGTCGCGCAACCGGCACCAGTCGGTGACGCTGCTCGACGCCATCGCCGAGCACGAGTTCGACGCCTGCATCGGCGGCGCCCGCCGGGACGAGGAGAAGGCGCGCGCCAAGGAGCGCGTCTTCTCGTTCCGCGACGAGTTCGGCGGGTGGGACCCCAAGAACCAGCGCCCGGAGCTGTGGCGGCTCTACAACGCCCGCATCCACAAGGGCGAGAACATCCGCGCCTTCCCCATCTCCGACTGGACCGAGCTCGACGTCTGGCAGTACATCGCGCGCGAGCGGCTGGCGCTGCCCTCCATCTACTTCGCCCACGAGCGCGAGGTGGTGCGGCGCGGGAGCGCGCTCGTGCCGGTGACGCCGCTCACGCCGCCGCGGGCCGGCGACCGCGTGGAGGTGGTCTCGGTCCGCTTCCGGACCGTGGGCGACATCACCTGCACGGCGCCGGTCGAGTCGCGGGCGCGCACGGTCGAGGAGATCGTCGCGGAGACGGCCACGACCGAGATCACCGAGCGCGGCGCCACCCGCCTCGACGACCAGACCTCGGACGCCTCCATGGAGCAGCGGAAGAAAGAGGGCTACTTCTAGTGTACGCGCTCGCCTCCCACCCCGCGCCCGAGGTCGAGGACCGGGGTCTCCTCCGCTTCACCACCTGCGGCAGCGTGGACGACGGGAAGAGCACGCTCATCGGGCGGCTGCTGCTCGACTCGCGCGCCATCCTGGCCGACACGCTCCACGCCATCGAGCGCACCTCGAAGAAGCGCGGGCTCTCGGCGATCGACCTCTCGCTCCTCACCGACGGCCTCCAGGCGGAGCGCGAGCAGGGCATCACCATCGACGTCGCGTACCGTTACTTCTCCACCGGGACGCGCAAGTACATCATCGCCGACGCCCCGGGCCACGAGCAGTACACGCGCAACATGGTGACGGCCGCCTCCACCGCCGACCT
>DASTGH010000722.1:0-18356 GCA_035719345.1 Anaeromyxobacteraceae bacterium
CGAGATAGGTGCGGCCGTCGCTCGAGAGCACGAGCGCGAACGTCGTCCGGGTGGTCTCGCCGCCGTGCGCCGCGCGCGGCAGGTCGACCTCGATCGCCGCCTTCGCGATCACACCTGCCGTCACCATGAACACCACCAGCAGGACCAGCGTCACGTCCACGAGCGGCGTGACGTTGATGCCCGTGATCGCCTCGTCCTGATCCGCATGCGCTCCGGCCATGGCTACTCCACCCTCCGCGCGACCTGCAGCCCCGCGGCGATGGCGTGCGCCAGCGCCTGGGAGCGGCCGACCGCGCGCTTCAGGAGCCGCTGGAAGACGTTGAAGGCGAGCACGGCGGGGATGGCCACGAGGAGCCCGACCGCGGTCGCCACCAGCGCCTCCGAGATGCCCGCCATCACGGTCTGCGCGCCGGTCCTGGTCGACGTCGAGAGGTCGGCGAAGGCGCGGATGATGCCGAGCACCGTCCCGAACAGGCCCACGAACGGCGCGTTGTTGCCGAGCGTGCCGAGCACGAACAGCCCCTGCTCGTACTGCAGACGGCGCGCCTCGATCGTCGACGAGATCGCCTCGGCCACCGCGCCGCAGCCGTCGAGCGAGCGTCGCGCGGCGACGCGGACCACCTCCGCCTCCATCGCGTCGCCGCCCGCGAGCTGCAGCGCCTCGACGAGCTCACCCGCCTGCGCCAGCGCGATGAGGCGCGGGAAGTCGCGCGTGGCGCGGCGCCGCCAGTAGTACGCCGCGCGCTCTGCGATGACGGCGACGGAGAGGATCGAGAGTCCCACGAGCAGCCACAGCACCCAGCCGGCGCCGAGCAGCGTGAACGAGAGCAGCCTGTCCGCGATCATGAGTCGAGCTCCTTTCGAGCTTCGGATTCAGGGGACCACCTGCACCGTGCGAGCCAGCCAGCCCACGCCGCCGAGGCCGTCGCGAGCGACGATCCACAGCTGGACCGGGCCGGCGGCGTCGGGCAGCGTCCACTCGACGACCGGGTCCGCCGCGGTCGCGCGCAGCGCCTCGACATCGCCCGCCGTGGCGTAGAAGCTGAAGATCACGCTGTCGTCATCGGCGCGCGGAGCGAGGCGCACCTTGCTGCCGGCGCGGAGCGCGGCGGTGCCGTCGTCGGGGACGGGCATCCCGTCCGCGGTGACGTCCAGGACTGCCGGGTTGCGGACGGGTCGGACGTCCGCGGACGTCCGCACCGTCAGCGTCGCGAAGCCGTGGAGCGACTCGCCGGCGCTCGAGGCGCGAAAACCCACCGCGAGCTGGACCGCGTCCACCCCGGCGGGGAGCTCGGCGGCGTGGGGCCCCAGGTCCAGCCGGGCGGAGACCGGCGAGGTCGCCGGGAGGGGGACGCCGTCGGCGCCCGGACAGTCGAGGTCGGCTGCGGGCAGCCCGACGACGTCGCACAGCGCGTAGGCGATCTCCACGGCCTCGCCTCCGGGGCCCACCGCGAGCGCGGTGAGCTGCACGTCGGGCGCCGGCGCTCCGGGCACGAGGACCACCTCGGGTGGATCGGCGCGGACGGCGAGGACGCGCAGCTTGGAGACGCGCGATTGCTTCTCGAACTCCGGGCTGCAGGCGGCGACGACGACGAGCAGAGGGATCAGGCGGCGCATGGGATTCCTTTCAGAACGAGGCCTTGAGGCCGACGGAGGGGAAGAGCGGGAGGCCCTCGACGCGGGCCTGCCGCGTGAAGTCGTAGTTGAAGGCGACGCCCTCGGCGCTCCGGTGGTTCGTCGCGTTGAGGACGTCGAGGTAGGCGTCGAGCGTCCAGCGGTCGTAGGTCCACACCTTGTCGATGCGGAGGTCGAGCTGGGCGAAGAGGGGCGCGCGGTCGCTGTTCGTGGCACCGTACATGGGCAGGTAGCTGTCGGTGCTGGCGAGGTACGCGGCCCCGACGACCGGCGTGGTCGGGTTGCCGCTGATGAGCCTGAGCCGCGCGCCGAGCTGCCAGCCGCGCCCGAGCCGGTAGCCGCCCACCGCCGTCAGGTTGTGGGTCTGGTCGAAGTCGAAGAGCCGCGTCGCCTCGCCCGGGCGGTCCACGCGCTCGCTGCGCGAGAGCGTGTAGGCGATCCATCCGAAGGCGCGGTCGCCGAGCTCCTTGCGGACGAGCACCTCGAGCCCGTACACGCGGCCCGTGCCGGCGTTGTCGACGTTGAGCGCGAGGCCCTGCGCGTCCGCCGCGCTGGTGTGCACCACCAGCCGGTCGAGCTTCTTCCAGAAGCCCTCGACGGTGACGAGGTAGCCGCTCGCCGGCCGCAGCTCGGCGCCGGCCGTGAGCTGGAAGGCGCGCTCCGGCTCCACGTCGGGGTTCCCGACCACGGGCAGCGGGGCGGCGTCGCGCGCGCCCTGCGAGTACAGCCCCGCGCCGCCCTTCAGGGCGAGCCGCGGCGTCGCCTCCCAGCGGACACCCAGCCGAGGCGAGAGCGTCGTCGAGGTCCGCTCGCGGTCGGTCACGTAGGTGAACACGTCGAGGCGCACGCCCGGGGTCACCGTCAGGCCGGGCAGCGGCGTGAAGCGCGCCTCGGTCCACAGCGCCGGCGTGTACCGGTCGTAGCGCATGCCCGAGATCACGGTCGGCTCCTCGTCCGGACGGCCCATGCTGGGCTCGCCCTCGAGCCGGATCATCGACTTCGGCAGCCGTCCGCTCACCGTGAACTGCGACGCGACGGAGTCCACGCCGCCGGCGAGGGCGACGTGCTCGGAGAGCTCGAGCGTCGCCGTGCTGCGCAGCATGAAGGAGCGCCCGGTGACGTCCACGGTCTCGCTGCCGATCGTGTTCCGGTGCTCCTGCGTCTCGATCATCGCGATCGTCTCGACGCCGAGCGCGCCGCCCTGCCAGCGGTGCCCGAGCCGCAGCTGGGAGAAGCCGGTGCGCAGGTCGAGGCCGCCGACCTGGTTCGGGTCGTCGCTGATCGGCCTGCGGAAGAGCATGCCCAGCGTGTCGTTCGACGTGAGCGCCAGGACGGAGAGCCGGTGCGCGCTCCCCGGAGGCGCCCAGTCGAGGCGGACCTGCGCGTCGTGGTAACGGGGCGCGGCCGTGAAGCGGAACTGGGAACTGTCGACCACCGCCCCCAGCACCGCGTCCATGTAGCTCCGGCGACCGGCGGCGGCGAAGGTGAGACCGGGCGCGATGGGGCCCTCGAAGAGGAGGCTGCCCTCGAGCGCGTTGAGGTTGGCGTAGCCGTGCAGCTCGTCGCGCGACGGCCGCGTCCGCACTTCCACGAGGCCGCCGGTGAGGTCGCCGTAGCTCGCACCGAAGTTCCCGGGGACGAAGTCGATGCCGGCGAGCAGGTCGGAGTTGACGGTGCTCGACAGCGCGAAGAAGTGGTAGAGGAGCGGGATCCGCTCACCGTCGAGGTAGACGAGCGAGTCGCCCGGCTTGCTCCCGCGGATCACGAGCTGGCCGCCGCCGATCGGGCTCGTGCGCGCCACGCCGGGCAGGTCCTCGACGATCTTGAGCGCGTCGCCGCGCGTGCCGGGCACGCGCTCGGTCTCGGCCGTGCTGATGGACGTCTTCGAGACCTCGCGGCGGGTGCGCTCGCCGGTCACGGTCGCCTCGTACGGGCTGGCGTCGACGGGATCGAGCAGGTAGGCGACCTCGAGGCGCTGCCCGTCCGCGATCGGCTCGGTCAGCTCCAGGCGGCGGTAGCTCGGCGCCGCGATCACCACGTGCTGCGCGCCGGCCGCGACCTCGCCGAGCTCGAACCGCCCCTGCGCATCGGTGACGGCGGCCCGGTCGCCGATCGCGACCTCGATGCCGGAGAGCCTGCGTCGCGTCCCGCGCTCCCGGACCGTCCCCGAGAGCTCGCCGGCGGGCGCCGCGGCGGGCGGCTCGAACTGGAAGGCGTACTGGATCCGGACCGCGATCGGCTTCCCCTCCCGCGTGGCGGGCGCGAAGCGGAGCGCTCGTGCCTCGGCGGACGCGACCGCGTCGAACGGCGGCTGCTCCGGCGACACGACCTGGACGTCGCGGACCTCGCCGGTCGCATCGACGGTGAGCTGGAGGACGACGCGCGCGGCGCCGGTCTGGGCCGCCGGGTACCCGGGGCGAGGCGGCTCGGCGAGGAGCCGGGGAGGGGAGATGGGCTCGGGCGCAGGAGTCGCGGCGGCCAGGAGGACGAGGGCGACGAGCGAGGTCATGCCGCCCGCGATTGCAACGGCGACACCAGCGCGATCCCGGCGGATTCACGGCTCGATCTCGTCCGCGGACACCGGACGCGTGTCCGATGGCCCTGTCCGGGTGGGCACCGCGGACACGTGCTACGGCTGCTCCGCGCCGCCGGCGAGGGACGATGGCGGGAGAGGGAGCCGGACGGTGGCGGCGGTGCCGCCGTCGGTCCTGCGCTCCAGCGCGAGCTGCCCGCCGTGGGCCTCGACGATCTCGCGCGAGAGCGCGAGCCCGAGCCCGGAGCCGCTCTTCTTCGTCGTGAAGAAGAGCTGCCGCGCTCGAGCGAGCGCCTCGTCGGACAGGCCGGACCCGCGATCGAGGACCGCCATCTCGATGGCCCCGGCATCCTGCTCGACCCGCAGCACGATCTGGTCGTGGGCGCTCCCCGACTCGACGGCGTTCTTGAGGAGATTGACGAGGACCTGCTGCAGCTGCCCGGCGTCGAACCAGCCGGGCTCGGACGGGAGCGGTGCCGCGAGCGCGAAGGGGTAGAGCGCGCTCAGCGATGCCACGAACCTCGGCCACTCCACCGGCGCGGGGCGAGGCGCGGGCAGGCGCGCCAGGCGCGCGTAGCCGTCGAGGAAGGTCCGCAGGTGGCTCGTCCGTTCCTGCACGGTCCCGAGGACCTCGCGGAGGCGGTGCGCGTGCTCGGGGCGCTCCAGGATGGCGAGCGCGGAGGAGACGAGCGAGGCGACGGGGGCGAGCGAGTTGTCCACCTCGTGGCTGACCACGCGGATCGTCCGCTTCCACACCTCGACCTCCTGTCGCGCCACCTCCCGCGTCATCGACTTGAAGATGTGGAGCGTGTGCCGCTCACCGTTCAGCTCGAACCATCGCGTCGAGGCGTGCAGGATCCGAGGGCCGTCCGCGCCCTCGATGCGAAGCAGCGCGCCGTCGGGCGCGCCGTCGGTGTGCAGCCCGGGCGCGACCCGCTCCAGGATCGGTCCGAAGCCCTCGCCGGCGATCGGCCGTCCTCGCGCGAACAGCTCGCGCGCCGCGCCGTTGGCGTACACGATCGTGCCCGGGTCCTGGCAGAGCACCACCGCGAACGTGGTCGCCTCGAGCACCGTCTCCAGCATGAGCTCCTTCTGGTAGACCGTGTTCCGCTCGCGCCTGAGCTGCTCGGCGAGATCGTTGAAGCGCCGGACGAGGCCGCGCGCGGCGGGCACGTCCGCCACCCGCACGCTGAAGTCCCCGTCGCGGTAGCTGACGAGCGCGGCATCGAACGCATCGAGGACGGCGTGGAAAGGCCGCAGCAACAGGAAGCCGGACGCGAGCCCGCCGCCGAGCGCGGCCAGACAGGCCGCGAGCGCCGTTCCCCAGGGCGACTCTCCCGAGGAGGTCGCGAGCCAGGCTCCGGCGCCGCCCGCGGCCGAGGCGCCGACGACGACCCACCCGCTCCGGGCCAGCAGCTGGCGACCGTGCGCCGCGCTCACGCGTCACCTCCTCGCGCGGCGCTCGATGGAGATGCCGTGGCGCTCCATGCGGCGGTAGAGCGCCTGTCGGCTCAGCCCCAGCTCCGCCGCGGCGCGCGAGACGACCCCGTGGGCGCGGTCGAGGGCTGCCTCGAGATCCTCGCGCTCGTGGGCAGGCGCCGCGGGCGCCGCGCGCTGGGCCTCGGCCGTCAACGAGGCGGCGTCCAGGCCGAGGTCGGAGGGCTCCACCTGCCCATGCCGGGTCACGACGCGCGCGCGGGCGATGCGGTTCTGCAACTCCCGCACGTTCCCGGGCCAGTCGTGGGCGAGGAGCGCCGCGCGCGCCGCGCTGCCGAGCGAGAGCGGGGCGGCTCCGCCTCCCGTCTCGCCCGCGAGGAGCTGCTCGGCGAGCGGCAGGATGTCGTCGGGCCGCTCGGCGAGAGGCGGCACCCTGAGCTCGATGACGTTGAGCCGGAAGTAGAGGTCCTCGCGAAACGTGCCGGCGCGGATCATCGCCCTGAGGTCCGCGTTGGTGGCGCTGAGGAGGCGGAAGTCGGCCTTGCGCGTCTGGCTGCTGCCGAGGCGCTCGAACTCGCCGGTCTGCAGCACGCGCAGGAGCTTCGCCTGGCCCGCGGCCGAGAGGTTCGCGATCTCGTCGAGGAAGAGCGTCCCGCCGTGGGCCGCCTCGAAGCGTCCCACGCGCACCTTCGTGGACCCGGTGTACGCGCCCGGCTCGGCCCCGAACAGCTCCGCCTCGAGCAGGTCGTCGGGGAGCGCACCCGCGTTCACCTTCACGAACGGTCCCGCCTTGCGCCGGGAGTTCGCCTGGACGATCTCCGCGATCTTCTCCTTTCCCGAGCCGTTCGGGCCGGTGATGAGCACCGGGACGTCCGAACCGGCCACCTGGACCGCAAGGGCCACGACCTGCTGGAGCTGCGGGCTCGCCACGACGACGCCGCGCAGGTCGTAGCGCGTCGCCAGCTCCTCGCGCGCGCGCCGCGTCTGGGCGCGCAGGCGCAGGTTCTCGTCGTGGAGCCGCCGCAGCTGGAGCAGGTTCTGCACCGTCCGCACGAGCTTGCCGTCGTCCCAGGGCTTGGTGAAGTAGTCTGCGGCGCCCTCCTTGATCAGGGCCACCGCGCTCTCGAGCGAGGCCCAGGCGGTCATGAGCAGCACCGGCAGGTCGGGATCGAGCGCGCGGAGCGCGCGGAACAGCTCGCCGCCCTCGCGTCCCGAGGTCTGATCCTGCGAGAAGTTCATGTCCTGGATGATCACCCCGACGTCCTCGCTGCGTACCAGGACCAGTGCCTCGTCCGGCGTCGCGGCCGTGAGGACGTCGAGGTCGGCCAGCTCGAGGAGGATCTTCAGCGCGGTGCGGACCGCGTCCTGATCGTCGACCACCAGCACCTTCGACATGGCTTCCTCCACGGCGACGTCAGCGGCTCGCGGCGGACGGCTGCACGCGCGCGCCGCGCAGCGCGGGCGCGAGCGACGCGAGCCATCCCACCGCGCAGAACAGGAGCGCCTGGCCGGCGACCATCTCCGGGTGCACCGTGAAGAACGGCACGAGGCGCCCCAGCGGTCGGGCGAGCGCGAGCACCAGCGCCCCACCTGCCACGACGCCCATCCCGGTGACGGCGGTGCTCTCCGCGAGCACCGCCGCGATGACGTCCCGGCGGGTGGCCCCCAGGGCGCGGAGGACCGCCAGCTCGCGGCGGCGCTCGACGGTGCGCGACGCGGCCGCCGCCGCCAGGCCGAGCAGCAGGGAGCCGACGACGACGATCTCGAGCACCACCAGGACGGTGCGGGCGCGGAACATGGGCTCGTTGGCAGCGCCGAGCAGCTCCGCCGTGCTCTCCACGAGCACGAGGCGACCGCTCGCGGACAGCGCCTGGCGGGTCCGCTCGGCGATGCCCCGGACGTCACCTTCGTCCGCTCGCACGAGGTACGTGCGGAGAGCGACGTCGCGGGGCTGCATGGGCCAGAGCACGGTGCTCCGGCTCGTCCTCATGTGACCGTGCGAGAGGAAGTCCTCGACCACGCCCACGACCTCGGCGTCGATCGCGCGCTCGGCCGACCGCAGGCGCGTGCCGGCGCCGGCGCCCGGGCCGAGCTCGGCGAGAAACGAGCGCGACACGACCAGCGGCGTCACGGCTGCCGAGGCGTCGTCGCCGGTGGCGTGCCGGCCGGAGACGAGGCGGAGGGCGAGCGTGTCGGCGGCGCTCTCGTCGGCGACGACGACCCATCCGACGAAAGGCCCCGCCGGCCCCTCGAAGAGCTCGGGGCGATCCCAGGTCGTGCGCAGCGGTGCCTCGATCCACGACGCGCTCTGCACGCCCGGCAGCGCCCGGAGCGCCGCGAGATCCTCCGCGGCCGGATGAGCGCGAGCCGCCCGCGAGGCGGCCGTGATCTGGAGCCGTGCCTCGCGCGGCAGGGCGGCCATCTCATGGGCGTGCTGGACGATGCGCTGTCCGAAGGCGGTCGCCAGCACCGACGCGGCGAAGCCGAGCGCGACCGCCACGACGAGTGGCGCGTACCCACCTCGCCGGCGGAGCACCTGCCGCGACACCGAGAGCCATCCGATCCTCACGGCGCACCCCGCAGCGCCCTCGCCGGCGGTTCGGCCGAGATTCGCCACGCCGGGACGAGGGCCGCCGCCAGGCCGACTCCGACCCCGACCAGCACGCCGAACGCGACGCGCGAGCCCTTCAGCGCGAGCGACGCGCCCTGCACCGGCACCGCGGCGTCGAGGAGCTGCAGCGCCCCTGCCGCGAGCAGCAGGCCCGCGACGACGCCCCCTGCCGCGATCGCCGCCCCCTCCACCAGTGCGTCCCGCAGCAGGGCGGTGCGCGTGGCGCCGAGCGCGCGGCGCAGCGCCACGTCGAGCTGGTGCAGCCGCTGGCGCGTGTGGAACAGCCGCGCGAGCGTGAGCGAGCACGCGCCCAGCGTGAGCGCGCCGAGCAGCTCCAGCACGCGGTAGGCCGGCGGCGATCCGAGGACGCCGCTCCACTCCTGGTACCGCCGGAGCCTCGGCGCGCCTGCTCCGGGGTGCGCCGCCGCCCACGCGCCGAGCCACGCCCGCATCCGGGAGACCGCGTCTGCGTCCGCGAGCTCCAGCCACAGCGAGGCGAAGGCGAAGTCGCCGTTCGGGCCCGTGGCCGGGCCGGTGCGTGGCGCGGGGTGGCGGCGCGCCGGCAGGACACCGAGCCGCAGCGCGGCCGGGAAGGGCATCCACAGCACGGGATCGGCGGGCCGGTCGGCGACGTGCAGGCGCCGGCCCTCCGCCGCGCCGGAGGCGACCACCCCCGCGACGCGCCAGGTCTCCCCCGCGACGACGACGTCCCTCGCCAGCGCCCCCGCCGCGCCGCCGAAGCGGGCGGTCGCGTCGCGTTCGGAGAGGAGCAGCTCGCGCCGACCCTCCTCGAACGGCCGACCGGCGGCGAGCCGGATGGCGAACAGCGAGAACGCGTCGCCGTCGACGAAGATCGCCGCTGCGATGGCGGGACGCCCGTCGTGCGCCTCGATGGGCAACTCGCCGGAGGTGACGGCCGCGGTGCGCGCAGGAACGCCGGAGCGCGACAGCGACTCGACCTCGGCCGGCGAGAGCACCATCTGCGGGAGCTCCGCGGACGACGCCATGTCGGTGCCGCGGAGGATGTCGCGGAGCTCCGGATGCCGCACCAGCTCCACCCGCCACAGGCCTGCGACGTCGCGCATCGGGTCCCGTTCCAGCGACCACACGACCGAGTGGGCCGTCAGCCACACGGCCAGCCCGAACGCCAGGGTCGCCACCATGAGCGCCGTCAGCGCCGGCGATCGCCGCAGCGCTCTCACCGGGGCATGGCGCAGGAGCGAGGCCATCAGGCGTCCAGGCTCCAGGGGCCGGCTGGCGCGGCGGTCACGCGCTGCCGCTCGAGCGGATCGATGGCGCGGCCGTCGAGGATGTGGACCTTGCGATGCGCTCGAGCCGCGAGCTCCGGGGCGTGGGTGACCATCACGACCGTCACGCCCCGAGCGTTCACCTCCTGCAGGAGCACGAGGATGCGACGCGCCATCTGCGAGTCGAGGTTGCCGGTGGGCTCGTCGGCGAGCAGGACGCGCGGCTCGCCGACGAGCGCCCGTGCGACCGCGACGCGCTGCTGCTGGCCGCCGGAAAGCTCCTCGGGAAGGGCCCGGGGGCGCGCGGCGAGGCCGACGAGGTCGAGGACGCGCTCGACCCGCCGCCGCCGCTCCCCCGTCGTGAGGTCGCCGTACCGAAGTGGAAGCTCGACGTTGTCCCAGACGTTCAGGTCCGGGATGAGGTTGAAGCTCTGGAAGATGAACCCGATCTTCTGGTGACGCAGCGTGGAGCGCTGTCGATCGGAGAGCGCGGTCACGTCCTGGCCATCGAGCGCATAGCGGCCGACGTCGAACTCATCGAGCAGGCCCGCGATGTTGAGGAACGTCGTCTTCCCCGAGCCGGAAGGGCCCATGATCGCGACGAACTCCCCGGGTGCTATCCGGAGCGAGAGCCCGCTCAGCGCCTCGGTGGCGAGGGCCCCGTTCCGGTAGGCCTTCCGGATCGCGCTCATCTCGATCATCCACGTCATGACGGCTCCAGTCACCGACGTTTAAGCGGACAGCCTCGAGCGCGGCAGGCGTTTCCCGCGATCCGGCAGCACGCCCCTCCAGAGTGACCGGAGGAACGGTGTCCGGCGCCCCGTTCCCGCGGACAGGTGTCCGGTCGCGGACGTCCGGGCAGCACGAGCAGTCAGCCGGCCCCTCCCGCCGAGCGCGATCGCCGTCAGCCCCCGACCTCGAGCCCGATGACGGCGAGGTAGGCCGCGAAGAGGACGTAGGGGAGCGCGGTCAGCAGCGCGTGGGGAATCTTGCGGAGCAAGGGTCTTCCTTTCTCGGCGGCACGAGGGGAGGCTGTGCCATCGGCGGATCCCTCCTTCTGCAACCCGCGCGCCGACTCGTCGCTGCGGGAGCTCGTCGGGCCGCGGTCAGATGCGGTGGATCTGCCCGACCGCGCCCGGGATCACGATCTCGCCGAAGCGGTCGATCAACCGGTGCACGGCGCGATAGCCCGTGCAGTGGGCGGGGACGATTCGACCCAGCCGGAATCGTGCGAGGTCGTCGACCGTCGCATCGATCCATTCCTCGTTGGCAGCGCCGGACAGGTGAAGTCCACCGATGACCCCGTGGATCGGAACGGGATCGAACACGGCGGCGGCATGCGTCACGACGTTCACGATCCCGGCGTGAGAGCAGGAACTGAACACCACGATGCCGCGGCCGCGGACGTGCACCGCCAGGAAGCGCTCGTCCATGACCAGGGGATCCGGCTCCCACTCTCCTCCGCGGCCGCGCTTGACCTGCGGAGGGAAACCTTTCTCGTAGGGCGTCACCCTCGGGATCTCGCCGCTCAGGAAGAACCGATCCTCGACGATCGTGCGCGCCGCCCCGTCGTTCGCCACCTCGCCGCCGGCTCTGGCGAGGGCCGCCGGGGACGGCACGTCGCCCATCGGGAGCACGTTGCCGCTCGGGAGCTTGACTCCGCGGGACTCGAACATGCCAGGATTCACGTGCATCGGGACCGGGTGTCCGATCAGGCGCAGGGCCGCCTCCAGCCCGCCGGCGTGATCCCAGTGGCCGTGCGAGAGCGCGACGGCGTCGAGCTCGGTGAAGTTCAGGCCCAGCTTGCGGGCGTTCGCACGCACCGTCTCGCCCTCTGGACCGGCGTCGAAGAGGACGGTGCGCCGTTCGTCGCCCACGGAGGTCCGGATCAGGAGCGACAACCCCCACGCTGCGCAACAGCTGCACGCCCCCGACAGCTCGGTCGCTCCCGCGCCGATCAGGTTCGGCAGCTCCGAGGTGACCGACTGCGGGACGGTGGAAAGCAGGTCGAGGACGTTGTCGACGACGACGCACACCTCGAGCCTGTCCACGGGGCGAAGGCCGGATCCGGGCGGCATCCGTGACCGTTAACCCGCACCGCACCTGCAGGCTCACCGAATCGTGGCTCACGCTCGTCACGATGCGCGGCCGCACGCGTCCCCTTCGTGAACGGAAAGGCTGGGCAGGGAGAGGTCGGCGCGTTCGCCGGCTCCTTCGGGGGAGGTCCACCATGAAGCTCGCACTGGAGCTGGCCGTGGGCGTCGTGCTCCCGGGTATCCTCGCCATGATCCTGTGCACCGGGAGCTGCGCCACGTGCGCCAGCGACCATGGGGGCGCGCTGCGGTCGAGCCCGTCGACGGCGTCGGGACGTCAGGAACAGGCGCCGAGAATCACGGCTTCGGTACCGTGAAGCTGCCGGAGGTGAGTGCCGGGCCGCTGCGGTGGGTGGTCTGGCGACATCGCCGCCGCGGCGGCGTGGCCGAAGTCCTCGCTCGCGCGTCCTCTCCTCGTGGTACACTAATGGTGTACCAGGGAGGAATCCATGACCACACATCGCTCCACACGCCGGATCGCCGCGACCTTCGCTGGAGCCCTGCTCGCCGCTGCTTGCGGGCCCGGGGCGCAGACGGCGAACCAGGTGCAGAACCCGCCGCCGAGCGGCAAGGCCCAGCTCGCGGTCACCATGACGGCGACCACGGCCTCGCCTTCCCAGCAGGTCGCGCCCGGCACGCCGGTCGGCGCCGTGCCGCAGGTGAAGGCGGTCATCGTGAACGTGACGCAGGTCACCGCTCACGTGGCGGGCATCGGCTGGAAGACGATCGGCACCACCGCGCCGGGGCCGATCGACGTGCTGAAGCTCAGCGATCCCTCCAACGCGCTCGCGCTCGGGCTCGTCACCCTCGACCCGGGGACCGTGACGCAGGTGCGGCTGCTCGTCGCGCAGGACGGCAACCAGGTCGTCTTCCCGGACGACACGACGGCGCCGCTGAAGGTGCCGAGCGGCTACCAGTCCGGCATCAAGATCCACGGTCCGTGGACGGTCTCGGCGTGCAACCGCGCGAGCGTCACGCTGGAGCTCGATGGCAAGAAGTCCATCTGGTTCCACCCGGCCTCCGGCGGCGACGAGTGGATCCTGCGCCCGGTGATCCGCGTGAAGCGGACCGAGGCGAGCGACGTGGGATGCGGCGGGACGGGTGAGGGCGCCGGAACGCCGCCGGCTCCCGCTCCCACGCCCACCGGCGAGGCGTGCAACGAGGGCCGCGAGTGCCTCACGACGGTGTGCAGCGCGAACGTCTGCGCCCGGGCCGCCCGGCGCGCCCGACTGCGCGAGCGGCGCCTGCGACGCCGAGGGCACCTGTGCCGCTCCGCCGACGGCGAAGAACCCGGGCGACACCTGCAGCGCGGACGGCGAGTGCCGCTCGAACGCCTGCGTCGAGCAGGTGTGCCAGGCTGGACCGCAGGGCGCGCCCTGCGTCTCCGACGGGGACTGCGCGCAGAGCCTGCTCTGCTTCCAGGGCTTCTGCTCGCCGCAGGCGCTGTAGCGCTGATCCCGTGACGTGCGCCCCGGCCCGACGCGGCCGTTCGCTGGCGCGAGGGTCCACCTGAGCCAGCGCCCTCTCCCCGGCAGCGCCGGGGAGAGGGAGTCACGGGTCAGGCACGCGCCGCACGGCGGCGCGGCAGCGTCACGGCGAAGGTCGTACCGTCGGCGGCCGTGGACGTCACCGCGACGATCCCGCCGTGCGCGCGAACGATCTCGCGCGAGACGAACAGGCCGAGTCCGACACCGCGGTGGGCGCTGGGCGGACCCGCCACGCCGCGCCGGAAGGGGTCGAACAGGTGAGGTAGCAGCGCGCCGGGGATCGGGCTGCCGCGGTTGTGCACCTCCGCGGTCACGTCGCCGCCGGAGCCGCGGAGGCGGACGGTGACCGGCTCGAGCCCGCCGTGCTGGAGTGCGTTCAGGACGAGGTTCGACAGCACCTCTCCCAGCCGCACGGGATCCCACTCGCCCCGGAGGTCGCCCTCCGCGTCGAGCGCGACCGCGCGGTCGGGGTACGCGGCCTCGATCTCGTCGATGGCGTGCCGCGCCACCTCCGCGAGGTCCGCGGGCTCGCACCGGAGCGAGATGCCGAGTGCGTGCCGCGCCTGCGCGAACTCGAGCAGCTGGGTCATGAGACGGGCCATGCGCTCCGCGCTCGTCGTGATCCGTCGGACGGACCGGAGCACCGACTCGGGCAGCTCCTGGCGGAGGAGGCTCGCCGCCGACATGACGATCGCGTTCAGCGGGTTGCGCAGGTCGTGGCCGATGATCCCGAGCATCCGCTCGCGCTCGAGGTTGCACAGGTTGCGGTCGACCGCGAGCGCGACCTCGTCCGCGATCGCTCCCGCGAGCCGCCGTTCGCGGTCGGTGAAGACGTGCGGGTGAGGGTGGTACACCATGAACTTGCCGAGGAGCCTGCCGCCATAAGAGAGCGGGAAGAACCCGAGCGCGAGGATGCTCTCTCGCTCGAACACGCCCAGGTAGCGCTCCAGCGTCGGCTCGTGCCGCACGTCCTCGACCACGACGGGCTCCGGATTCGAGTCCTCCTGGCGCCACGGCGTGTGCCCCTCGACGGCCTGCCGGTACGCGTCGGAGAGCCCTCGCCAGGCTTTGAAGCGGATCACGCCGTCGGAGTCGAAGAGGAGGATGGACGCGCGCTCGACGCCGAGCGCGGTGGCGATGCCGTCGAGTGCGGCGGCGTATGCCTCCTCGAGCGTCTCCGCCCGGCTCGCGGCCGCGCCCAGCCGCCGCAGGACCGCCAGCTCCGCAGTCGCGGCGCGATCCGCGTCGTCGATCCCGGCGCGCTCCGCCTCGCCGTCGCGCCGCCGGCCCTCGTCCTCGAGTGCCCTGGCACGCCCCTGGATCTCTACGAGCTTCACGTTTCTCCACCCGGTCCGGCGGCGCCTCCGGCGCGCCTCCCCCGAGGCAGCGGACCACGCGGGAGCCCTAGGCGCCCGGCGAGCGGCGACGCCGGGCGAATTCGGGTGCAAGGCACGCTCTCCGGCTGCGCCGTGGTCGAGCGAGACGCAGGCCTCGTGGCGGACACGAGAACGGAGTGAACGCTTTGCGTGCACCCCGAACGGACTGCCGCGGGCCTCGCGGAGGCCGGCTCGCGCCTCGGTCGCCAGCCCGCTCGGCAGCGCGGCTGGCGTTCCGGCGGGCCAGCGCCGGCGTGGCGCGCTGCGGCGCCGATCGGCGGTGCGCCGGGTCACCGCCCGAGGCGTTATGCTCGGCCGGTGCAGGTGGAGGAGCAGGTCAAGGCTGCCCTCGCCCGCGGGGACAGCCGCGCGGCTGCGACGATCGCGCTCCGGGCCCACGGTGACGCGCTCCGGACGTATCTGCGATCGCTCCTCCCGCCGGACGACGCCGACGACGTCTACTGCGCGGCCGCCGAGCAGATCTGGAAGAGCCTCCCCCGTTTCCGCTTCGAGTGTCCCCTCCGTGCGTGGTCGTTCCGGCTCGCCTGGCGCGCCGTGGGCCGGTTCCACCGCGATCCGTACCGGCGGCGCGGACGGCGCCTGCTGACGTCGGAGGCGTCGCGCATCGCGCTCTCGGTGCCGACCTCGAGCCCGGGTCTCGGTGGACGGCGGGAGGCGTTCCGGCGGCTGCAGGCGGAGCTGTCGCCGCGCGATCAGACGCTCCTCTACCTGCGGGCTGCGCGCGCGCTCGAGTGGGACGAGGTGGCCGCGGTGCTCTCCCGCGACGGCGAGGCGGTGACCTCCGCGGCGCTGCGCAAGCGCTACGAGAGGCTCAAGAAGCGACTCGTGGAGGAGGCGCGCGCGAAGGGGCTCCTCGCGTGAGCGAGGACCTCTCCGCGCTCCTGGCGCGCATCGTCGTGCCGTCCGCCGATGGCGCCGCGCCGTCGCCGTGGGACGACCGGCTGCGGCCCGGGGCGGCCGTGGGCCGCTTCCGGATGCTGCGCGAGCTCGGTCGCGGCGGCTTCGGCATCGTCTTCGAGGCGGAGGACGAGCAGCTCGGACGCCGCGTCGCGTTCAAGGCGCTTCGCGCGCGGGACCCGGCGCGCGACGAGCTGCTCCGGCGCGAGGCGCGGGTCGTGGCCGGGCTGCAGCACCCCAACATCGTCACGCTCCACGACGCCGGGCTGGCCGAGGGCGGCTGGTTCCTCGTGCTCGAGCTGCTCCGGGGCGAGACGCTCGCCCGGCGGCTCGCGCGCGGGCACCTCGCCGTGCGCGACGCCGTGCAGGTCGCGGCGGGGATCGCCACGGCGCTCCGGCACGCCCACGCCGCCGGCGTGCTGCACCGCGACCTCAAGCCCGCGAACGTGTTCCTCACCGCGGACGGCGGGGTGAAGGTGCTCGACTTCGGGCTGGCGCGCGTGCTCGGTGCGGATGGGCCGCGGGGCGGCACGCCCGGCTACGCCGCGCCGGAGCAGCGGCGCGGCGAGCCCGAGGACGCCCGCACCGACCTGTTCGCCCTGGGCGTGGTCCTCGCCGAGATGGCCACCCCGCCGCGCGGGCGCGGTCCCCGGCCCGGCGAGGACGTGGCGTCACACGAGCTGGTGCGCGCGCCGCCCCCGCTCCGGACGATGGTGGCGCGCCTCGCGGCGGAGCAGCCCGCCGCGCTCCGCGAGCTCCAGGCGCTCGCCGAGGACCTCGAGCCGGTCCGTCCCAGGTCGCACGCGCGGTCCGTGGAGGCAGCGCTCCAGCTCGGCCGGGCCGAGGCGCTCGCGGCGGAGCCGCTCTTCGGCCAGGCCTGCGCCGCGGAGTACCGCAAGGCGCTCGAGATCGACCCCACGCTCGCCGTCGCGCACTACGAGCTCGCCGTGTGGGCGCGCCGCTTCGGCGCCGCGACCGGCGAGCAGCGCGCATCGGCCGACGCGGCGCTCCGCCACGCCGCGAACGCGTCACCGCTCCAGCGGCTCCTCATCCGCGCCCTGGCGGCGGAGCTCGATGGCCGCATCGAGGATGCCACCTGGCTGCTGCGCGAGGCCACCGAGCGGCACCCCGACGACGCGCGCCCGGCCTATGCGCTGGCCGACCTCCTCCGCCACGAGGACGAGCTGGAGCTGTGCCTGCCGTGGCTGCGGCGGACGCTGGCGCTGAACCCGGACCATGGGTGGGCGCTGGGACAGCTGGCGGAGGTGCTCGGTGCGCTCGGCCGCGCCCCCGAGCTGGCCAGGTGCCTGGCGGCGTGGGAGCGCGCCCCGTCGCCCGTCACCCTTCATGCGGTGTCCATCGCCCGCGGCTGGCTGGGCGACCTGGGCGGCGCCGAGGACGCGGCGCGCCGCGCGTCCGCGCTCGGGGGTGGCCTGGTCGCCCAGCTCGATGCCATCGGCGCCCGCGTCATGGCGGGCCGCTCCGCGGAGGTCGAGGGCGAGGCAGCGGCCCTCGCCGAGCCGGGGAGCCCGGTTCGCCGGCTCGGCTATTACGTGCGCGCGGCGGCGGCCGGGTACCAGGGCCGCCATGGCGACGGGATCGCCGTGCTCGACGCGCTCCTGCGCGACGTCCCCGGCGCCGACCGCGATCTGCATTGCCGGGGGGTCCGGGTCGACTACCTGCTCGGCGGCGGCGATCGCGAGGCGGTCCGTGCCGAGGTCGAGGCCATCCGGGAGATCGACGCCGGCGCGGCTGCCCGCCACGCGGCGGGGGTGGCGTGGATCGGCGAGACGGCGCTCGCTCGCGACCTCGGGGCCGCGCTGCGCCCCGGGTCGGTCCCTGCTCGGGTGCTGCGGGCCGTGCTCGCGTTCGCCGGGGGCGCCGAGGACGACGGGCTCGCCGAGCTGGAGACGCTCGCGGCCGAGGCGCCGGTCTCCACCTGGCGGATCGCACCCGTCTGGCTCCTCGGCGACCTCGCCGCTCGCGCAGGGCGCGAGGAGCTGGCGCGGCGCGCGTTCGAGCGCTTCGAGGCGATGTACCTGCCGCGCGTCATGTGGCGCTGCTGGGCGCACGCGCGCGCGCTGCGCCAGCTCGGTCGCGAGCGGTGAAGGCCCGCAGCTCCGCGGGGCGGGGATGACCGTGCCTAGGGCATGCCGATCTTCTCCAGGATCTCGCGGGCCTGGGCCTCGAGCTCCTGCGCCCTGGCGATGGCCTCGGTCATCTCGCCGGTCCGGAGCTGCTCCGGGCCCTTCGCCCACCTCGCCTCGATGACGGCGAGGCTCTCGCGAGCCCAGGCGATGGCCGACGGGTCGAGCCCCCTGGGCAGCTTCCTCGACCCGGAGAGCACGTCGAGGCGATCCTCGATGGCGTAGAGGAGGTTCTGGACGTCGCGGCTCGCCTCGGTCCACGCCTTCGCCAGCTCCTCCTTCCTCGCCTCCGCAGCGGACTGCGCCTCCTTCACCTTGGAGGGGATGGCGCGCGCTCCGGCGAGCGCGCCCTTGTAGTCCCTGCTGGCCATGAGGCCCCTCCCCGCCGCCAGCGCATCCTCCACGTCCCTGGCCTGGGCCGGGGCCAGCCTGGCGACGTCGCCCCCGAGCCGGGAGACCTCGGACTCGGCGGCTTTCATGGCGGCCTCCGCCGGAGCCTGGTCGGGGTCGGTGCAGGCCCCGGCGAGTGCCAGGCCGGCCAGGGCGGCGACCAGCTCGAGCCTCCTCGTCACGTTCGCGCCTCTGTTCAGTTCCTCGGCTCGCGCGGCTCGGTCGGCGCAGTCACGGCCACCACGCTGTGGAACGGCAAGTCCGTGTGCTTCACCTGCTGCGAGGGCACCACCACGTGGAAGTACCACGCGCCCGCCCGCGAGAGCGTGGTCGTCGTCTCGTACACACCGTCCTCGACCTCGCGCGCGACGGCCTCGCCACGCAGCTGCCCCGGCGCGAGGTAGGAGACGACGCGGACGTCGGTGAGCCCGGCCCTGGCCAGGTGGCTCCTGGGATCGGTGAGCCTGAAGCGCACCGGCACC
>DASTGH010000723.1:0-3946 GCA_035719345.1 Anaeromyxobacteraceae bacterium
GGGGTCGCGCGCCCGCCGCGAGAGCCGGCCCGGCCGACGGTCCTGGAAGTACTCGCCGCTCCGGCCCGCCGCCTCCGCGCTCGAGGCGAGCCAGACGAGCGTCTCCGCGCCCTTCACCGGCGTCCGGGCGAGGAGCGGGCCGACGAGCGCGAGGAGCTTCGGGCCGAGCCCCGGGTTGTCGAGGCCGAAACGGGACGCGACCCAGCCCGGGTGGAAGCAGTTCGCGCGGACGCCGCTCCCGGCGAGGCGGCGGGCCAGCTCGCGCGTGAAGAGCACGTTCGCCAGCTTCGAGTCGCCGTAGGCGCGGAACGCGGCGTACCCCTTCTCGCTGCGGGCGACGTCGGAGAGGTCGAGCCGGCTCATGTGGTGCGCGCCGCTCGAGGTGGTGACGACGCGGGCGCCCGGCGTCCGCCGCAGGAGGTCGAGGAGGAGGTGGGTGAGCAGGAACGGCCCGAGGTGGTTCAGCGCGAAGGTCATCTCGAAGCCGTCGGCGCTGAGCCGCCGCCCGGCGAACACCGCGCCGACGTTGTTGGCGAGCACGTCGAGCCGGTCGGCGCCCGCCAGGAACGCGTCGGCCACGGTCCGCACCTGCGCCAGGCTGGACAGGTCGCCGAGGAGGACGCGGTGCCGCCCCGGCGACGAGACCGCCTCCACCTCGCGCAGCACGCCGTCGGCCTTCTCGCGGCTCCGGCCGACCAGCGCCAGGCGCGCCCCGCGCCGCGCCAGCTCCAGCGCCGCCGCCCGGCCGATCCCGTCGGTCGCCCCGGTGAGGAGGACGACCTTGCCGCCCATCTCGTCGCTGGCCGGCATCGCGCCACCTACACGTTGAACCGGAAGTGCATGACGTCCCCGTCCTGCACCACGTACTCCTTGCCCTCGATGCGCATGAGGCCCTTCTCCTTCACCGCGGCCTCGCTGCCGAGCGCGAGCAGGTCGTCGACGCGCATGACCTCGGCCTTGATGAAGCCCTTCTCGAAGTCGGTGTGGATGACCCCGGCGGCCTGCGGGGCGCGCGCGCCCGCCGTCACCGTCCAGGCGCGGCACTCGTCCTCGCCGGCGGTGAGGAAGGTGATGAGACCGAGCTCGCGGTAGCCGGCGTGGACGAGCCGGTTGAGACCCGGCTCGGAGAGGCCGAGGTGCTTCAGGAACTCGTCGCGCTCGGCCTCGGGCAGCTCCGCGATCTCGGACTCGACCTTGCCGCAGAGGACCACCGCCTCGTAGCCCTCCTCGTGCGCCAGCGCCTTCACCGCCTGGACGCGGGGGTCGGCGTCCGCCTTCGCCAGCTGCGCCTCGTCCACGTTGGCCACGTAGATGACCGGCTTGGAGGTGAGCAGGAAGAGGTCGGCGACGAGCGCGCGGTCCTCCTCCCCGAGCTCCTGCGAGCGCACCGGGGTCCCGGCCTCGAGGCCCGCCTTCACCTTGTCGAGCGCGGCGAGCTCGGCCTTCGCCAGCTCGCCCGGCTTCCCCGGTGCCTTGGCGTTCTTCTGCGACCGCTCGCGCCGCTTCTCCACCGACTCCAGGTCCTTCAGCATGAGCTCGGTCTCGACCACGTCGCGGTCGCCGCGCGGATCGACCTTGCCCGCGACGTGCACGACGTCCGGGTCGTCGAAGCAGCGGAGCACGTGGGCCACGGCGTCGACCTGGCGGATGTGCGAGAGGAACTGGTTGCCGAGCCCCTCGCCCTTCGACGCGCCGGCGACGAGGCCGGCGATGTCCACGAACTCGAGGGTGGTGGGGGTCGTCTTCTTCGGCTTGAAGAGCGCCGCCAGCTTGGCCAGCCGCTCGTCCGGCACCGGCACCACCCCGACGTTCGGGTCGATGGTGCAGAACGGGTAGTTCGCCGCCTGGGCCTTGGCGGAGCCGGAGAGCGCGTTGAAGAGGGTCGACTTCCCCACGTTGGGGAGCCCGACGATGCCGATGCCGAGGGCCATGGGCGTACCTTTCCTTGGCGAAAAGCAACGGCTCCGGCGGGCGGACCCGCCGGAGCCGAGGATGTCGATGCGTTCGTCGGCGCTAGGCCGCCCGTTCGGGCAGCTTGGCGATGTAGTCCTCGACGAGCGCGCGCTGGCTCTTCTCGTCGAGCGACGACTGGATGAGCCGGCGGGTCGCGTCGATGGCGAGGTCCGCCACCTGCGCCTTCAGCTCGGAGAGGGCCTTCGCCTTCTCCTCGACGATCTGCTGGCGGGCGGTGGCGACGAGCTGGTCGGCCTCCTTGCGGGCGTTGGCCGTGAGCTCGGCGCGCAGCGCCTCGACGTCCTGGCGCGACCTCTGCGCCAGGGCCGCCGCCTCGCGCTGCGCCGCCGCGAGCGACGCCTTCTGGTCGGCGAGCATCCGCTCCGCCTCGGCCCGCTCCTTCTTGGCCTGGTCGATGGCGTCCCTGATGGACCGCTCGCGCTCGGCCAGCATCTTCACGATGGGGCCGAAGGCGAACTTGGCCAGCACCACGATCAGCAGCAGGAAGGTGATGGCCGTCCAGAGCGTGAGCCCTGGGTTGAGCTCCATGATGCCTGCGGCGAGCACCGGGGTGAGGACGAGGTTCATCGGTCGGCTCCGTGAGACGGGCGGGGCGGGCCCGCGCTACTTGTTGATGGCGAGCAGCAGGCAGACCACGATCGCGAAGAGCGTGGCGCCTTCGATGAGGGCCGCGGCGATGATCATCGAGGTGCGGATGTCACCGGTGGCGGTGGGCTGGCGGGCGGTGCCCTCCAGGGCGGCGGCGGCCAGGCGGCCGATGCCGAGACCCACGCCGAGGACGGCCAGGCCGGCGCCGAGGCCGGCGGAGAGGTAACCGAGAGCGAAGCTGGTCAGCATGTCGTGACTCCTGGTTAGACGCGGCGTGTCGCGGGCCGCCGGTTCCCGTGCGCGTGCTGCGCTCGACTACCCATGGGCGGGAGCCTTCCCGCCCACGTCAGAAGCGTGATGCTCCGAGCCCATGCCCGGCCCGGCGTGCCCGTGCTCCTCGCCGCCGTGACCGTGCTCGTCCCCGTGCTCGTGGTGGACGAGCCCCGACCCGATGAAGAGGGCCGAGAGCATGGTGAAGATGTAGGCCTGCACGAAGGCGACGAAGAGCTCGAGCATGAAGATGGCGAGCGCCAGCGCCACGGAGACCGGTGCCACGAAGATGGAGATGGAGAAGATGAGGCCGAGCAGCGCCAGGATGACGAAGTGGCCCGCCACCATGTTGGCGAAGAGTCGGACCGTGAGAGCGAAGGGCTTCGTGAAGAGGCCGAGGAACTCGACCGGGATCATGATGGGCCACAGCCAGGCCAGCGACTTGGGCACGCCGCCGGTCATGTGGGCCAGGTAGCCGCCGATCCCCTGCGCGCGGATGGCCGCGTACTGCGTGATGAGGAAGGTGAAGAGCGCCAGCGCCACCGTCACCGAGACGTTGGCGGTGGCGGTGGCCATGAACGGCACCAGGCCGAGCAGGTTCATGAAGAGGATGAAGAAGAAGGCGGTGCACAGGTAGGGCACGAAGCGGTCGGCGTCGGCCTTGCCGATGTTGGACACCGCGATGTCCCGGACGAACTGGACCAGCAGCTCCACGAAGTTGTAGACGCCGCGCGGCACGAGGCTGCGCTTGCGGCTCGCCACCATCGTCACGATCAGGAGCAGGGCGGCGGCGATCCAGAGCATGACCACGTGCTTGGACGGCGTCATGTCGAAGGTGACGCCGCCCAGGGTGAAGGCCCAGCCGCCGGTCAGCTTGCGGAGGTCCACCTCGCAGTTCCACTCGAACTCCGGGCAGAACCCGGGGAACTCCATGACCTCGCCGTTGGCCACGTGGTGCATCATGACCTCGGGCAGCGAGTGGGCGTGCTCGCCCCCGTGCTCCGCGCCGCCGTGGCCCTCGGCCTCGTGGCCGCCGGCGCCGTGCTCGGCCGGCGCGCCGTGCTCCGCAGGCGCCGCGCCGTGCTCGGCGGGCGCGGCCCCGTGCTCCGCCGGC
>DASTGH010000724.1:0-4138 GCA_035719345.1 Anaeromyxobacteraceae bacterium
ACCTCGGCCGTGGGCTCGCGCCGCGTCGGCTTCTCCATCGACGCCTCGCGCTTGCGCGCGGGCTCGACGGCGCCCTTCCTCTTGCCGTGCTTCTCGATGGCGCAGCGCACCGCCTCGCGAACGACCTCGTGCAGCTCGCGCCTCGGCAACTTGTGCGAGAGGAGCCCGATGAGCGTCTCGAGATCCTCCTTGAGCGCGGCGTCCACGGTGACGCGGAGCGACCAGGTGTCCTCGGACACCGGCTCGAGGGAAGCCGGCACCTCCCGCCGAGGTGGCGCAGGGGCGGCGACGCGCGGATCGGACGGGAGCGAGGGTACCTGGGGAGCCGGGGGCGGCGGCGCTGCCAGCGGCGGGGACGCGAGCGGCAGCGCGCTGGCTGCAGCTGGAGCGGCCGAGAGCCGCCGCAGGCCTTCCTTCGGCGCGGCGCGGGGCCGGAGTGTCGCCACGAGCTGCTCCACCGCCCGCTTCGACTTGAACGCGCTCCGCTCCATGACGTCGGCGGCGTTCTCGGGCGTGAGGACGTCCTCGAGCAGCGCGAGCGTGGTGAGGCTGAGCGCCCCCGAGCGGAGTGCCTGGGCCGCCTCCGGAACGCGGCGAAGTGCCTTCATGGCGGTGATGCGCCGGTAGGCCGCTCCCTCGCGGTAGTGGAGCGCCCGGGTGACGAATTCCCAGAGCGAGGGATGGCCGGCGTCGACGTAGGCACGTCGACGGTCGTACTCCTCCAGGTGCAGGAGGAACTCGACCTGGAGCGCGCGCTCGTCGCCGGCGAGCTCGCCGAGGCGGCGGGAGAGGGTCGCGGAATCGAGCGCGGCAGGAAGGGCGGCGTGCATGTGCACCTCCGGTGAGCGTCGCTCCTTTCGTAGCACGAGATTGTCGGGCCTCCGGGAAAGGCCCTGGCGCGCCCGCTGGCGCATTTTTCTGGGCGGAGCGCCGGCGTCGGGCTCGGCGGTGCCGAGCGTGCGAGGGCGCCTGTGCGGCGCATCCTGGAGACGCTTCCGGCGAGACCGCGCGGCGCGGGGCGCACTTCGAGCGAAGTCGCGTCAAGCACGACGTTCACTCCCGGTTGGGTCGACCGGAGCTGGAGCGATGCGTCCCCGCCTGGCAACGGTCGCTACATCATCAGGATGAGCCCCACGGCGATGGGGATCGAGGTCGTGCCGACGTTGAGCTGGTTCAGGGCGGGGACGATCAACGAGGGACTTGAGGCGCCTCAGCACGTGCGGCTCGATGCAGGCGAAGGATCTGAACCCGTGCCGGGTGACCGACCGCCTTGCACAGGGCCGCCAGCTCCTCGTCGGCCTCGGGGCCCTCGACGGGGCGCAGGTCGGGCTCGTCCCTGGGGCGAGAGGGCGGCGGGCAGACGGCACCGGAGGGAATCGACATATCGTCGATGTACGATAAGTATCATGACCGGTCAAGCGGACGAGGAGCGTCGACACGAGGTCGTCCCGGATCCAGGGACCTGCTCGCGCTCGGCGCCTGGTGCCGGAAATCATGGGAGGTTCAGCGCCCGCTCGAGCGTCGCGAAGCGGGGATCACCACGCAGGCGGCGGAGGAGGGGGTCCGTCCTCAACTCCGGGAGCCCCGGTTCGTGTCTCGTCAGCGCGCGCTCCAGCCAGTCGAAGGCGCGGTCGCGCTCCCCGCGCCACGCAAGGACCTCGGCAACCCCGAACGCATCCCGTTCCCCGTATCGGGCCATCAGGTGCTGCAGCGTGCGGTCGGATTCCTCCGCCCTGCCCAGGTCATGCTGGGCCATGGCGATCCCGTTCAACCGCCACATCTCACGCGGGTGCCGCTCGAACTCCGGGAGTGCAGCCGCAGCGTGACCGCCGAGGAGCTCCACGAGCCCCAGCCCGTAGTGGTAGCGATCGGGGATGATCTCCATCGCCCTCGTGAACGCGGCGCGCGCGAGCTCGAGCTCGCCAGCGTCCACGTAGAGATAGGCGAGGTTGCCCCAGTAGAGCCCGTTCAGCGGATCGATCTCCGTCGCGCGTCGCGCGGCCGCGATTGCGTCGCTCGTGCGGCCGAATGTGCCCAGCAGGATCGAGTACTGGTTGTATGGGTTGAGGGACGTCCTCCTCATCGTGAGCGCACGCTCGATGTCGGATCGCGCCCCGGTCCAGTCCCACAGCAGCGCCTGCCGCAGGTAGGTTCGAGACACGTAACCGATGGCGTCCTCGGGCGAGAGCGCGATCGCCCTGTCGGCGGCCGCAACCGCCCGCTCCCTGTCCTCGGCGCTCGCGAAACCAGCGAACAGCGCTCGCTGCGTGATGGCATTTGCCAGGAAGGCCCAGGCGGGCGCGTACCGCGGGTCGAGCTCGATGGCGCGCTCGAAGTGCTTGACCGCGCGCGCGACGTCATCGTCCGAGTTGGTGTAGAACATCTGCCGCCCGATCAGGTAGTGCGCGTAGGCCTCCGAGCTCGTAGACGTGGCAGCGACGTGAGCCTGGGGCAGCAATCGCACCTCGAGCGCCGTCAGGACGCCCCTCGCGACCTGATCCTGGACGGCGAAGATGTCGGCCAGATCGCCTTCGAACGTGTGTGACCAGATGTTGCTGCCGTCGGCGGCGTTGACGAGTTGGGCTGCCACACGGACTCTCTGCCCGGCCCGGCGGACGCTGCCCTGGAGCAGGTGCGTCACCGCCAGCTTGTGGCCGATCTCCGCGAGATCGACCTGCTTCCCCTTGAACGAAAAGCTCGAGGTGCGCGCCGGGACGCGTACCCCGTCGACCTGCGCCAGGCCGTTGAGCAATTCCTCGGCCACTCCGTCCGCGAGGTACTCCTGGTCGTGCTCGGGCGATAGATCGGCGAACGGGAGGACGGCGATCGACGCGTTGACCCCGGGGAGGGACGGGCGCGCCCCTTTCCAATGCCCGGCAGCGATTGCAATCATGACGCCGAAAGCGATCGCCAGCACCACGAGCCCTGTGATGCGCAGCGAAGCCCGGCGCCGTCGCCGCACCGGTTGCGTCCCGCTGCCTGCGCGCTGCAGCTCCCCCTCGAAGGATTTCAGTGCCGCGAGCACCTCGCCCGCGGTGCGGGGACGGTCCGTCGGACGAACCGCCAGCATGCGTCGCAAGATTGCTCCGACACCCGGCGCATCGGGCACGTCGAGCTGCGGCGGCACCTTCCACCGGTGGTGCGCGCCGCGCTCGAACGGCAGCACGCCGGAGAGCATCCGATAGAGCACGACCCCCAGCGCGAAGACATCCGTTCGCTCATCCTCGGGCGCGCCCTGTGCCTGCTCCGGTGCCATGTACGCCGGGGTTCCGCCGTCGAGCTTGCGGTGACCGAAGGCGTGCGCCATGCCGAGGTCCAGCACCTTGACCTGGCCGTCCTCGCACAAGAAGATGTTCCCCGGCGTGAGGTCGCGGTGGACGACGCCATGCTCGTGGGCGTGAGCGAGCCCCTTCGTGACCTCGACCGCGATGCGCAACGCCTCGCGCACGGAGAGGGGCCCTTGCTCCACGCGCGCCGCCAGCGTGTCACCGCGTAGCAGTTCGAGCACGAGGTACGGACCGTCCTCGCACCGACCCACGTCGTACAACGTCACGATGTTCGGGTGCATGAGGCGCGCGGCCGCCTCCGCCTCGCACAGCGCTCTCTCCTCGCGAGCAACTGTCGGCCCGGCCACCACCGCCTTGAACGCCACATTCCGGCCGAGCGCGCGGTCCTTCGCTTCCCACACGAGGCCGAAGCCGCCACGCCCGAGCTCCCGTACGAGCTCGAAACGCCCGATCACGGCGCCACGTCGGAGCGCCCGTGGCCAGCCTGCGGACTCTCCGGGAGCGGCCTGAACGAGTTCTGCGAGGAGCGCCGAAAGCGCGCCCGGGACGGCGCGAGATGGCCCTCTTTCCTCCACGACGATCTTCCCGCCAGGCCACGATCCATATAGCTCTGGCGACGTCGGTAGCCCCTGACCCAGCCGGGCTGACCCGGCGTATCACCGCCGATCGTCGTAACCCCGGGCGGAGACGGCACACGAACGGCGGGGGAGCGCGAAGCCCCCCGCGCCGCCCGGTCACCGCCTCGAAACTTCCGCGACGTAGCTGGCCGAGGCGTCGCCGGAGCCCGAGCGGCTCGAGCTCGCCGAGTCCGGCCCGCCTCGCCCTGCCTCGCCGCCGGACGTCGTCGCCGC
>DASTGH010000725.1:0-7918 GCA_035719345.1 Anaeromyxobacteraceae bacterium
GGCCGCCCGCGTCGCCGCCGGACACCGACATGGTCATGTGCGCGCTCCTCCGGAACCGTGTGCCACCGCCGCCGGAGCGCGCGCCGTGCCACGGCGCCGGCGCCCGGCTTCCGCGGACTTGGCGCGGTGGCCGGGCCGCGCCGCGTCCCGTCCGGCCGCGCGGCGGCCGGTTTGACGCGCAGCGGACGCGAAGCCAAGATCCCGGGGTGCGGTACCTCGGGATGGACCTCGGCCGCGCCACGCTCGGCCTCGCGCTCGCGGACGACGTCCTGCGCACCGCGCGGGCCCTCCACACCATCCGGCGCTCGAGCGAGGCGAGCGACCTCGCCGCTTTGAAGCGGGTGGCGGACGAGTGGGAGGTCTCCCGCGCGGTGCTGGGTCTGCCCCTCCACATGGACGGCAGCGAGGGGACGTCGGCCCGCCTGGCGCGCGCCTTCGCCCCCCGGGTCGAGGCGGCGCTCGGCATCCCGGTCGAGCTGTTCGACGAGCGGCTCTCCACCTTCGAGGCCACCGCCCGGCTGCGGGAGCGCGGGATCTCGGCGCGCGAGGGCCGGGCCGTGGTGGACGCGGAGGCCGCCGCCGTGATCCTCCAGGGCTGGCTCGACGCGAGGAGGCCCTCGCCGTGAGGGTGCTCCGGGCGGTCGCGATCGCGCTCGTGCTCGTCGCGCTCGCCGGCGCGGGCGTCGCCGCCAAGCTGTACGCCGACCTGGTCTCGTTCCGCGACACGCCCTTCGGCACCGAGGCGGAGAAGGTGATCGAGGTCCCGCCCGGCACCGGGCCGCACGGCGTCGTGCGCCTGCTGGCGCACGGCGGCGCGCTCTCCGACGCCGAGCTCGCCTGGCGCTACGCCCGCTGGCTGAAGCGCGACCCGCGCCCGATGCGGGCCGGCGAGTATTCCTTCGCGGGCCCGCTCACGCCCGACGAGGTGCTGGAGAGGGTCTACCGGGGCGAGGTGAAGACGTACCAGTTCACCGTGCCGGAAGGCCTCCGCATGGACGAGATCGCCGCCATCGTGGAGGAGGCGGGCCTGGGCGAGGCGGCCGAGCTGCTCCAGCTCATGCACGACCCCGCGATGGCGCGCGACCTGGGCGTGCCCTTCCCGAACCTCGAGGGATACCTCTTCCCCGACACGTACACGTTCGCGCGCAACCCGAAGCCCCGGGCCATCCTCGCGGCGATGGTGGCGCGGTTCCGGGACGAGTGGAAGAAGGCGGACGCGCAGCGCGGCCCGGGGGTGACGCTCGACGAGCGCCAGGCGGTGACGCTGGCCTCGATCGTGGAGAAGGAGACGGGGCAACCCGACGAGCGGCCGCACATCTCCTGCGTCTTCCACAACCGCCTCCGGCGCGGCATGCGGCTGCAGACGGACCCGACCGTGATGTACGCGACGATGCTCCGCAACGGCGGCCGCTGGTCGCAGAACATCAGCAAGGCGGACCTGCTCGCGCCGCACCCGTACAACACGTACGTGGTGGCGGGGCTGCCGCCGGGCCCCATCTCCAACTTCGGAGCGGCGGCGCTGCGCGCGGCCCTCCGCCCGATCGCGTGCGACGATCTGTTCTTCGTCTCGCGCAACGACGGCTCGCACGTGTTCTGTCCCGACCTCCGCTGCCACGAGGCCGCGGTCCAGAAGTGGCAGGTGGAGTTCTTCCGCCGTCACCGCCCGGGGTAAGCGGAAATTCTCCTGGCGGGGCGTGAACATTCCCCGCCGGCCCTTCGGGGGCACGGGGTGCGCCTGCCTGCATCCGGACCCCTCGGACACTATCCTCCTCGTCGTATCGGCCCTGGTGCCGAGGGAGCATCCATGCGTGAGGTCCGGGAAGTGACGAACGGCAACCTGCTGGCCCGCATCGCCGAGATGCAGGACCGCAAGAGCTACTCCGAGCAGCACTGGGAGGGCACGTTCGAGGAGTACCTCGACATCGTCCGGAAGAACCCGAAGGTCACCCGCACCGCGTACCAGCGCGTGTACGACATGATCCTGTCGCACGGGAAGACCGAGTACCTCGACAACAAGAAGAAGCTCATCCGCTACAACTTCTTCACCGACCCCGACTTCGGCGGGAAGGACGCGATCTACGGCCTCGACATCGCGCTCATGAAGCTGGTGAACGTCTTCAAGAGCGCGGCGCAGGGCTACGGCACCGAGAAGCGCGTCATCCTGCTGCACGGCCCGGTCGGCTCGTCCAAGTCCACCATCGCCCGGCTCCTGAAGAAGGGGCTCGAGGCGTACTCGAAGACGCCCGCCGGCGCGCTCTACACCTTCGGCTGGGACATCGAGCGGACGAACCTCGACGGGCAACGGCGCAAGGAGTTCATGCCCTGCCCCATGCACGAGGAGCCGCTCCACCTCATCCCGCACGAGTGGCGAGAGAAGGTGTACGCCGAGCTGTCGCCGCCGGAGGCCGGCTACACCATCCCCGACACGGGCGACCTGTGCCCGGCGTGCCGCTTCGTCTTCAAGGAGCTCATGACGGAGTACAAGGGCGACTGGCAGAAGGTCGTCGGCCACGTCCGCGCGCGCCGCCTCGGCCTCTCCGAGAAGGACCGCATCGGCATCGGCACCTTCCAGCCCAAGGACGAGAAGAACCAGGATTCGACCGAGCTCACCGGCGACATCAACTACCGCAAGATCGCCGAGTACGGGTCCGACTCCGATCCGCGCGCGTTCAACTTCGACGGCGAGTTCAACATCGCCAACCGCGGCATCATCGAGTTCGTCGAGATCCTGAAGCTCGACGTCGCCTTCCTCTACGACCTCCTCGGCGCGACCCAGGAGCACAAGATCAAGCCGAAGAAGTTCCCGCAGACCGACATCGACGAGGTCATCATCGGGCACACCAACGAGCCCGAGTACCGCAAGCTCCAGTCGAACGAGTTCATGGAGGCGCTGCGCGACCGCACGGTGAAGATCGACATCCCGTACATCAGCCGCCTCGCCGAGGAAGTGAAGATCTACGAGCGCGACTACAACGCCCACAAGATCCGCGGCAAGCACATCGCCCCGCACACGCTGGAGATGGCCGCGATGTGGGGCGTGCTCACCCGGCTCGAGGAGCCGAAGAAGCACAACCTCACGCTCGTCCAGAAGCTCAAGCTCTACAACGGCAAGACGCTGCCCTCCTTCACCGAGGACAACATCAAGGAGCTGCGCAAGGAGGCGCACCGCGAGGGCATGGAGGGCATCAGCCCGCGCTACGTGCAGGACAAGATCTCGAACGCGCTCGTCTCCGACAAGGGCGACGGCTGCGTGAACCCGTTCATGGTGCTGAACGAGCTGGAGGCCGGCCTGCGCCAGCACTCGCTCATCTCCTCGGAGGAGCAGCGCAAGCGCTTCCGCGACCTGCTCACCGACGTGAAGCGCGAGTACGAGGACATCGTCAAGAACGAGGTCCAGCGCGCCATCTCCGCGGACGAGGACGCCATCACGAAGCTGTGCGCCAACTACATCGACAACATCAAGGCGTACACGCAGAAGGAGAAGGTCCGCAACAAGTACACCGGCCAGTACGAGGAGCCGGACGAGCGGCTCATGCGCTCGATCGAGGAGAAGATCGACATCGCCGAGAGCCGCAAGGACGATTTCCGGCGCGAGATCATGAACTACATCGGCGCGCTGGCGATCGAGGGGAAGACCTTCAACTACCGGACGAACGAGCGGCTGCACAAGGCGCTCGAGCTGAAGCTCTTCGAGGACCAGAAGGACTCGATCAAGCTGAAGAACCTCGTGGCCTCGGTCGTCGATCGCGAGACGCAGGAGAAGATCGACGTCGTGAAGCAGCGGCTGGTGAAGAACTACGCCTACTGCGAGATCTGCTCGACGGACGTGCTCAACTACGTGGCCTCGATCTTCGCGCGCGGCGACGCGAAGGAGTGAAGATGGGGTCCATGGCAGGCCAGGCTACGGGCTCCGGGCTACGGGCTCCGGCCGGAGCCTGGAGCCTGGAGCCCGAAGCCCAGGGGCCCAACGCATGTCGCTGAAGATCAAGCAGGACCACGCGCGCTTCCGGGACATCGTCCGCGGCCGCATCAAGGCGAACCTCAAGAAGTACGTGCAGAAGGGGGAGATGATCGGGAAGAAGGGGAAGGACTTCATCACCATCCCCGTCCCGACCATCGACATCCCCCACTTCCGCTTCGGCGAGAAGCAGCAGGGCGGCGTGGGCCAGGGCGAGGGCGACCCGGGCGACCCGCTCTCCCCGTCGCAGCAGGGCGACGGCTCGGGGCAGGCCGGCCAGGGCGAGGGGCAGCACATCCTCGAGGTGGACGTCTCGCTGGAGGAGCTGGCCGACATCCTGGGCGAGGAGCTGCAGCTCCCGCGCATCCAGCCCAAGGGCAAGGACCGCATCATCGCGACCCGCATCAAGTACACCGGGATCGCGCCCTCCGGTCCCGAGTCGCTCCGCCACTTCAAGCGCACCTACAAGCAGGCGCTGCGGCGGCAGATCGCGACCGGCTCGTACAACTACCTGAAGCCGGTCATCGTCCCGGTGCGCGAGGACCGCCGCTACCGGACGTGGAAGCAGGTGCCGCTCCCGGAGACGAACGCGGTCGTCATCTACATGATGGACGTGTCGGGGTCGATGGGCGACGAGCAGAAGGAGATCGTCCGCATCGAGTCCTTCTGGATCGATACCTGGCTCCGGAAGCACTACAAGGGCCTGGAGACCCGCTACATCATCCACGACGCGGTGGCGCGCGAGGTCGACCGCGACACCTTCTTCCACACGCGCGAGTCGGGCGGCACGATGATCTCGTCCGCCTACAAGCTGTGCAAGGAGATGATCGACTCCGAGTACGGCCCGTCCGCCTGGAACATCTACCCCTTCCACTTCTCCGACGGGGACAACTGGAGCGCCGACGACACGCGCCTGTGCGTGGAGCTGCTCAAGAACTCCATCCTCCCGGTGGTGAACCTCTTCTGCTACGGGCAGGTGGAAAGCCCGTACGGCTCGGGGCAGTTCATCAAGGACCTGCGGGAGACGGTGGGGCCGCAGGAGAACGTGTCGCTCTCCGAGATCGCCGACAAGGACGCCATCTACGGCTCCATCAAGCAGTTCCTGGGCAAGGGGAAGTGATGCGCGACCGGAACACGAACCTCCCCGCCCATCTCCACGACATCAAGAAGCAGGTCGAGGCGTACGCCAAGGGATACGGCCTCGACTTCTTCGACACCGTCTTCGAGGTCCTCAACTTCGACGAGATCAACATGGTGGCCGCCTACGGCGGCTTCCCCAACCGCTACCCGCACTGGCGGTTCGGCATGGAGTACGAGCGCCTCTCCAAGGGCTACGAGTACGGCCTGTCCAAGATCTACGAGATGGTCATCAACAACGACCCCTCGTACGCGTACCTGCTCGAGTCGAACATGGACGTGGACCAGAAGCTGGTCATGGCGCACGTCTACGGGCACGTCGACTTCTTCAAGAACAACTTCATGTTCCGGCACACCAACCGGAAGATGATGGACCAGATGGCGAACCACGCCACGCGCGTGCGCCGCTACCAGGACGAGCTGGGGGTGGAGAAGGTCGAGGACTTCATCGACCGTTGCCTGTCGCTGGAGAACCTCGTCGACTACCAGTCACCGTACGTGAAGCGGCGCGCCGATCCCAGGCGCGAGGCGGAGCAGACGAACAAGGTGGCGCAGGGCTTCAAGACGAACCGGGAGTACATGCGGGAGTACATCAACCCGCCCGAGTTCCTGAAGGAGCAGCAGAAGCGGCTGGAGGAGGAGCTCAATCGCTCGAAGAAGGTCCCGGAGCGGCCGGAGCGCGACGTCCTGCTCTTCCTGCTGGAGCACGGGCCGCTCGAGGCCTGGGAGCACGACATCCTCTCCATCGTGCGCGAGGAGTCGTACTACTTCGCGCCGCAGGGCCAGACCAAGATCATGAACGAGGGGTGGGCCACCTACTGGCACTCCACCATCATGACGCAGAAGGCGCTCACCGCGGCCGAGGTGATCGACTACGCCGATCACCACTCCGGCACGCTGGCGACCTCGCCCGGCCAGCTCAACCCCTACAAGCTGGGCGTGGAGCTGTGGCGGGACATCGAGGACCGCTGGAACAAGGGGCGCTTCGGCAAGGAGTACGAGGAGTGCGACTCCTTCGAGGAGCGGCGCCGCTGGGACCGCAAGCTGGGAGAGGGGCGGCGCAAGATCTTCGAGGTGCGCCAGCACTACAACGACGTCACCTTCATCGACGAGTTCCTCACGCTCGAGTTCTGCATCGAGCAGAGGCTCTTCACCTTCGGCTACAACGAGAAGCACCAGCGCTGGGAGATCCTGGAGCGCGACTTCAAGAAGGTGAAGGAGAAGCTCCTCCACATGCTGACCAACTTCGGCCAGCCCATCATCGCGGTGGAGGACGGCAACTTCGACAACCGCGGCGAGCTGAAGCTCGTCCACAAGCACGACGGCGTCGACCTCAAGGTCGACTACGCGCGCGACACGCTCAAGAACTTGCAGTCGATGTGGCGGCGCCCGGTGAACCTCGTCACGAAGATCGAGGGGCGCGGCGTCATGTTCCGCTTCGACGGCAAGGAGCACACGGACCGCAAGGTCGAGCTGTAGCCGGTCGGGTGCGGCGCCCCGGGCCACCCGGGCAGAGGCGCCCCGGTCGCGGGAACCCGCCCAGCCGCGATCGCACGTCAACTCCACGTGAAGGTCACTCCACGTCTCCGGGGTGCGCGCCGCACCTTCTCCCACATCGGCGACGGCGCCTCGCGTCTTTTGACCCGGCCGCCCGCCTGCTAGAGTCCCGCGCGCGTGCCTGCCGACCGCGACCTCGTCCCTGGACCCCGCCGCGGCCCCGTCCTCCTCGCGACGGCCGCCCTCAGCGCCATCCTCACCATCGCCACCCTCGGCGCGCTCGGTCATCTGCGCGCCCCGCCGCCCGAGCCGGAGGTGGTCGCGGTGGCGAGCGTCCCGAGCGTCCCGGCGCCCCCGGTCGCCGAGCCGCCCCCGCTGCGCATGTCGGTCCTGACGGTTCGGCTCGGGCGCAACCAGACGCTCTCGCAGGCGCTCTCGCGCCTCGAGCTGGCGCCGGGCCAGGCGCAGGCCATCCTCGAGGCGCTGCGCAACAAGTTCCCCTTCCACCGGGCGCGGCCCGGCGACCAGATCCGCGTCGAGCGGGTCGAGGGCGAGAAGGCGCTGCACCGCTTCACCTACCGCCAGTCCGTGGCCGACGAGTGGACGGTGGTGCCGGGCGAGGGTGGCGCGCTCGTCGGCGAGAAGCGGGCGGTGGCGCTCACGACCGAGGTGGCCCGGGTCGACGTCGAGATCCGCGGCTCGGTCTGGGAGAGCCTGTCGCGCGCCGGCGAGGACCCGGGCCTGGCGTCCGCGGCCTCCGACGTGCTCGCCTGGGACGTCGACTTCTACCAGGACGTCCGCTCCGGCGACCGGATGAAGGTCCTCGTCGAGAAGGTCTACGCCGACGGACGCCTGCTCCGCTACGGCGAGGTCCTGGCGGCGTCGTACGAGGGCGCGGTCTCGGGCCGCAAGCGCCTCTTCCGCTACACCGATCCCGACGGGCAGACGAGCTACTTCGACGACGAGGGCAACAGCGCGCGGCGCGGCTTCCTCAAGATGCCCCTCCCCTACGCGCACCTCACCTCGAAGTTCGGCAGCCGCGTGCACCCGGTGCTCGGCTACGTGCAGGCGCACCAGGGCGTGGACTACGGCGCGCCGACCGGCACGCCGGTCTGGTCGGTGGGCGACGGCACCGTCGCCCAGGCGGGCTGGAACGGCAACTGCGGCAAGTCGGTCACCGTCCGCCACCGCAACGGCTTCGACACGGTCTACTGCCACCTCTCCACGGTGGCGGTCCACACCGGCTCGCACGTGGCGCAGAAGCAGGTCATCGGCGCGGTCGGCGCCACCGGCCGGGCCACCGGGCCGCACCTCCACTACGCGGTC